>USCC01000015.1 GCA_900553035.1 uncultured Rhodospirillaceae bacterium | reverse complement strand
TTCCTGGGGAACTTCCAGTCCTTTGGAGAGGAATTCGGCGACTTTTTCCTGACGTCGTTTTTCTTCCTCCCGCCGCTCCATCATCAGGTCGTATGCCCAGTGCGCCTTGTCCGCCACCATGTAACAGGTCATTCCCGTCCCACCGGCCATGGCGGTTGCGCTGAGAGCGGCGACGACCTTGACTCCGGGCTTTTCATTATAATCATAAACCTGTCCCACAAGTCCTGCGACCTTCCGGAACGCGGCCATGCTTCCTCTGCGGGCGGCATTGAAAATCTTTTCCGGGCGCTCGGCGATGTATTTTAAAAGCCGCATACCCGGCGATTTTTCTGTACTTCCCGTGCCGGGATGGACTGTATAATTTGCCGCCGCGTTCACAAAGCCGGCCAGCGGCGCCAGACGGTTTCCGTCATCCGCCGCCCCACCGATGTCCAGATGCTGACCGTGTCGGTACGCGGCATCCAGGGCTTCTTTCATGTCGGTTTCATTTCCGTGCGCCGCCGCATCCGTCCACCCCAGAGAGGCTGTGATGCGTACAAGGGCATCGATTTCGGCCGGCCCGTATTCGCCGGTCATCTCGACATTTTTATCCGTTGCCCGGATATGGACGTCTCTGTTTTTGAATCGGATGTCCAGAAGCGGTTCGGCGTTTTCGTCCCGAACGACGTGAAGGCATGAAAGTTCGCGGCGCGTTTCTCCCGAAAGCGCTTTATGGACGGTGGCAATGCGTTCCGGAGTGAACGTTTCCTTTTGCGCCGCCGCCGTTTTGTTCACCATTTCAAAACGAGACATAACTTCTCCGATAACCGGTCTGAATTCAGGATAAAGTATGTCATAAGATATTTAGGAAAACAACATCAATTTTTTGTCCAAAATCTTTTCCGGTTCTTAAAAATCCCCTTTTCCCGTATGAAGGAAAAGGGGATTCGGAAAAATAATTATCCCAGGACTTTTTCGAAAATAAAATCAATCTGCGCGGTGTAAAAGTTCATGTCGAACAGACGTTCCAGCTTTTCGGCGTCCAGGACGTCCGCGACTTCCGTGTCGGCCGCCAGAAGATCCAGGAAGCGTCCTTCGCCCGCCCAGACTTTCATTGCGTTGCGCTGAACCAGTTTGTAGGCCGTTTCGCGGCTCAGCCCCGCCTCAACCAGAGCCAGCATGACGCGTTGCGAGAAAATCAGGCCTTTCAGCCGGTTCAGGTTTTCCATCATGTTTTCCGGATAAACCAGCAGCCTGTCAATGATGCCGGCCATCCGGTTCAGGGCGAAATCCAGGCCGATCATCGCGTCGGGTGCCATGATTCGTTCGGCCGAAGAATGGGAAATGTCACGTTCATGCCACAGGGCGACATTTTCCATGGCCGGGATCGTATAAGAACGCAGCAGACGTGCCAGCCCGGTCAGGTTTTCCGACAGCACCGGATTGCGCTTGTGCGGCATGGCCGAAGACCCTTTCTGTCCGGCGGAAAAATATTCCTCGGCCTCGCGGACTTCGGTGCGTTGCAGATGCCGGATTTCAACAGCCAGCCGTTCAATCGAGCTGGCAATGACGCCGATGGTGGCGAACAGAACCGCATACCGGTCGCGGGGAATGACCTGCGTCGAAACGGGTTCGGGCGTCAGGCCGAGTTTGCCGGCCACATATTTTTCAACGCGCGGATCAATCGTCGCAAAAGTCCCGACGGCGCCGGAAATCGCGCAGGTAGCCACTTCCCGGCGGGCGGCTTCCAGGCGTTCCCGGTTCCGGACGAATTCCGCGTAAAACCCCAGCATTTTCAGTCCGAAAGTGGTCGGTTCGGCGTGGATGCCATGGCTGCGGCCGATACAGAGCGTGTATTTATGCTCCAGGGCTTTCTTTTTCAAAGCCTCCGTCAGCCTGTCACAATCCTTGAGAAGAATGTCGATTGACTGCGTCAGGCGCAGGGCAAAGGACGTGTCCAGAACATCCGAAGACGTCATCCCCTGGTGCATGAAACGGGCGGACGGACCGACGTTTTCGGCGACATTCGTCAGAAACGCAATGACGTCATGCTTGACTTCGGCTTCGATTTCATCAATGCGTTCCGGGTCGAAACGTCCCTTTTCGCGAATGTCCCGGATGGCGGACGACGGAATGAGGCCCAGTTCGGCCAGCGCTTCGCAGGCGCAGGTTTCGATTTCCAACCAGGTTTTGAATTTGTTTTCGTCCGTCCATACGGCGGACATTTCGGGACGGCTGTAACGCGGAATCATTTCGAACTTCCTTTTTTATAAAAAAGACTTTTCCTGACGCGGTAAATTTTGTTTACTGTCAGTAATATGAACAAAGGAGAAAAAAATGCAAACAGAAACCGTCATTCGCGCCGTTGATTATCTGCCCGCGCCGCTGCCTCCGGTCGAAGGCGTGGATCCGATTCGGACGTCGGAAACGAACGGCATGGTAACGCGCATTTTCGGCGCGGCTCCGGACTATTCCAAAAAGGCTTATGAATCGCTGTGGCAGGAAGTGTTTGATGCCGACGAGGGCGAAATGACCGCGTATTGCCGCTCAAAGGGAATCGATGTTCTGGATGATGCCGGAAAACCCGTTCCCGGATGGCGCGATATCGCAGTCATGCTGAAGGCCGTTGACGCCGGTCTGGTGGAGCTGGCCTGATTTCAGCCGATATGCTTGGGAAACCGCCTGCGGTATGCGGGCGGTTTTTTTATTTCCGTTTTCATCCGGCGGATTTTTTCCTCCAGCTTTTCGCGGGGGATTTTCCGGCCGATCCGAACCTCATTGAAAAGGGAGGTTTTTACGGTTTCGCGGGCGTCATCTCAGGCGGCTTCCGCATAATCGGCGGGTTCCTCGTTTTTTTTCCGCCGGCGGGGCAGCATTTCAAGGATTTCCGGTTCAATAAGAACCGCGCCGCAGATAATCACCGCGCCGGTCAGCTGGGCCGCCGTAACGGGTTCGCCCAGAAACGCCAGCGCCAGAAGGGCTGTGCAGAGCGGCGTGAAATATTCGGACAGGCTCAAAAGTGCCAGCGAAATGTAGTTCTGCGCTTCGTTCCAGGCGAAAAAGGCGACGGCGGTGGGAAAAACCGCGAAGTAGGCGATCAGACCCCAAGCCTGTCCCGAGGCGGGAAAGATAATTTCCTCATAACAGAACAGGTTGAACAGCAGCAACCAGACCGCGCCCGCTGTCATGGTCCATGCCGTGAAAGCGTAAGCGCCGATTTTCAGGACGACCGGTTTGCCCCAGACCGTATACAGCGACCAGCACAGGGAAGAACACAGAATCAGGAAATCTCCGAATTGATACGAGTCAAGATGGGCGCCGTCGAATCCGATGACCTTCAGCACCATCAGGCATCCGCCGAACCCGAACAGAAGCCCGAACGCCTGCAGAAAGGAGAAATGTCGGGAACTGACGGCGCTCAGAATGAAAATCAGCAGGGGAGAAAGCGCTTCAATCATGGACGAATTGACGGAGGAAACCGTTTTCTGGGCCGTGAACAGAAAAAGACCCATCAGCGCCGTTCCCAGAAGCCCCAGGAAAGCAACACGGAATGCGTCCGTACGGGACAGAGTGAAAAGGCGCGTCTGTCTCATAAGCCGTCCGGCCGCCAGCATCAGAAGCCCGCCCGTTCCGAAACGAAGCATCCCAAGCGTGACGGGATCAACCATTCCCCGGCTGATCAGTGTCCGGCCGACAGGAAAGGACGACGCCCAGAAAAACATGCTTATAACAGCCCAGACAATGCCTTTTATACGCGGATTCGCCATTTTGTCATTGCCTCCCTTCGGCTTTTCTGCGACAAATACGAGAGCAGTGTATTCCTTTCTTTTGAAATGACAATTGTAATTTAGGACATGGCGATGCCTGAAAAAGATTATTCCAAAGAGGCTTATGAAAAAATTTCACAGCTGTATGATCAATTCAATCATGCCCGACTTTTGGAATATGTCGAGCTGGTCAACAGCCCCAAGCGGCTTTTCTGGCTGAATTTCTTTTCCGGAGTTGCCAAGGGGCTCGGTCTGACGCTGGGGACGGCGATCATCCTGTTCCTTCTGTTCAAGCTGACGCAGCATCTGATTGCGCTGAACATTCCTTACATCACATCGTGGATTGCCGATATTGTCGAGATGGTGAAATCGTCTCACTGAGGCGCAAGCCCCCTTATTCTTTCCTATGAAAAACGAACCGTCGGCATTGTATTCCGTCCGGCGGATTTCCTTATCCCCTGCGAAACGGTAAACAGGGAAGCCGGGCGGGCGCACCCGAATGGATAGGTTCCCTTTTGTCCGGCGCGACGGTACAAAAGAAGAAGGAATGTCCAACAAAAAGGAATGCGGCATGTTTTGTTTTCAGTGCGAGCAGACAGCTCAGGGAAAGGGCTGTACAGGGGGCGGCGTTTGCGGCAAAAGGGCGGATACGGCTCTTCTTCAGGATCGGCTGGTGCAGACGCTGATCGGAATTTCCCTGGCGGCGACCCCGACGTCAATCAATCCTCAGATGAACGATCTGATGATTCGCGGCCTGTTCGCAACACTGACAAACGTCAACTTTGACAACGCCTCTCTGACAGAGCTGTTGAACCGGGCTCTTGAAACGCAGAAGTCGCTGGGGGCACCCGAGTATGATCTCCAGACGCTGTGGACGGAAAAAAACGAAGATATCCGTTCGCTGAAGTCCTGTATCCTGTTCGGTTTGAAAGGGATGGCGGCCTATGCCTTCCATGCGGCGGCGCTGGGATATACGGACGAAGACGTTAACGATTTCTTTTACAAGGGGTTGAAAGCTGTCGGACAGGGGACGGACGCGGACGCCCTGCGGGCAATGGTCATGGAAACGGGGAACGTCAATCTGAAATGCATGGCCGTCTTGGACAAGGCGAATACCGAAACCTACGGCGATCCGGAACCGACACAGGTCACGACAAATATTGAAAAAGGCCCCTTCATCGTCGTCACCGGACATGACCTGCACGACCTGTATCTCCTTCTGCAGCAGACCGCAGGCAAGGGAATCAACATCTATACGCATGGTGAAATGCTTCCCGCGCACGGCTATCCCAAACTGAAACAGTTTCCTCACCTGAAAGGCAATTTCGGAACGGCATGGCAAAATCAGCAGACCGAATTCGACAGTATTCCGGGGACTGTCCTGTTTACGACGAACTGCCTGATGCCGGTCAGAAGCAGTTATGCCGACCGTGTTTTCACAACGGGAGTCGTCGGTTTTCCCGGACTGCCGCACATCGGTGCAGACAAGGACTTTACGCCCGTTATTGACAAGGCGCTGGCTCTGGGCGGTTATTCCGAAGAAAAGCATATGACCGGCATCAACGGCGGGGACGCGCTGACAACCGGTTGTGCGCGGAACGCTGTGCAGGGGCAGCTTGATAAAATCGTCGAATCCATACGGACAGGCAACATCCGCCATATCTTTCTGGTCGGCGGGTGCGACGGCGCCAAACCGGGTCGGAACTATTACACGGAATTCGTCCGGCAGACGCCTCCGGACACGCTCGTACTGACGCTGGCGTGCGGGAAATACCGGTTCAACGACATGACATTGGGAGAAATCAACGGTATTCCGCGCCTTTTGGACATGGGGCAGTGCAACGATGCCTACAGCGCGGTCAAAGTCCTTTCCGCCCTTGCCGGAGCTTTCGGAACGGACGTCAACCGTCTGCCCGCCAGCCTGATTCTGTCATGGTACGAACAGAAAGCCGTCTGTATCCTGCTGACTCTTTTTGCGCTGAACATCCGGAACATTTACCTCGGGCCGACGCCGCCCGCGTTTTTTTCACCGAATATAACGGATTTTCTGGTCAAGACATTTGACCTGAAACGAATCTCAACGCCGGAAGCCGATTTAAAGGAAGCTTTGGAACACGGGCAGAAGCCGGTTTAACGTTCTTTCACGCGCCGTGCGGTCAGCGTTTTGACGCCGAAACCTTCCATGCGGGGCTGTTTTTTCAGACGCGCCAGGCCGTCCGCTGAAACCTTGCGTTCGGATGAAAAGGAATCGGCCAGCCGGCCGGCGGCCTGAATCAGGCTGTTTTTAATCCGGTCCGCTTTTTCCAGCGCGCGGATTCCGACCACCGTCATGGCGGGCGTACAGAACGGAAGCTGCGGCGGCAGGCGCACGCCGGCCTTTTTCAGGGCTTTGTAAGCAAATGTTGTGCAGTTGTTCGTCCAGATATTATATTTCGGCGGCTCCTTTCGAGCCTTTTCGGCATAATCGTGAACCGCATCAAACTGTTCGCGTGAAATGTGGTACACAATCTTATCGTCATAGGGTTCCCCTTTTTCATCAGTGACAAGACCCGCGATGCGCCGGAAGGAAAAAAGCGAGGTCATCCGGTTTTCCGGGGTGACATTTTCATGGCCAAGAGAACAGCAGGCGGCGTGAAGCCCGTATGTTTTTTCAACGCCCTTTTCATCCGTCAGGCCGAAAAAAACGTGTCCGACCGCGGTTCCCAGCTCCCGCGGATCGCGTGGCATAACTCTGTCTCGCAGACGTTTGGGAATCATGACATTCGGGGATTCGACGTACAGTGTCGCCTTACAGCCGCGTTTTTCCATTTTCATTCCTCCGTTTCTTCCGCCAGAGCCAAAAACATGGCAAAAGCACTTTGCAGAGCTTCGATTTTCAAGGAGACATCCATATCGGGATCACTCAGAATCTCATGAACCCAGGCCGTTTTTTCATTCGTCCGGAAATCTTCGGGCAGGCGCCATTGAAGGTCAACCAGAGACATCACGTCGCGTTCGGTTTCAAATCCGTTTTCCAGGGCGTACCGGCATTGGTCAATCAGCGTGTTTTTCAGCGAGTCGTCATCATAATCGCGGGTTCGTTCGGGGAACGACGCCCTTAAATATTTCATACCGCGGTGGATGAAGCGCCCGGCTTCCAGCTCCGCCTGTTTCGTTGTTTCCATCAGCATTGTCCCTTTGTTTGCTTTTCATTATGCCGGATTTTTTTTGGAAATAAAATGTTTTTGTCTAAAAAATTACAGATCAAAGCTGTACAGAAAGGCGGTTTCGCGTTTCAGCCGGCGTTCCGCAAGCTTGTAATACGGGACAAGAACGGCAACCGTTTCCCAGAATTCCCTGGAATGATCCATGTGGCGCAGGTGAGCGACTTCATGGGCGATGACGTAGTCCAGAACCTCTCTGGGCGCAAAGGCCAGCCGTCCGGACAAAGAAACGTCACCGTTTTTCGTACAGCTTCCCCAGCGGGATTTCGTATCCCGGATGCTGATTTTGCGGATACGGACATCCAGTGCCGCCGCGAATTCCGCGCTTTTCCGGCGGGCGTAAGTCCGGAGGCTTTCCTTCACAAAATCGGCAACGCGCCGCGGCAGGTGCTCTTCTCGACCCGAAACCCAGACGATGTTTTCCTCCAACCATACACCGCGCCGGGCATTCGGTGAATGACGGATGCAGACGTCCTCGCCCAACAGAGAAAAACGGAAACCGTCGGCGAAGACCTTTTTTTCCGGAAGCAGTGCCAGCTGCCGTCCGATCCATTCGGCATTGCGCAGAGCGAATTCCAGGCCGGCCTTTTCCGACGTCCGCCGGTTGAGGACAAGAACCGGCCGCCGGGTCATGCGGTCAATACGGACGCGCATCCGCCGCACCTGCGGGTTCCGCCGGATTTCAAGAGTGAAGGAGACGCCGTTTACGTCAAGGTTGACCGTTTTGCTTTCCACCGCTTATAAATCATCCCATTCGACAATATAATCCGCGAATTCCCCGGCCGGTTTCGCCGAAACGCACCGTCCGCGGGCGGACATGCGCGCGCGGTGAACCGAAAGGGGATCTCCCGTGATCAGAGGATGCCACGACGGCAGAGGTTTTCCTTCATGCAGGCGGCGGTAGGCACATGTTTTCGGCAGCCAGTAAATGTCTTCCAGGTCCGCCGGCGTGATGCGCACGCATTCGGGGACGTAGCGCGACCGTTCGTCATAATGCATGCACCGGCATGTTTCCAGATCCAGCTGGCAGCAGGCGACGTTCGTAAAGGCAAGGCTGTCATCTTCAAAAATCAGTTTTTCCAGACAGCATTTGCCGCATCCGTCGCACAGCGCTTCCCATTCGTCGGCGCTCATGTCCTCCAGCTTTTTGGTTTCCCAGAATTTCTCTTCAGGCTTCATTTTGCATTCCGTTCAAAAAAAAGGGCATTACCCGAAGATAATGCCCCCATAAACAAACAATGTCTATTTGGCTTTCCGCGGGCGGGTTCCCAAGCCGATTTTTTTAGCCAGTCCGGAGCGGTGTTCCGCATAATTCGGCGCCACCATGGGATAATCCGCCGGCAGGTTCCACCGTTCACGATATTCTTCCGGAGTCATGTTATAGGCTGTCTTCAAATGGCGTTTCAGCATCTTAAGCTTTTTCCCGTCTTCGAGGCAGACGATATAATCAGGAAAAACAGATTTTTTAACAGGAACAACCGGCTGAGGACGTTCAACGGCGGGCTGGACGGCCGTATTAACGGAAGCAAGCGCCTTATACACGTCGTGAATCAGAGCCGGCAGCTCGGTGGCTGCTGTCGGATTGTTTGCAACATGAGAAGAAACGATTTCCGTCGTGAACGCCAAAAGATCTTCATTATTAAATTGTTCTGTCATAACAGTACTCCTTAGTTTTATTTTCATAGAGTGTTATAGTGGCTTTGAAAGCGAAAAGCAACAGTACAAATATGTTATATTTTTCTTTTTTATTCGCCTTTATCCAGAAAGCAGGCGTCTCCATAAGAAAAGAAACGGTATTTCCGTTCAACAGCATGAGCATAGGCGGATTTCATGCATTCGGTGCCGCAGAAGGCGCTGACCAGCATGAACAGCGTCGAGCACGGCAGGTGAAAATTCGTAAACAGAGCGTCGACCGCCCGGAAACGGTACCCCGGTGTGATGAAGATGGATGTTTCCTGATGGAACGGATGGATGACACCCTTTTCGTCCGCCGCACTTTCCAGAAGGCGCAGGGCCGTCGTCCCGATTGAAACAATCCGCCGTCCCTCCTGTCTGGCTCGGTTGAGGCGCTCCGCCTTTTCGGGTGTGATGATGCCGAATTCGGCGTGCATGACATGGTCACGGGTATCTTCGACCTTAACCGGCAGGAACGTGCCGCCGCCGACATGCAGGGTGATTTCCATCCGTTCGATTCCCCGGGCGTCGATTCGGGCCAGAAGGTTTTCCGTGAAATGAAGTCCGGCGGTCGGCGCTGCGACCGCTCCGGGATTGCGGGCAAAAATCGTCTGGTAATTTTTGACGTCCTCGCCGTATTCGTCCTTTTCACGGTGGATGTAGGGCGGCAGAGGCATGACGCCGTATGTTTCCAGCAGGGAAAACACAAGCGATGGATCCGCCATGAATTCCAGAATCACCGTCCCGCTTTCGCCGCGTCCCAGGACTTTGGCCTGAAGAGGCTTTGCATCGGGATTTTCGGGCGGATAAAAGGAAACAACATCGCCTTCATGCAGGCGCCGCGCATTTTTGACCAGGGCTTCCCACCGGTTCAGGGCCTCGGCCTTGAACAGAGTCGCCTCAACAGACGCTTCGCCCCGTTTCCCGAACAGACGCGCCGGAATGACGCGGGTATCGTTGAAAACAAGCAGATCGTCCGCACGCAACAGATCCGGAAAATCGGAAATATGCCGGTCGGTAAAAGAAGAAGGCGGGGAAACGTGCAGAAGGCGGGCAGATTCCCGCGGTTCCGCCGGACGGGAGGCAATCAGCTCCCGCGGCAGAACAAAATCAAATTCATTGACCAGCATAAAAAACGGCCCGGTTATTCGGCGTCGTCATCCGATACGTTAAGGCGGGGAGAAACGACTTCGACGAACAGGGTTTCAAAATCGTCGTATTCTTCCATGACGTCGTGTCCGGTGAAATCCAGTACTTCGTACTTTCCGTTCGACGTGTTGTAGGTGTACAGGTCATCGTCGGCGCGGCCGAGAAGAACCTTTTCCGACTGTTCGGGGTTATAATCGATGAAATCCTCGTTCATTGAAACGATATCCATCAGGGTGTATTCCGTTTCGGGATCGGTCACCTGGTCGGTGCTGTAGAATTCAATGCCGTTCCAGGCAAACCCGTTGACTTTGCGCAGGAAATCGACGTATCCCTGCGGAACCGGATTCAGTTCGATTTCCGCCATGTCCTTCTGGCACTGCGCCAGATCCTTGCTGGAAGCCGGGCGGACGATCATCGCGCCGTCGTCTTCGGATAAGGTTTCAAGAATATCATCCATCGTCATTTTATTTTTTCATTCCTGTAGAGTTGTTGCCGGGAGGAAAGTAAGACGCCTTCCCCGTTACATTTATCATTAAACGATAAATGCCCTTTCGACAATGAATTTTAACGCCGAGCCGCGTTTTGTTTCAGAGCCGCCGTCAAAACCGGATTGACGGCCGGGCGGCTTTGCGTCTTTTCGCGGGATCTTTCCGGACGTTGCCAGACCATGTCGTCACTCCACGGCATTTTGATTATTACGCCGTCCTTAATGTTTTTTCCCTGAATCTGCGGACTGATGACAACGTTGTGCAACTCGTCATGCGGTTTGATCGGCATGAAGATCAGATTGGAAAAATCGTTGGTTCCGCCGCCGTGAATCGGTTGCTTGTGATGGACGTTGAATCCGTTGGGGCTCATACCCTTTTTCATGCGGGCGATGCTGGCTTCGGAAATACCGAGCTTCCGCAGAGCGTCAGCGTGAGTTTCGGCAATGTGCTTTAAAAAGGCCGGCCGGACGTTTTTCTTGAAATCTTCGCGGGTTTCCTCGCGTTTGGTTTTTTTCGGCGTCTTGTATTCCTTTTCAATCAGCCTGAAGCCGTTGATGACGTCAAATTCAAAATTGCCGCGGGCGTATTCGGCTTTACGGGCGAGATCGTCCGCTTTTGCCGCTTTGCTGACCCCGTTATTGTAGCCGTACATTTTCATGGCGTTATTGCGTTTTGTGTGCAGGCGCATGCTCATCTTGAAGTCTCCGAAAAATGTGATGCAGGGACATGGTTTTCCCTTTTTCTGTCTTTCAGATTATCACAGTAAATTCGACAAAAATAGAGGAAAAATAAATTTTTTGTCAGATTTTTACCTTGACTTTCTAACGGGTTATTTTTTCGGGGCCCTTTGCCCGCGCGGTAAAAAAACGCCCTGTTCCCGCATCCGGCGGAAAAGGGCGTTCCGTGTTTAACGGGAAATCAGACAGCGATTGATTTGACCTTGACTTCGGGAACCTGCTCCAATCGTTCGGTCAGCGCGCGGATTTCGTCTTCGGTTGCTTCCAGAACAATGGAAATCAGGTACAGCCCGCGTTCACGGAAAGGAACCCCCAGCCGTGCGACGATGAAATTGCCGTACTGTGTCAGGATTTCGTTGACCTGCTGAGCCGCCGCCTCGCGGTTCTGAATGATGATGGCGACTTCGGCGATACTTCCTTCTTTCATGAAATGTCCTCCTGCGGTTTAAATGTTGCGCATGTTCAGGATAATTTTTTCCGCGGGAAAAGTCAAAACCGTCATTCGGCGATACGTCAGGAGTGCCGTGCCCGGTATTTTTCAAGCATCCGCCGGAAGGCGTCGGTCAGACCGGACGCGACAGCGGGGTCTTCGCCCAGAAAATCAAGGCTTTGGGCGGCAGCTTCCAGCGTTGAAACGCTTTCCCGGCGCGGTTCCCTGCGCAGCCGTCCGTATAACGAACGTTTTTCCGGAACCAGGACCAGGCGCCTTGTTTTCAGCAGCCATGGATTGCGCCACCACAAGGCTTTCGCCTGGCTCCACGTCCCGTCCAGAAGGATGATGCCCTCCAGATTCCGGAGGACTTCCTCCGTGTCCGGCAGAAGCGTCCCCTTCCGGCTGAGGGCATAAAGTCCCGGTGCGACGGGCGTTTCATTCTGGGCCCCCAGATACAGGACACCCCACCGTCTGGGGTCGGCTTCCCGGCCCAGGACGCTGGACAGCCCCGGACGCGAAAGAGCCGTGACAATGCGGCTGTTTTTCAGCAGAGCATGAATGATGCCCGCCGTGCCCAGCTCTTTGTCCTGTTCCTGCGGATGGCGGAGAATCAGCACAAAATGCCGATTGTCAAAAGGCTCTGCATCCGTGCAGACGCAGAGCTCTTCAGGTTTGCGGCATCGCAGACAGAGGCCGCTGTTCTGTATTTCGTTTATCAATGTACGCTCACCGGTACGAGTTCATTATCCAACACAAGGGATATAGCCTTATTTTTGTCGTCTGTATAGGCTAATTGCGTTCCTTCGGCGGCATAAATGAACCACAGGCTCCGGTCGTCAACGATCCGTTCTTTGATGTAGGCGATTGAATTCACGCCCAGTTTTGCCAGATCGTCCGTCGTTATGTCTTTTGTTATCATCATGACGACCTCCTTCAGGTTCGGTTACGAGACGGTTTTTTCTTCCGACTCTTTGTTTTTTGTAATTTTTTCCGGGGCTTTCTTTTCCTGTTTCTTCGAGATTTTTATCTGACGGACATTGTTTTCCGGTTCAATCTGCTCCAGGTCGATCTGAAGCAGTCCGTTTTCAAGATGCGCTCCGACGACTTCAATCCCGTCGGCCAGGACGAAGGAACGCACGAACTGCCGCGACGCAATGCCGCGGTACAGAAACTGCCGGTCCTTTTCCTTTTCTTCCGCCGCATGCTGCCCACGGATCAGAAGCTGTCTGTTTTCAAGTTCAATCGTCAGGTCTTTTTCGGCAAAGCCGGCAACGGCGACCGTGATTTGCAGATGGGACGGGTCAATCTGTTCAATATTGTAAGGCGGATAGGATTCCGAATTCTTCGCGGCACGATCCAGCAGGCGCTCCAGGGAATCAAATCCAAGCATGAAAGGGGTGTTGGTTGTCAGTAAGGCCATGATATTTCTCCTCGGTTCATGAGCAAAAAACAGTTCTTTCGGGTTCATAAGACACCCTTCGTCGAGCCGCCCGTTTGGCGCCGCCCGACGTTTCTGATATAAGGAACCCTTCTGCGTGTTTCAAGGGAGAGGAAAAATTATTCCGGTGTTTCGCGGCCTTCGGCTTCTTTTTTATCCTGTTTCATTTTGATCAACGAGGCGACAATCCCGCCCGCAAGTAGCGAAAACGTAATCAGAAGCGACAGGACGTCGTCAACGGCAAAGAAGAATTCGTTCACAAAGACTTTCAGCCCGATCAGAATCAGAAGGATGGCGCACGCCGGTTGCATGTACTGAAAGCGGTTCAGGGCGGCTTCCAGAAGGAAATACAGTGCGCGCATGCCCAGAACGGCAAAAATGTTGCTGGTATAAACGGCGAACGCTTCATGCGAAACGGCAAACACGGCCGGAACGCTGTCAATGGCGAACAGGGCGTCGCCGCATTCAATCAGCACCAGAGCCAGAAACAGCGGCGTGGCGTAAAGTTTTTTCCGGCGGGGATTGTCGGGATCCCGAAGGCGGACGAAAAACCGTTCGCCATACAGCCCTTCCGTCACACGCATATAACGCCGCAGAAACGTCAGGAGCCGGCTGTCCGACAGATTAATCAGCGCCTCGTCCGATATCAGCATTTTAACGCCGGAATAAATCAGGAACGCGCCGAACAGGACGAGAATGTCATCGTACTTTCCAATGATTTCGGCCCCCAGCACGATCATGACGCCGCGCAGGATCACCGCGCCCAGAATACCCCAGAACAGTACCCGATGTTGCAGGTTGCGGGGAATGATCAGATAGGAAAAGACGAGCGAAATAACGAAAACATTGTCAATCGACAGCCCCAGTTCGACAAGATAGCCCGTAAAGAACTCTGCCGAAATTTCCGCCCCGAACCGCATATGGAGCCAAAGGCCGAACAGTCCGGCGATAGAGGCGTATGTTGTGAACAGGAGAATGCTCTGCCGGGCGCTGATTTCCTTCGCACCGCGCTGAAGGATGCCCAGATCCAGAATCAGGATGCCGGTGACGACCGCGAAAAAAACAAGCCACACCCAGACGGGCTGGTGTTCGACGACGGAATACATGAAATTATGAAAAAGAGACATTATACCCTTGTGGTTTATCAGAAATTATAGCGCAGCCCGATATGAAACTCATGCGAACGGATGTCTTCCCTGCGGGCGGAATGATAGAAATCGGTCATCCAGGGGTTATAGGAGGCTTTCGTCTCGAAATTCCCCATATCCATGTAAGTCCATCCGAGATCCAGCTCCAGATTTTTTGGCAGGGCGATTCCGACACCTGCTCCGGCCTGCCAGGCGAGACGAAATTTCGTGGTTCCTTTCAGCACGGCCGGAAAAATGGTGATATCGGTCATTTTGTTGCGGGAAACACCGGCGCCGGCACCGATGTACGGTGTGACACCCTTCCATGTGAAGATGTCCCAGTAAACGTTTGCCAGAGCGGTCATGGCGGAAACGCGTCCCTTTGAGGCGCCCTGGAACATGTCCTCGCGCCGGACGCCGTCAAGTTCGTGGCGATGGCGCGTCAGCATGAATTCTGTGCGGAAATGATCGTTCCAGCGTTCGCCGAATCCCGCGCGCAGGACATAGCCCCAATCGGCGCGGTCGGGAGCAGCCGCATAGGCCACATCAAAGCGGGTGTAGAAACCGTCCTCCCCGGCGCCGGCAGCCTGTGCGGAACGACCCGACAGAAGGAGTGCGGCCAAAAGGCACATAAAAAGTTTTGTCATCTTTCCTCGCATGCTCAGCGCCGAAGCGGTTTTTACAGTTTCATCCGGTAGGGATCCGCCGGATACGTTCCCAGAATCTGGATTTTTTCCGAGAAAAAATCAAGCTCGTCGAAAGCCCGGCGGAACGCATCCTGTTCCGGCCGCGATTCAATGTCAACAAAGAATGCGGCGGAAACGAAATGCTTCGGGTCGACATAGCTTTCCAGGCGCAGGATATTGACGCCGTTTGTTGCAAAGCCGCCCAGGGCTTTGTAAAGGGCCGCCGGGATGTTCCGTACCCGGAAGACGAACGACGTGATGGCCGGGACGTCGGCGGGGACTTCTCCGGCCTGCGCGGACAGGATGAGAAAGCGCGTCGTGTTGCCCGGCGAATCTTCCATATTGCGGCGCAGGATACTCAGTCCGTACAGTTCCGCCGCCGTTTCCGAGGCGATGGCTCCGATGGACGGATCGCCTTCCGCCGCCGTTTCCCGGGCGGCAACGGCCGTGTTCGCCGCCGGCCGGCCTTTTATTCCCGCCGCCGCCAGAGTCCGCGCGCATTGCGACAGAGCCTGGACATGCGAACGTACGGCTCGGATATCTTCAGCTTTCGTTCCCGGAAGTCCGAGCAGATGATGGCGGATGCGCAAGAAGTGTTCCCCGGTGATGAAAAGTCCCGACGCCGGCAGAAGCGTATGGATGTCTGAAACGCGGCCGGCTTCGGAATTTTCAACGGGAATGACGGCGTGATCCGCCTGTCCCTCCCGGACGGCCGACAGGGTTTCTTCAAATGTCGGGAAAAAGACGAACGCGTCGCCGGCAAAAACGTCTTTTGCCGCTAAATGGGAAAAAGCTCCCTCACACCCCTGACAAGCGATTTTCCGCATCTTGGTTTTCCACGTTTTCTGACCGAAAAAGAAAAAACTTTTTTCGGAAATTAGACATTTTCGACAAAAAGTCTTGTGCTCTCTTTTTATATGGTATACTCTTTTTATAATGACCCTGACAAGGAGATTTCTCTTTGTCCGGAAACGAAATTTGAGGATACCGAACTCATGTCAAAACCCAAATCAAATCTGCCGTACGCCTGGAAATATCCTTCAAAGCCGGACAAATCCTATCGGTTTGTTCATCAGAAGCGCGATGCAAAGGATGAAAAAGTCCGGCAGAGCATTGCCAAAAAGCTGGCTCGTACGCCGAAATCGGAACGTCTTGACCCGGCTCAGGTTCCCGATACATGCTTCGATATCCCCTGCGTCATGATGGAATTCAAAGTGCCTCCTCTGGAGGAACGCCAGGAACGCCGGCGCGAGTTTGAAACAGGTGTCCGCGCTGACTTCATCCGGCATCTGGCTCGGACGCAGTACAAGGAACTCCGCGCCGCCGGAATCACGGACAAGCAGATTCGGGGCATGCGTCAGGGATATACGCCGAACGGATTCAACACACATCATATGGTTCCCATTCACGGCGGCGGAACCAACGATTTTTCCAATCTGATTTTAATGCGCCGCGTCCCCTATCATGACATGCTACACAACCAAGTGATTAACCCGCAGATCCGCGGCATTCAGGAAGGCGAATCGATTACGATCAAAATTCCGTTCTCGGATAAAAAGGTCTTTGTGCCCGACGCCCGCTTCCTTCCCATGCAGAAAGAGGCTCAGAGGCAGGCCGAAATCCGGCGGAAAGAAAATCTTGAAAAAAAGAAAAACAAGAATAAAAACAAGAAAAAACCGCCTCAGCCCAATCAGGTTTTGAAACAGAAGGCGGCCTACTTCGCGGCCGCAAAACGCGGAGGCCGGTAAAATGACCGAACTGATTCAGAAAAAACTGTCACAGGAAGAGCGCAACGCCCGCCGCCGCGAACGGATGGAAAAGGAACGGCTGGCCAAGATTGCCGCTATCCCCGATACACTGCACGGCGCACCGGTCGTTGAAATTCCGTACACGGCTGTCCGTAAAAAAACGGTCAAGGCCATGCGCCGGGAATTCACCGATGTGCGCAAGGAATTCTTAAAACATTTGGCGAAAACCATGGAGCCGGCTTTGCGGGAAATGGGGCTTTCCGACAAGGCGATCGCCGGCATGACGAAAGGCGAATCTCCCAGCGGTTTCAATACGCATCATAAAATTCCTCTGGCGGGGGGCGGTCAGAATGTGTTCGAAAACCTGATTCTGATCAAAAACGATCCCTATCATACAGATTTTCATGAAATTTCCGATCCGCAGATCTGCGTTCTGAAGGAAGGGCAGACCGCCATGGTGCGCCTTCCGATGCCCGAAGGCTCTGTTTTCATTCCGCCGAAGGAACAGCAGAAAACGCAGGAAGCCGCTCCAAACGCCGCTCTTTTGAGGAAAATGCAGAACGTACGCTGATAAAAGGTCGGGGAAACCCGTTTTTTAAAGGATGCTGAAAATGACAAAGTCGAAAAAGAACAGAAACAACGCTTACATTCATGTCAAATACGACGCGCTTGACCGTGAAACGGTCGAAAGGGAACGCCGCGAACGGAAAAGGAAGAAAAAAGAAAAGAAACAGGGATACTCGGAAGAGCGTTCCAACGCCCGTGCCGGCCGGTTCGATTTTGATACGATCAACGGGTTCAAGCTGATCGACGTTGAATATACCGTCCCGCCCAAGGGAGAGCGCAAACGGCGCCGGAGTGCGTTCAACGGCGTCCGTTCCGAGTTCCTGAAGCATATCGCGGCGAACTGCGAGGATGCGTTGCGGAATCTGGGAATTACGGATCAGCAGCTCCAACAGATTAAAAACGGGCGGACGCCGCTTGGCTTTAACGTCCATCACAAACTCCCGATTCACGGCGGCGGTAAAAACGAATTCAGCAACCTGATTTTCATGCCGATTCCCCCGCATAACGAACTGCATCACAAGGTTATGGATCCGCAGGTCTGTTCAATGCAGGAAGGTGAAAGCAAAAAGGTCAAAATTCCCTGGTCCGACAATATGGTTTATGTCCGTCCGGAAAATGACAATACGAAAAACTTCGATAAGGGTAAAAAGAACGGCAAGATCATCGAGATGGCTTGCATGCGCACTTTGTCCGCCGCCCGACGGTGAATTTTTTCTCTTCGGAAAATCCCTCTTCACCGAGGGATTTTTTTTGCCTTTTTCGTCTTTTTCCGGAACAAAAGGACGGCGGAAAGAAAATTAATAAACAGAAAAATTGACAAAAATACAATTTATCGATATCTTTTGAAAAGGGGATATTTTTTCAGGACGAGTACCGCAATGACAACAGCCAATGAAAAACAGCAGGCTTATATTTATGAAAGACCGGATCCCGCGGTCGTCAAAGCCCTGCGCGAAGAACGCAAAAGAAAAAAGGAAGAAGCCCGGAAGCAGAAGATGGTGAAAATCGGGCTGGCGCCGGACTTTCTTGAAAAAGCCGCCAAAGGGCAGTTTGAATTCGATACCTTCAACGGTTTCACACTGGTCGAAGCGGAATACCGTGTTCCGTCCAAAGAGGAACGGAAACAGAAAAGAGATGCGTTTGACGCGGTTCGTAAGGAATTCCTGAAATATATCGGAGAGCATTGTATCTCTCAGTTGCGCCGTCTGGGTATGACGAACGAACAACTGGATCAGATTCAAAAGGGACAGGCGCCGAACGGTTTCAATGTTCATCATAAACTGCCGCTTCAGGGCGGAGGAACGAACAGTTTCAGTAACCTGATCTTTATTCCGATCAAGCCGCATGATGAATTGCATAACTGCATCATCAAGCCGCAGATCGGCGAAATAGAGGCCGGAGAAAGTAAGAAAATCCGGTTGCCTTGGTCCGATCAAATGGTTTACGAACCGCCGGCAAATGACCGAAGCCTTAACCGCGGCAAACCGAAAATGAATAAAACCGTGGAAATGGTGCAGATGCAGCGCATGACGGCGGCGCGTCGTTAAAAAGTTTCGATTCCCTTATCTCCCTTCCTGTAAAAACAGGAAGGGATTTTTTTTGCCGCCGACGGAAAGGCGGTGTCTCTAAACCTTTAAAGTATCTGTTCCGGCCTTGAAAGACGTTTTATCCTGATTCCGGTAAGTTAAAAGGGGGATATGGCCATGAAGCTTTTTATGATTGCATTGGGATTTGTCTTATGCGCGGCGGCCGGAAATGCTGACGCCGAGCCGGTTTCCTATCGGCTGAGCACACACATTCTGGACGTCAGCCGGGGCATTCCAGCGCCGGGCGTGGATGTCGAACTGTTCAAATTCAATCCGGAATCCGGAGAATGGACGCCCGAAGCGTCGGCAGTAACGGGCGAAAACGGGCGGATCGGCGAATTCGTTCCCGCCGGTCCGGACGACAACGGGATTTACAAATTGAAATTCAATACGGCGCCTTATTTCAAAGCGCAAAATCAGTCTTCTGTTTATCCGTATATTGAAGTTGTTTTCAAAATGGATGGGGAAGGACATTACCACATTCCGGTGACCGTTTCCGCGAACGGGTACGCCACGTACAAAGGAAACTGAACCGGCCGGATTTTTTCCGCATAAAACAAAAACCGCCGAAAGGCGGTTTTTTTGTTTGGAGCGGGCGAAGGGATTCGAACCCTCGACATCAACCTTGGCAAGGTTGCGCTCTACCCCTGAGCTACGCCCGCGCTGTTCCTCACAGAAAGGGAATTATAAATATTCCCCCCTCTTTTGCAACAAGAAATTTTGATTTTTTGAAAAATTTTTAAAAAGGAAGATATTTCAATAAGTTGATTAATCCTGCTCTCCTTTTTTCTCGTTCCCATCCCTTCCTTTTTCATATATGATGTGAGGCGATGAAAAAAAGAAGTATGCCACAGAGGAACAAACAGTAATGCCTTTAATTTTCGAAGATATTCAAAATCAGGCGCCGGTTCAGGATATCGTTAAAGACGGCACAATGCAGTCGTTTAAAGCCGATGTGATCGAAGCATCAAAGAAGCAGCTTGTTTTTGCTTATTTTTCGTCGCCGCAATCGCCGGCAGCGCAGCAGTTCGCGCCTCTTTTGGAAAAGTATGTACGGCTGGCGGGCGGCAAGGCCGTCATGGTTCGCTTTAATATTGAAGACGTCCAGCCTCTGGCCATGCAGCTGGGCATAAAGGGCGTCCCGACAACGATGATTTTTTCACAGGGAGCCCTGGCTGACGGATTTGCCGGAGTCGTGCCGGATTCTCAATTGAAAGTGCTGATGCAGGCTCTGATCGGCAAAGCGGCGGTTTCTCTGGATGAAATGCTGAAGGACGCGGCAGAAAAACTTCGGGACGGCGATGCTTCGACGGCGTTGAACCTGTACGCGGACGTTCTGGAGAAAGATCCGGCAAATCCCAACGCGTTTGCAGGGATGATCCGCTGTTTTATCCAGACAAAACAATTTGATGCGGCGCAGGATCTGGTCGATGGTCTGGATTCGTCCGTCCGAAGCCCGGAACTTGAAGCCGCAAAAACGGCGCTGAAGGTTGCTCTGGAAACCCGGGACGCGCCCGCGCCGGAAACACTGGCGGCCAGGGTGGAGGCCGAACCGGATAACCTTCAGGCTCGCTTTGATTATGCCGTGGCTTTGTTCGCGGCCGGAGAACAGGAGAAGGCGCTGGATCTTCTGATCGGCATTATCGCCCGCGAGCGGGAATGGAATAACGACGCCGCCCGCCAGCAGCTCTTCAGATTCTTTACGGCATTGGGGAATTCGCACCCTCTGACGGTCGCCGGAAGGCGTAAGCTTTCCTCTCTTCTTTTTTCATAACGGAGCCGATGTATGAGCGAAAATCTTTTTGACATCGCCATGATTGAAATGCCGACGACGCTTCCGGTTCTGCCGTTTACGGGATCTTTTCTGTTCCCGGGAATGAAGCTTCCTCTGCGCATTTTTGAAACGCGCTACATCCGGCTGATTTTCAATGCCCTTGCGGCCTCGCGCGTCGTCGGTATGGTCCAGCCCGTTGAGCCTGCCGGGTTTGACCGGAATCCGAAACTGTATTCCGTCGGATGCGCCGGACGTATTTCAAGCTTTGCCGAGTCCGACGATAATCTTCTTCTGGTGACACTGACGGGAATCTGCCGTTTTCGTGTGACTCACGAATGTTCCGATTACAGCTCCTTCCGCTCGGTCGGCATTGATTTTTCACCTTTTTCGCACGACTTTAATCCGCCGAAATGCAAGATCGACCGGGCAAAGCTGTTTGCGAGCCTGGACTGGTACGCCTACAGCAATAAAATCGATCTGAATTCCGATATCCTGAAAAATGCCCGCGACGAGATTCTGCTTGAGACTCTGGCGGCGATGCTGCCCTTCCAGCCCGCTGAAAAACAGGCTTTGCTGGAATGCGAAACACGGGAAAAATTCCTGAAAACGATGTTGATGCTTCTGGAAATGAACTCAAAACCGAAATCAAGTTAAACGGCTGTTTACTATTTTATGTCATAAAGGAACCGTCTTCTTAACAGCGGAGAGCGGACGATGGCGACTCACTTGAAACATACTTTTCTTCCCCCGGATTTAAAGGCATTTTTCCGCCGATCCGCCATCCGTTTTGCGGGGCTTCTTCTGGTCGGGGCGGCGGCGGCCGTTGCAGCGGCGTTGCTGAGCTATGACCCTTCGGATCCGTCGTTCAACACGGCGACGGGAGGTGTTCCAAAGAACGCACTGGGGCATTTCGGCGCCTGTCTGTCGGATGTCTTATGGCAGTATTTCGGATACGCCGCCGTTTTCTTTCCGGCGGCGCTGACGGCGTGGGGCATTCTGGTCATGCGGCTGAAATGGCACCGGTTTCAGGTGCTGCGCCTCCTGTGTTTCATTCCGGCTCTGTTCCTGCTGACGGTTCTGTTTTCGGCTCTTCCTCTGCCGCTGCGGTGGCCGGCGACGGCCGGATCCGGCGGAGCGCTGGCTCCGTCCTTTTATTTTCCGCTTCTGAAGCTGATGACAGTTAAATATTTCCCGTACCCGCAGATTGTTATCCTGCCGGCTGTTTTTGTCTTTGCCGTATTCGGGATTGCTTTGACGCTGGGGATTCCGTTTTATCTGCTGAAGCGGTGGTTTTTCGGTCTGACGGGAGCGATCCGGTCGGCGGCCGTATTCCTGTACCGTTTTATAACGCGCCGTAAACCGGCCGAACGCAAAGATGATTCCGTGCCGTTTGATGAAGATCTTCCCGAAAGTGTGTTGCCTGTTCAGGAAGAGCTTGATCTGGGTGTTCAGGAAGACGCCGCGCCCGAAAAACCGGCTCGTCCGAAACCTTCGCCGTTGCGCTCTCTGAAAGAGGAAAAGGAATATAAAAATCAGTTCCACCTGCCGAAGCTGGATTATCTGGCGACGCCGAAAGCTGATAAGGAACCGCTGATTTCCAAGGAATTTCTGGAAAACCGGGCGCGTCAGCTGGAAGGCGTGCTGGACGAGTACGGCGTAAAGGGAAAAATTGTCAATGTCCGGCCCGGACCGGTGGTCACTCTGTTCGAGCTTGAACCCGCGCCGGGCATCAAGACGACACGGGTTATCAATCTGGCCGACGACATCGCCCGTTCCATGAGTGCGCTTTCCGTCCGGATTGCCGTCGTTCCCGGACAGAGCGTCATCGGAATTGAAATGCCAAATGAAAAACGGGCGGGCGTTTATCTGAAGGAAATGTTCTCGTGCGAAGAATTTAAAAAATCCGCCAAGACGCTGACTCTGGCGCTGGGGAAAGATATCGGCGGCAAACCGACGTTTACCGATCTGGCAAAAATGCCGCACCTGCTGATCGCGGGGACGACGGGATCCGGCAAGTCCGTGGCTATCAACACGATGATTCTGTCGTTGCTGTATCGTTTGACGCCGGAACAGTGCCGCCTGATCATGATTGATCCGAAAATGCTGGAACTGTCTGTTTACAACGGCATCCCCCATCTGTTGTCTCCGGTCGTGACGGATCCGAAAAAAGCCGTCGTTGCCCTGAACTGGGCCGTCCGGGAAATGGATGACCGTTATCTTCTGATGTCGCAGATGGGCGTGCGGAACATTGACGGCTATAACCGCAAGCTGAACGAAATGATCGCTTCGGGCGAACCGATGATGCGTACGGTTCAGACCGGCTTTGACGAAGAAACCGGCGAACCGGTTTACGAACAGCAGGAACTGAACCTGAAACCGTTCCCGTACATCGTCGTCATTGTTGATGAAATGGCCGACCTGATGCTGACGGCGGGCAAGGAAATCGAAGTCGCCATCCAGCGCATCGCTCAGAAAGCCCGGGCTTCGGGCATTCATCTGATCATGGCGACGCAGCGCCCGTCGGTTGACGTCATCACGGGCACGATCAAAGCCAACTTCCCCGAACGCATCAGTTTCCGCGTCACGACAAAAATCGACAGCCGCACCATTCTGGGCGAGCAGGGCGCCGAACAACTTCTGGGCATGGGCGATATGCTTTATCTGGCGCAGGGTCAGCGTGCCGTTCGTCTGCACGGGCCGTTTGTCAGCGATGAGGAAGTCGAAGTTATCACATCCCATCTGAGGGCGCAGGGTATTCCCGAATATGTCCAGGCGGTGACCGAAGAAACAGAAGAAGCCGGCGGTGCCGCCGGAGGCGACACGTCCGCGGACGGCGATGACGAGGCCAGTCTGTACGATAAAGCCGTCGCGATTGTCCTGCGTGACCGCAAGGCGTCGACAAGCTATGTCCAGCGTCAGCTCCGTATCGGTTATAACCGTGCGGCCGATCTGATTGACAAAATGGAATCCGAAGGAGTCATCTCGGCTCCGAATCATGCCGGGAAGCGTGAAATTTTAGTTCCCGCGAACGTCTGAAATCTGTTATTCTGCTCCCGAAAATAAATACAAGGATTGGGAAAATGATCAAACGGATTTTATTCGGAGTGTTTTGTCTCGTCGGGCTGGCCGTCTTTCCGGCTTTCGCGGCGGAACCGGCGCCGTCGGGAACCTCCGGGCTTTCCGCAGAACAGAAAAAGATTTTGAAGGACATTGAAACCTACTTCAACGGCATCCGAACGATTAAAAGCGGATTTACACAGACGTCAACGACCGGCGCTTTTGCCGAAGGGGAGTTCCTTCTGCTGAAACCCGGAAAAATGCGCCTGGAATACAAACCGCCGATGCCGGTCGAAGTCGTTTCCGACGGGTATTACCTGATTTTTCATGACAAAAATCTGGAGCAGGTGACGTATCTGGACATTGATTCCAATCCCGCGTCGATCATCTTGAAGGAAAACTTTTCCTTTGATAAATCAAACCTGACGGTGACGGATGTCCGCAAAACACCGGGATTTATCGAGGTCTCTGTGTATAAAACCGAAGAACCGGCAACGGGCCGGATCACGCTGATCTTCAAAGATCGTCCGCTGGAACTCAAACAGTGGCAGATTACGGACGCCCAGCAGGTGCGGACGCTTGTTTCCCTGAATCAGGCGGAATTCAACACGGCTCTGAAACCCGAGATGTTCAAATTCACGGATCCCCGCCGCGCCGGCCGCCCCGGCGACGTTCCCGTGCGTCGTCATTAAGTCCGGTACAGAAGTTTATAGCCTTCGATATTGCCGGCGGAGAAGGAGATGCCCGTCTCCTCCAGTTTCTGGCGCAGGCGGTAGATGTGTGTTTCCAGCGTGTGTGTGGAAATGCCTTCGCCGTAGCCCCATATTTCGCGCAACAACGTTTCCCTGTCTACGGGATCGGGATGATGGTACAGATAGTTCAGAACCGCCGCTTCCTTTTCGGTCAGGCGGATTTCCCGGTTTTCAAACGTTAAGATGCGTCCGAAAAAGTTGAAGCGCCACAAACCGATACTGACAGAGGCGCGGTCGCTTTGTTCATATCGGGCGGCGGCGCTGATCAGGCCTGACAGGACGGCGGGCAGACGGAACGGTTTCTGGTACACGGCGGCCTCTTCGGCTTCCAGCGGAATCGAAGACAGGTAGAACACCGGGATGCCTTTGTGGATACGGCTGACGGTGTCTCTTTGTTCAGCGGAAGGCTCGTCAATGATCAGGGCGGAAAAATCTTCCCGTTCCACCTGTTCGGCGATTTCGTTGAAATCGGCCGTTTCATGAATGTCTTCCGCAATTTCCGCCGTCCGGATTTCTTCGGCCAGCCTCCGGCGCGGGTTTTCCGCTTTGGAATAGATTAAAATCCGGCGTTCAGGCATGTTCTGCTCTCCTTCTGTTCCGTTTCAGTTTACGAAACTCTTCCGGATTTTCCAACCGTATTGATTGGCACGGAAATTGCTTCTTTCTTTTTAACAGGAGGAGTTTATCATGCTTAATACCGATTTTACCGTTGATATGTCGGTCTGGCAGGACGGCGTTACGTTCCGGACGAACGTCGTTTCCCGTCCTGCAGCCGATTTCGGCCGGCCTGAAGCTCTGACAAAAACGCAGGAACAGCCGTCATTCAAACAGATTCTGACCCGGACGACCGCTGAGGAAGATAAACCGTCGGATTCCGCCGCCGCAAATGTTCCAACCGTTTCAGGAAGACCGGGGCCGGTCTCCCTTCTTCCCGTTCAGGCCGTTGTGCAGACCTCAAAAGTCCAGGAGCTTCCCGCTTCTCTGGCAAACGTTGAAGACCTGACGCCGTTCGTCGTCAGTGCGGACAGCAAGCCCGGAACGCGTCTGGATGCCGAACTTCACCGGACAGCGTTCAAACAGAACCGGAAAACAGAGAACGCCGCCCTGCCCGAAGCAAAAAGTGCGTCACCCTACAACATGTCCGAGGAAACCGCCGCCGCTCGGAAAGTTTCCCGTCCCCTGAAAGGGCCCGGTGATTCCAAAATGTTTTCCATGGATTCCGTGACACGCTATACGAATACCGGTGCCCGTCCGGCCTTTAACGTCGCACAGGCCCCCGAAAGCGCCATTGACAGCCAGAAAGCAAAACTGCGCCAGCTGGAACGGAACATCCGTCAGCGCGAAGCCGATTCGTCCCAGACAAAAATCGTTCCGAGCGGAACGAACGCTCCGGCGCCGGTCGATGTCGCCGCCCTGCGTGCGCAGGCCGCATCGGACATCGGCTATAAACGGGAATCACTCCCGTCCATGAATTCCGAAAAAACGTCTGCGGCGGCCTCCTGGTTTCCCGAAGCCATGACGCGTTCGCTGGACATGTACGAAGCCATGAAACATTAGCCGCCGGCGATTTTTCCGGAAAGACAAATAAAAAACCCGGCCTGTTTTCCGGCCGGGTTTTTAAAATCGGAAGGCGCTTACTTCGCGGCGGGCCATTCCTGAGACTTTTCAGCGTTGAACTTGATCCACTTTTCATCCGCTTCGTCTTCGGACGTAATGGCGCCCTGCGGGCATTCGGCGATGCACACACCGCAGTCAATGCATGTGTCGGGATCGACGACAACCATCGTATCGCCTTCATGGAAAGCGGAAACGGGGCAGACTTCGACGCAGCTCAGGCACTTTACGCAGGAATCGTTAACAACAGAGGCCATTTTCTATACTCCTAGAGTTGGTTTATTCAAAAAGAATGGATTATACATAAAACGGTTTCCCGTTTTTTTCAAGATTATTTCTGAACGGCGTCAGAATTTTCCTTTCAGCCGGCCGAGTACGCGACGGTCGCGTTTCGTCGGTCGTCCTGTTCCCGCCGGGCGGAGTTCGAAAAAACGTTCCGTCGGCGGCTTCAGGTTTTCGGGATCCGAAAGGTGTTCATAAAATTCCCGTGCCGCCGGTGCGCCGACCCGCCGTTCGGGCAGACCCGAAACGCGGACATGGAAGCGCACTGTCCCGCGCAGGACTTCAAGCGTGTCGCCGATCCGGATTTCACGGCTGGTTTTCAGAACCTTTTCCCCGTTGACGCGGACGTGTCCGGCGGTGCACAGCTCCTGTGCCGCGGTTCGCGTTTTGGCCAGCCGGACGAACCAGAGCCATTTATCGATGCGCAGGGCGTCGGCCATCAGCCTTTTTTCAGCGCCGCCAGGCAGGCGAACGGCGAATCACTGTTCACGGGTTCGGCGGCGGGTTCCGTTTTTTTCGGACGTTTTTTGAATTTTGTCCGGATCATCAGTGTTTCGCCGTCCTTTGTGACATTGAAACCCAAAGAACCAAACACATCCTCGACTTCATCCCGTTTCAGTCCGGCCAGGGAAAGCAGATCAAGCGGCAGTGGCTGCGGTTTGTCTTTTTCCTGACGTGTAACTTCACGCAGTTTTGCCGTAAAACGTTCCATGACGTCAACGCGGATGGCTCGTGCGCCCGCCAGGGCATACCCCTGTACCAGATACAGTTGTTTGGGAATTCCGCGTTCAACGGCGAACGACATTTTACCGTCAATGGCAAACCCGGTGGAATACTGTGTGCGGTCGTTCCATATTTTCCACAGGACAGCGCAGACGCGCTGGGCCGCCGGTTTCAGAAGCATGGGGAAGAACAGGAAGTCATGTCCCAGCCTCAGCCCGGCTTTTGCCAGAACCTTTTTATCCGTGTCGCTCAGCCCCTGAATCAGTTCGCGAACATTTTCGCGCGGCATGGTTCCCAGACGTTCGGCCACCTGCCACAGAATACCGCGAGCCGCGCCGGAAGCTTCTTCCTCGTCCAGAGTGCGCAGGGCGCTGAACAAAGGGGCGATCGTTCGGCCCAGATAAAAATCCAGCCATGTGTTCAGACGGTTCCGAACCTGTTCGGCCTGTGCGGCTTCCAGAGTTTCATGGACGAACAGCTGAACCGCCGGATGAAGGATATCCCGGCCCTTGATGGCTTTGGCCAAATTCTGGCCTTTCCAGGCAAGGACGCCATCGTTTTCAAGCGCAAAGTCTTCGTCCGGCGCAACAGCGATTGCGGCAACGCGATTCTGAAATTCGGCCTGAAGCGCTTTTTCCGCCGCCGCGACCAGAACGCGGTCCGCGAATTTTCCCGCGCCGGTCAAAGGCGTAAAACGCAAGCCTTCCATCCGTCCGACTTCCTGCCCTTCGACGTTGACCTGTCCGTCGTCGTCGATTTTCGTAAATAATTCCACCTGTGTTTTCATACCTTTAACCAAAACCGATGTGCGTCTGTCCACAAACCTCCGAGTCAGTTTCCGGTGCAGTTCGTCCGAAAGCCTGTCCTCTACCTTCCGGGTCGCTTCCTGCCAGAAGGAGGACTGTGCGACCCAGTTTTTCCGCTGCGCAATATACGTCCAAATCCGTATTCCCGCAATGCGCCCCGTAATGACATCAATATCGCCGTCCGTACGGTCAAGCTGTTTGACCCGGGCGGCGATCCAGTCTTCCGGAAGGCGTCCGTCCGACAGTATATACTGATAAATCTGCGACAACAACCGCGCATGTGCTTCGGGCGTGACTTTTCTGAAATCAGGGATCTGGCAGACGTCCCATAAAAGTTCGACGCGGGAGGGATGATTCGTCGCTTTCAGGATGCTTTCATCTCGGATGACGGCTTCAAGGGCAAGCTGATCGTCCGCCTTGCGCGCCGCTACGAGGCCGGGGACAGCGGGGCGGCGGTTCAGGGAATGCAGCAGGCTTTCCACGGATGAAAAACGCAGGTCGGAATTGCGCCAGAACAGTCTGTCCAGCGGTTCAAAACGGTGGGATTCGATGCGTTCAACGATTTCAGGGGGCAGGGAGCTGCCTTCCGCGGCGACGCCGAATGTCCCGTTCGTCATGTGTCTTCCCGCGCGACCCGCAATCTGTCCCAGTTCGGCGGCTGACAGAGAACGCATGTTCAGCCCGTCGAATTTGCGCAAAGCGGCAAAGCAGACATGTCCGATGTCCATGTTCAGCCCCATGCCGATGGCGTCCGTCGCGACCAGGTAATCGACTTCGCCGGATTGGAACATTTCGACCTGTGCATTGCGGGTACGCGGGCTGAGCGCGCCCATAACGACCGCCGCCCCGCCCCTTTGGCGCCGGATCAGTTCGGCCAGCGCGTAAACATCGGCCAGCGAAAACGCGACGACCGCCGACCGCGCGGGCAGGCGGGTGATTTTTCTGACCCCGGTATAGCTGAGTTTTGAAAAACGCGG
>USCC01000014.1 GCA_900553035.1 uncultured Rhodospirillaceae bacterium | reverse complement strand
ATGTAAGGGGGGGGGGCATCTGTTCTATTGCAAAGCAGGTATTCGGCATAAGCCAAAGACCTGTCAGCAGATAAATAAGTTTTTTCATCTTTTTCTCCTTTGTGAAGATTCAACTTACACGTACAGGATATCACTTAATTGCGTCAAAAATAGGGCGGAATTAAGGCAGAAATAAGGCATTCTTTCCGTCTGTTTAAAAAAGAATAAAACAGATTGAAAAATCAGTGTTAATTTAAAAAAGAAAGACGAATATCCCGGCATCCCGCGCCGAAAAGTCCGAAGGAACGGAAGGAAATTTCCTTCCGGGAGTCTGAAATGTCATAAAAAAAACGGAAAGCTCACCGGCTTTCCCATCCATTCCCCCCGTCCCGCTGCGGAAAATGTTTTCCGCAGGGGCAAAGCCGCCCGGAAAGGGCGTCTTCCGCCATGGGTTAACGGAGCGGCGCCGTCTTTGCCGCGTTTTCCTTGACGAACGCGGTCATTTTTTCAACGGCGCGGTTTTCGATCTGCCGGACGCGCTCGCGGCTGATGCCCAGCCTTTCGCCCAGAATATCCAGGGTTTCCGGTTCTTCGGACAGGCGGCGCGCCTTGACAATCTGCTGTTCCCGTTCGTTCAGGGAACCCATCGCCTGCGCCAGAAGCTGCATGCGCATGGTGCTTTCCTGCCGTTCGGCCAGTTCCTCTTCAATATCTCTGTCATCGCTGAGGAAATCCTGCCGTTCGGCATATCCTTCGTCATAAACGGGCGTATTCAGGGAAACGTCGCCGCTCAGACGTTGATCCATTTCAACGATCGTCGATTCGGGAACATCCAGATTTTCCGATATTTCCCTTACGTTTTCGGGATCAAGGGCCGAATCGCCGTAAAGTCCCAGGCGTGCCTTGATTTTGCGCAGGTTGTAGAACAGTTTTTTCTGTGCCGCAACCGTCCCGATACGCACCAGCGACCACGATTTCAGGACAAATTCATTGATCGCGGCCTTAATCCACCAGATGGCGTACGTCGACAGACGGTTGCCTTTTTCCGGTTCAAATTTCTTGACGGCCTGCATCAGTCCGATATTCGCTTCGGAAATGATGTCTTCCATCGGCAGGCCGTAAAAACGGTATGTGAAAGCCACCTTGGCCGCCAGACGCAAATGGCTGGAAATCAGCTTCTTTGCGGCTTCCAGGTCGCCGTGGTTTTTAAAGCGGTTCGTCAGCATGTATTCTTCTTCGGCCGACAGCACGGGAATGCGCCGGATCGATTGCAGATAGGCCTGAAGACCGCTTTTGCCGATAACGGCGGGTAACAATGCCGTTGTTGCCATAGTCTTACTCCTTTCCTTGTTTTTTATGGTTGTTATAAAGGAAGGAACATGGCGGAGTTCATGTTCAATTCTGTCTTTTCAGACATGTCATATCCTTTCATAAGCAACATGACGCCGGTTGCCCGGCTGGGGCAAGGACCTCCGATGAGCATCCTGCCACGCAGATTAGTATTACAAAAAGAATCATAAAAAGCAAGCTTTTTTGTAAAAAATTTTATCCGTTCTAAGGTAGAGGAAAGGAACAGGATAATACATTGAAAAGAATGTCTTTTTGGAAAAGGTTTTAACGGAAGACTCTCTTTTTGGCAGACCGGGCGCCGTTATTCGGCGTTAAGGGAGAGGGGCGCCCGGGCATTGAGAGGACGCCGGGAAAAAAGATGCTTCGCAAAGACGATATTGGTACTGGCCGGGGAAAATGACTGCTGAGAAGGCGGCTTCTTCCCGGGGTTTGCAGGCATGAAAGACGATTGAGGCTTCTCACCGGGAAAAGGCGGCTCCGCTCTGTTGTCGGCAGAGGAACGGGGCTGGCGCTCTGCCGACTCTGTCCGCCCGGGTCGCACTGCTTCTCCCCGCGCGGAAAACGACCTCAGTCGTCCTTGTTGAAAACGCGGGACAGCACCATGTACAGCCGTCCGGCTTCCGAGCCCAGAAGAATCCCCAGAAGCACGTCGCTTCGTTCGTTGGCCTGAGCCCGTGACAGGACGGCTTCAAATTCGCCCATGTATTTTGAAACGTATCCCCGGAATTCGGCGTCTGAGGTGAACATGTCACACATTTTCCGAACCTGATGCTTGTCAATCGTCCGTGACAGATAACGGACAAAGGCACTCCGGTCGCCGCCGTAATAGCGTTTCCACAGGTCGTCCTCGGCATTCGGTGCAAACAGCCGCGCCATGTCAACTCCCAGAGACTGCAGGCGCTCAATAATGAAGGAGGCTTCTTTCATAAAGCGTTCGGTATCGGCCTCTTCTTTCTTCCGGTCAAGTTCGGCAATGTATTCCTCGGCGGATTTCGATGCGGAAATCAGCGCCTGAACCTGCCGGTTGAACGCGCCGCCGAGCTTGATGGACTGAGCCGATATCTTTTCGCCCGAAGACTGGATTTCCCCGGCGTTTTCGTGCATGACCTTCAGCAGATCCTGCAACCGATTCATCGCGTCGTCGGCCGCAATCGACAGCAGATCCGACTGTTCGACGAACTGTTCGCCCGACTTGCGGACTTCGGCGGCGATACGTTCGGAATTTCCGGCCACTTCACTGATCATGGCGCGCAGGCGCTGTCCGGCCAGATCAATCTGAATCACGCCGCGGTTCGACATTTCTTCAAATTCCCGGCCGATCTGACGGACACTTTCATTCAGCGAACGGACGCGTTCGTTGGCGTCTTCCGCCGTTCGGTTGAAGTCAACCGCCCGGTCGCGCAGAGAAACACTGAAGCCCTTGATGGCTTTCTGCGCGTCTTCCGAGATACGGTTCAGCTGATGCGACTGAACCAGGAAGGCCTCTCCCGTCGCTCCCAGCTGTTCCCGCGCCATTTCGGAAGCGGCTTCCATCCGTCCCGTCTGTGCGGCAAATTCCTTTCCGGCGCCGTTGATGCCCGTGATGACCTGTTCGGCCATATCCGTCAGCAGAATGGCTTTTTCCTCCAGGAACTGTGCCGCGGTCTGTGAACGGTTCAGGCTGTCTTCGGCGGCCTTGACCGCTTCTTCGTTCCGCTGGCGCAGGTTTTCACCCATGGCGTCAAGTTCGAATCCAATCCGCGACGAAGCCGCCAGCAGGTCGTTTGTATTCTGGCGCACCGCGTCGTTGATTGCCCGGATATGCGTCATGACTTCTTCGGCGGCTTCCTTCAGGTAGCGCGTCTGCTGACCCAGGGAAGCCTCGCCCAGACGGGACTGTGTTGACACGATATTGGCCACGTCGCCGAGGTCAATGATCTGCCTTTGCATGGAATCGCGAATCATGACCGCCTGCTGCGTTGATTTCGCGGACTGCTTCTGCAGGCTTTCGGTCTGCGTCTGAAGCTCTCCGGTCAGGGCGGAAACGCGCTCCAGCAGGTTTTCCGCAGACTGAGTGAAGCGGTGATAGTTCCTTTCGATTTCTTCGGCGGTTTCCCGCGCTTTTCCGGCCGTTTCATCCAGCGATGACGAAAACACGCCAGTTTTCTCGACAAAGGTTTCCGTAACGGCGCCAATACTTTCCCGCGCCGTTTCCGCCGTCTGTGCCAGAACATCCGTCTGGCGCGACAGAGCGCCGCCGACGGTTTCCAGCTGGCTTAACGTTGTCTCCGACGCCTGGGTCAGTTCTTTGGTTTGAACGTTCAGACCTTCCTCAATCAGTTTGATGCGCGAGACAAGACGTTCCAGATCCCTGTCGACCTGTTCGGACTGGTCGCGCAACATCGAGACGACCTGCGTCGTCTGTTCCGACAGCTTGTCGGCGGCGGCCGTGAGGGATGATTCCTGACGGATATAAAGGCCGTTGAGCTTTTCGGCATGCCCGGCCAGAACGTCCGAAGCCCGGGTGACCGTATCGGTCATGTCCGTTGCCTCCAGATCCAGCTTCCGGAACTGTTCTTCCATATGCGAAACGGTTTTTTCAACCCGCGTCCGCATCAGGTCAGAGGTCATGTCCATCTGTGTGACCTGGCGGTTGATTTGCGCGGAAGTCTCTTCGGTGCAGGCGGCGACCTTTTCGGCCGCTTCGTCCAGAAGGGTTCTGTGACGGCCGATCTCGCCGCGCAGGGCGTCATTTGCTTCGACGGCGCGGCGCGAGGAGTCGTTCAGTGCCTCAATTTCCCCGGCCAGAGAGACATCGATTTCGTTAATCTTATCAACAATCCCGTTGGCCTGTTCAACGGTGCGGGTCAGTTGTTCGGACAGCTGGGTCACGGAACGCGCGGCGCGGCCGTCCAGAAGATCCGCAATGCCCAGAAGGTCTTCGGACTGCTGTTTCAGAGCAGTTTTAACGTCTTCGATGCGGGCCGAAGCGTTTGCAATGTATTTCTGTTGCTGGGCCAGCGAGGTTTCGGTAATCATGGCCTGAGACACAAGCGCACCGCTGAGGTCGGACAACTGTGCCGTCTGTTTGGCCACATGCGCGCACATTTCTTCTGATTTTCCGGCCGCTTCAGTGACTTTTTCCTCAAAGGCGGAAATGTTGGCGCGGATGTCCGCACTGCCGGCGGCGACCTTTACCGAGGCATCCTGCAGGGCGTCTGTCAGCTCTCCGGTTCGGCGCTTCATGTCCGAAGAAACGCTTTCGGCGCTCAGCCCCAGGTTCAGGATTGTTTCCGAGATGTTTCCGGCACGTTCGGAAAGGGCGCGGGCAACATCGTCCATTTCGCGGCGAGCCGCGTCGGCTGTCCGAGCCACCAGATCGGCCTTTTCGCCCAGGTTGTCGGACACGTCTTCAACCCGGCCGGCCGCAGTTTCCGAAACCGAGGCGATTTCCTTCAGGTACATGTCCAGCGTTTCTTCAATGGTCTTGAAGCGAGCCAGAACCTTTTCCGCTTCCCCGTCCAGAAGGGCGTTCTGTTCCTTGAATGTTTCCAAAAGCTTTTCCGCCGCCGCATTGAGACGTCCGTCACGCGTGTCAATCATACGGGTCTGAGCGTCAAGGATTTCCTCCAGCCGCGCCGTCCGAGCCTCCAACAGGGAAGCCATGCGTTCGGCGTTCCGGCGAGCCTTGTCCGAAGCTTCCTCAAGGGCGGCGGTGCGTTCTTCAACGTCCATGCCGGCAGCGGTCATGTCATCGCGGGCTTTTTCCCCGGCGTCAACCAGGCGGGCGAGCTGTTCCTCGACATCGCTGCGGATCTGGCCGGACAGCGTTTTCAGGCGGTCGTGCGCCTCCGTGCCCGCGTCGGAAATCAGAGCGCTTTGCCGTGCGGTTTCCGCCGCCGCAAGAGCGGTTTGTTCGGACAGGATGGAACGGGCGTTTTCAGAGGCGTGTCTCAGAAGCTCGGCCTGTTCACGGATTTCCCCGGCAATGCGACCCGTTTCGTCCGCGACGGCATCCTTTGTCCGGGTCAGGAGTTCTGTGTCTTCCTGAACCGCGGCGTTCAGGGCGGCCATACTCTGTGATGCTTTTTCCGCAGCGTCGGTCAGGCGGGAAGCGCCGCTTTCCAGGCGTTCCGTGCTTTTTTCCGTTTCTTCGGACACATCCCGGGACGCGTCGGAGATTCGCATGATTGCTTCTTCCACCCGGGCCGCAGTGTCCTCTGTCGTACGCTCCAGCATTTCTGCCAGCGTTTTTATTTCTTCGATCCGGCGCTGAAGCTCGGCGCCCGCCCCTGTCCGGCAGGCGTCAATCCGGCCGTAAGCATCGTTCAGGGATTCGGCCTGTTCGCGGATGTCTTCCAGAAGGGATTTGACGTACACCTTGTTCTGTGCCGTCGGGTGAAGAAATTCGTGCATGTAGGTGCGCAACCTCTCCGCTTCCCGGTCAAACTGCATGTGCCCGGACAGATAGGCGACCGCCATCCAGATGAAGGCAACGGGGAAAAGGACACCGGAAACAAAGCTGAAAAATTCGGGCGGCGTCATGTCGTAGCGCTGATCCCACCACCCCGAAACAAGCAGATAATTGACCGCCGCACCCAGCCATGCCGCCGTCAGCACGGCGCCGGCGACGAGGCCTTTCCGTTCATACCACGGAATACGCGGGCCGGACGGCGCTTCGGTTCCGGCGGAAAATAACAGAGTGTTCTTTCCGGAGGAAACGTTTTTCTTGTTTTCCGAAGAACGGCGTTCAGACATGATTTTTCCTTTGCGGGCGGGTAAGTCGACTCTGCTTCAAAGAATCACGTAAAAAGGAGCGTTCGTCAAGGATTGTGTTGACAACGGCGGCTATCTGGTTAAAACAGAAAGAATTATTATATCAAAGTACGAAACATCCATGACACGGGTTTTGAAACGATGGCAGAAAAAGTAAAACATTATCCGGAAATACAGGCAAAGGCGGATTTCCCGGCGATTGAGCGGGACGTACTGGCCTACTGGCACGAGGACGACACGTTCAGGAAAAGCGTAGAACGACGTCCCGCCGGGGAAAACGGAAGCAACGAATACGTTTTTTACGACGGACCTCCGTTCGCAAACGGCCTGCCGCATTACGGCCACCTGGTGACGGGATACGTCAAGGACATCATTCCCCGGTACCAGACCATGCGGGGGCACCGTGTCGAACGCCGCTTCGGATGGGACTGCCACGGTCTGCCGGCCGAGATGGATACTGAAAAATTCCTCGGTTTTTCAGGACGCGACGCCATTACGAAATTCGGTATCGGCAAATTCAACGAAACATGTTGCAGCCGTGTGCTGATGTACACAAAGGAATGGGAGAACACCGTCACGCGCCAGGCGCGCTGGGTCGATTTCATGCACGACTACAAGACGATGGATCTGTCCTATATGGAAAGCATCATCTGGGCATTCAAGGAGCTGTACAAAAAAGGCCTGATGTACGAAGGCGTCCGCGTTCTGCCGTACAGCTGGGCCGCGGAAACGCCGGTGTCGAACTTTGAAACGCGTATGGACAATTCCTACCGCGAACGCGAAGACCCGGCCGTGACGGTCATGTTCACGCTTAAACCCGCCGCCGGGGAAACAAAACCGGTAAAAATGCTGGCCTGGACGACCACGCCGTGGACTCTGCCGTCCAACCTGGCTCTGGCCGTCGGCCCCGAAATTGATTACGCCGTTTATGAAGAGGACGGTGTGCAGTATATCCTCGCCGAGGCACTGGCCGGGAAGTATGGAAAAGAACTGGCAAAGGCGGAAAAGGTCGCGCTTCTGAAAGGAAAAGACCTGATCGGCCGCACATATGAACCGTTGTTCGACTATTTTAAGGATCTTCCAAATGCCTTCCGTGTCATCGGAGCCGATTACGTTTCGATTGAAGACGGTACCGGCGTCGTTCATACGGCTCCCGGATTCGGCGAAGACGACTTGAACGCCTCCATTCCGTACAATATTCCGGTCGTGTGTCCGGTCGATTCAAAGGGACGTTTCACGAAGGAAGTTCCCGATTATGAAGGAACGCTTGTTTTCGACGCGAACGCTCCCATTATTGCCCGTCTGAAGGCAGAGGGCGTCCTGGTGAAGCGCGAGCAGTACCGCCACAGTTATCCGCACTGCTGGCGTACGGATACGCCGCTGATCTACAAGGCGATCAACAGCTGGTTCGTCAAGGTCACGGACTTCCGCGACCGTATGGTGGAACTAAACCAGCAGATTACCTGGATTCCCGAACACGTTAAAAACGGTTCTTTCGGTAAATGGCTGGAAAACGCGCGGGACTGGTCGATCAGCCGCATGCGCTTCTGGGGCACGCCGATTCCCGTATGGAAAAGCGACGATCCGCGCTATCCGCGCATTGACGTTTATGGCAGCATTGAAGAGCTGGAACGCGATTTCGGCGTGAAGGTCACCGACCTGCACCGTCCGTTCGTTGATGAACTGACGCGCCCGAATCCCGACGATCCGACAGGAAAAAGCACAATGCGCCGTGTCGAAGACGTCTTTGACTGCTGGTTTGAATCGGGCTCCATGCCGTACGCGCAGGTGCATTACCCGTTTGAAAACAAAGAATGGTTTGAAAACCATTTCCCGGCGGATTTCATTGTCGAATATCTGGCGCAGACGCGCGGGTGGTTCTATACGCTGATGGTGATGGCCACGGCTCTGTTTGACCGGCCGCCGTTCAAGACGTGCCTGTGTCACGGCGTTGTTCTGGACGAGAATCAGCAGAAGCTGTCCAAGCGTCTGCGGAACTATCCGGCGCCGGACGATGTGTTCAACACGCTGGGGGCAGACGCGCTCCGCTGGTTTCTGGTATCCTCCCCGATTCTGCGCGGCGGCAACCTGTCGATTGACCGCGAGGGTCGGGAAATTGCCAAAGCCTCACGCAAGGCGTTGATCCCTCTGTGGAACGCCTTCCATTTCTTCTGCCTGTACGCCAATGCCGAAGGGCTGAAGGCGAAAACGCTCACGACCCCCGAAGACGTTCTGGATCGCTACATTCTGGCGAAGCTTCATGACCTGATCGTCGGGCTGACAGCCAAGCTGGACGAATGCGACATTGTCGGCGCGTGCGCGGATGTGTCCGATTTCCTGGAAATCCTGAACAACTGGTACATCCGCCGCAGCCGTGCCCGATTCTGGAACCTTGAACAGGGTCAGGACGCATTTGACGTCCTGTACACCGTCCTGACGACGCTTTCCAAAGCGCTGGCGCCTCTTCTGCCGCTGACGTGCGAGTACATCTACCGCGGCCTGACGGGAGAGGAAAGCGTACATCTGGCGGACTGGCCCGATGCCGCGGCATTTACCGCAGAACCCGAACTGGTGGCCGACATGGATTTCGTCCGCGCCATCTGTTCGACGGCAAAAGCCGTGCGCGAAGAACGCAAGCTCCGCAACCGCCTGCCGCTCGCTTCGCTGACTGTGGCCGGGAACAACGCGGAACGTCTGACGGATTATGTGCCGTTGATCGCGGACGAAGTCAACGTCAAGGAAGTCCTGTTCGGGCATGATGTTTCCGAACTGGCGGACAACATGCTTTATGTCCTGACGCCGATTGTCGGTAAACGTCTGGGGCGTTTCATGAAGGACATTCTGGCCGCGTCGAAAACGGGCGAATGGACGAAGAACGCCGACGGCACGCTGTCTATCGCCGGGCAGACGCTGACGCCCGATGAATTTGAACTGCGCCTTGTCCTGAAGGAAGGCCGCGCCGGGATGGCTCTGCCGGACAACACGGCGGTCGTTGTTCTGGATGTGACGCTTTATCCCGAACTGGAACGCGAAGGCATTGCGCGGGACTTTGTCCGCATGGTGCAGGAAAACCGCAAAAACAGCGGCTTTGACGTTTCCGACCGGATTGAGGTCGCTTATGCTTCCGGCAATGCGACGGTGCGCGAGGCTCTGGCGGGCAACAGGGAGTACATCTCTGAACAGATCCTGGCCGTGTCTTTTGAGGAAAAGCCTTCTGTCGACGGCGGAACGACGGAGGAAATCGGCGAAGGGACGGTGACGTTCCTGTTGAAAAAAGTCTGATTCGTTCTTATTTGAATGATCCCCTGCCTTTAACTTTGAAAGGCAGGGGATTTTTTGTATTCCTGCGGTGAAATAAAAACGCCGGACAAACTGCCGGGAGCTGATATTCTTTCCCGGAAAGGACGGAAATCCCGGGGCATGAAAGACAGGTACACCTTATCCGAAAAGGCAGGTTGAGCGGAAAGGGGACGGCGGCTTAAAATAAACACATGCAGAATATGAATTGGTACGCAACACTTCTGAAACCTCCTTTGACGCCGCCGGACGCCGTGTTCGCTCCGGTATGGTCAATCCTGTACGTCATGATTGCGGTTTCCCTGATCGTCTTCCTGCGTTCAGAGAGTGGAGAAAAAAAGAACGCCGCCCTCTGGTGCTTCGGGGTGCAGATGTTGCTGAATCTGTCATGGACAGGGGTCTTTTTCGGAATGAAAAGCCCGGACGCGGCGTTGGCTGTTCTGGCGGCACTTTTCATTTTCCTGGTGCTGACGATCCGCTTTTTTTACATGTCATCCCGGCTGTCGGCATTTCTGCTTCTGCCGTATGCGGTGTGGTCGGCATTTGCGCTGTACCTGAATGCCGGCATTGTTTTTCTGAACGGATGAAGCTTTTTTTTCTGAGATTTGAAAATCGGGTCGCGGGAAAAAGAACGATTCATTTTTTGCCCGCGTCAGGGTATCATTCCCCGTACCGGGTTTGGAAAACGGAAATCGGGAGGAAAAGAGCCGCATGGGCATCAGTCTGATAAAACCGAAAGCATTAAAGGCCGGCGACAACGTGGCGACAGTATCTTTGTCCTGGGGCGGTGCGGGTGAAGTTCCGCAGCGTTTTGAAAAAGGCGCGCGTGCTTTGGAAGAGGCATTCGGCGTGAATGTTGTTCCGGCGCCGAATTCCATGCGCCCGGATTGCGAACTTTACGAAAACCCGGGCTTGCGCCTGGATGATCTGATGTGGGCGCTGGAAGAACCGGAAATCAAGGGCATCTTTTCCAACATCGGCGGTGACGACAGTATCCGAATGCTGGAACTGATGGACGACCGGCATTTTCAGATTCTGCATGATCATCCGAAACCGTTCATTGGTTTTTCGGACAGCACGGTCATCCACTATATGTTCCTGAAGGCGGGCGTTCGTTCGTTTTACGGTCCGTGCATCATGGGATACTGGGCGGAGAACGGAGGCGTTCATCCCTATGTCCGCGACGGCGTCGAACGTGCGTTGTTTTCGACGGAACCGATGGGCGCACTGTGGGGAGCCGACAACTGGACGATTGAAAAAATCGACTGGGCCGAAGAGCTGGCCGATTATCCGCGGACGTACTATGACACGTTGCCCTGGGAATTCATTCAGGGTGAGGGCGAGGTGAGCGGCCCTCTGATCGGCGGATGCATGGAAGTCCTGGAAATGCTGAAAGGCACACGGCTGTGGCCGGGTGCGGAAGTCTTTGACGGCGCGGTTCTGTTCTTTGAGATTTCGGAAAATAATCCCGCGCCGGAATATGTACGCTACTGGCTTCGGAATTACGCGGCGCAGGGAATTCTGCAGCGGGCGTCGGCTCTGCTGTTCGGACGCCCGGGAGCGACAATCCGCTATGATTCGGAAAGCTATGACGCCGAACTGGAATATTACCTGCATTCACTGGATCTGTATGAAGAAGAGTTGGTCGGAGTCTGTGCGGAATGCGGCCGGTCGGACATGCCGATTGTGACGCGGATGGATTTCGGCCACACGTCGCCGATCATGACTCTGCCATTCGGGGCACAGATGCGCATTCATCCGGAACAGCGCGAAATCGAAATTCCTGAAAGCGGCGTCAAATCCCGTCAGAAATGATTTTCAGGGCGCCGGGGTGATTTTCGAGCGGTAGGGCAGCGGCGCTTTTCCCAACCCCTTGCGCAGATCCGTGGTTTTCACGAACACCACTTTGCCTAAAGGCGTCATCACCTGTACCCAATCCGTTTGCGGCACCAACCCGGTCAGCCGGACGCTTGTTTCCGCGGGAAGCAGGTCGATGATGCCGCAGTCCAGACAGGGAGCTTGGTACACGGGCGTCTGAGGTTCATAGGTATGGAAAAGCTGACCGGTGTCCGAAATGTCAAAACGCAAAGGGATGACCGGCAGAGGTTTGTAGTCGGCCACCGGCGGCGGAGGCGGTTCGATCCAGGCTTTCAGATAAGGCGTCCCCACAATGACGGCCCAGACGATCAGAACCATGAACAGCGGGAAATAAACACGGAACGTATCCGTCCATTTGATCTGCCAGTAATCGGGTTCACGGCGTCTCGGCGTGTCGGGCAGGGCGGCCATGAACGCGGAAATGCGGTTGCGTTCGGCGGAATCCCGGGCGAACTTCATGGCCTGTTCCGCCAGAAAACGCGCGACATCCGTCCTCTTTTCATGACGGAAAGCCGCCGCATTCTGCAACAGCATATCGATATTCCGCTCCGCCGGTTTTTCCCCCAGGGCGCGGTTGTTGCGCAGGCCGCGGATGGCCCGGATGGGATGGCGGAGAAAATTCTCCCAGTTTTTAAGCGCGGAGCGGAACTGCTGTTTTGAAGCACATGCCCGGCAGAAGACGCCGGAAGTAAAGACGCCTCCTTCATCGAAAAGGATATAACGCGGCTGTTTGCTGTGAATACCGCAGCGGGAACAGGGAGCGAAATCCGTTCCGCCGTCCGAAACATTGTCGTACGCCCGCCGGGCTTCGGGATCGGTCAGAACCTGATAGGCCTCGTTGATTTTCAGATAGGTTTCCGCCGCCTTCGGATCGGGATTCCGATCCGGATGAAACAGCTTGACCTCACGCCGGAAAGCGTCCTTGATTTCCTTGTCGCCGGCCGTCGGAGGTATTTTCAGAAGGGCATAGAATCCTTTCTTATCCATTTCAGACCAGAACTCCCCGCTTTGTTTCCGTCCCCGCCTCATCTTCGGGTCGGAAATCCAGAAATTCATCTGTCCGGTTGACCCGCAGGGTGCCTGCATAATTCAGCGCGTCCAGCGTCCTGGAAAACAGGGAACGGACGGTTGGTTCAAACACATCAGGCATGGCTTCCGCATGGCGCAGGGTCAGATCAAATATCCGCCGGTCACGGTAGGCGAGACCTTCCATCTGCATACGTCCCAGGCGGGTCAGATTCATGTCCAGCACAAAACGGACGCCGGATTTTCCGGCTGTCCCCGCCGAGCGGGAATGAGCACTTTCTTCGGGCGGCTGTTGGAGAAAAAGGGAAACAGGCTCGACCACGTTTCCTGACAGGAGCGGAATATCCCATCCGCGCCATGACGTCCGGCCGTCTGTTGCTTTTTTGCCGGAGGCTGAAAACTCTTTTTCCAGACGGCGCAGAATATTTTCACCCTTTGTCCCGGTTTTCCGGAGCGCTGCCACATTCGCTTCGCCCAGCCACGAAGCGAAGCTCTGCCCCTGCACAGCGGCCTGGACATACGACATCATCAGGGCGGGAAGGCGGTTTCCGGCCTGCGGGAGAATCCGTTTCACGGCTTCGGCGGCGGCGGCGTCCGTCTGTTCCAGTGTTTCCAGCGCATGAGCCAGAATCGTCCAGGATGTCCGGAAGGACGGCAACGGATCCTTTTCAATCAGCGTCGCGCCCGGCGGCTGGATATCCGTGATTTGCAGAGAAACCGGAGTCAACGGCGGAAGAAGGATTTTCGCGTCAACGGCCAGCACGCCGACTTTCGTCGCCACCATCATCGGTTCCTCCGGCCGTGCCTGCCAGACTGTTCCCGGCAGGAAGGTGTTCGGTCTTAGAAGAGGCGGCCGAGGCGGCGGTTCGGCTGTCGGTTTTCCGGTTGGAACTGTCGGTTCGTCGGTCACCGGAACCCGAGAAAGCGGCGGAACGGTCAGATGGAGGGCGGCCTTTGCGCTTTTTGCCTGCGCCGCCAGAAGAGGCGGGACGAAAGTGTCACCGCTTCTGGACACGTTGTCCGCTGTTTTCAGAATGTCGGCGGCGGTTTTAAATATTTCGCTTTCCGTTTTTAAAAGGACACCCTGAACTTTGACATCCGTCGGCGATACGGGAAGACGGGGGGAAAATGTTTCGGAAAGAATTTCCGACTTTGCGGCGGCCGGTAGCGGAAGATCTTTTCCGAACGGGACGGTCTCGGGTTTTATCCCTTCCGGCGGCGGAAGTATTTCTCCGGCTCCGAGAGGCGGCTGTGGGGTCGTCCGGGGAGCCGGGGGCACGGGCTGTGTCGCGTTTCCCGCCGGATTTTCGGTTTTTTCCGGAAGGACAGAGGAAGGCGGTACGGGGGCTGATGAAGGCATGCCGCTCTGAATTTCGGGAATAATCCGGACAGTGAGTTTCGTTCCGGCCGCAAGCGGCATTTCAACGGCGGCCTGTGGCAGTGCTTCCAGCAGAGCCGGCGGAATGTTTTTCAGGACATAGGCTTCAAAGGGTGCGGAGGCTCCGGCGACGGTTTCCCGGACAGAAGGCGTTTCCAGCGGCGCGGCGGGAGGAATCTCCGGCATGATTTTCGGAACGGCCGGCGCGGCGGGCGTATGGAACTGCAGATGGAGCGAAAGAGTCCCCTTGATTTCCGAAGGCATGATTTTCAGAAAGGCCTGTGTTTCGGAGGCGGGGGGCGCGGACATTTTTGCGGGGAAGGAAATTTCCCTGCCGTCCGGCAGGGTCAGGACAACCGTTGCCATATCGGCCGACGTTTCCGGGGGAAGAAGAACGGCCGGAAAAACGGTTCCGACCGGATACGACGCCAGTTCGGGGGGCGGCGAAGGAAGAAGAAGCGTCGCGGCGGAGCTCGTCGGAAGGGCCGGCGTGAAAGTCGGCGGAGGCGTGACCGGACTGCTCATGTTTTCTCCTTGGGCGGTTATCCCTGCTCTTTATTCAGACGTGCGGCAATGGAAAGGACGTCTTCGGCGGCTTCGGTCGCCGGATGCCGGGTCAGGATGGACGACTGGTTACGAATGGCGTCGCGGACGCGCGTGTCGCGGCGAATCACACCGGCCAGAGGCGGTGAAATGCGCAGAAATCCCTGGCATGCTTTCAAAAGCGTCGTATACGTCCGTTCGCCTTCGCGGTTGGAATTGGCCGAATTGACAACAATTTTGATGTTCGGCTGCTGTTGTTCCATACAGATCATCTTGATGAAAGCATAGGCGTCCGTCAGCGACGTCGGTTCGTCCGTGCATACGATCAGAAGGGTCGCCGCGGATGAGGCAAAAAGGCGTACGGGTTTCTCGACACCGGCTCCCAGGTCGACAATGACCCGGTCGTAACCGCCGGCCAGAATCCGCAGGTCGTCATTGATGATCTGCAGGCGGCTGATGGGAACATTCGCCAGACTGCCCGAACCTGAACGGCCCGCGATAACGTCGAAGCCGCCGGCCGGATAGGGGCAGACCGCCTGATTCAGCGTGATCTTTCCGGCAATGACACTGCCCAGGTCATGGCTGGGCATCAGGCCGAGCTGGATGTCGATGTTGGCCAGTCCCAGATCGCCGTCGAACAGCAGCGTTTTCAGACCGCTTTGAGCCAGAGCGTGAGCCAGCGTAATCGAAAACCACGTTTTGCCGACGCCGCCTTTGCCAGAGGCGACGGCAATCATGTTGCGCGCCTGGGGTCTTGGGATTTTACGCGGCGCAAGGGCGAGTGCGGGAGCAGAGGTTTGCGTTGACGTATTCATGTTTTTTTCCTTGTGGTCGAATCAGTTTCGTCTTCCGAAGACATCAAAAGCAGGCGAGCCAGAGACACGGCGTTAATGGGGGAAAGGCCGCGGGCGACGTTCGGGCTCATGCTCGCTTCGCATATGGTCAGTTTACCGCCGTCGGCCGCCGCAAGAACTCCCCCGAAACGACGGGCAGCGTCCAGACGCGTCGCCAGCAGGTAAAGGGCGCCTGCTTCGGCGAACGATTCCGCCGCTTCGGAAGATTCATACGGGTCAATTCCCGCCGGAACGGTCAGAACGGGCAGGGCGTCCACCGTTTCCGTATAGGCGGATAAATAATCCATATCGTCCGGCTGAAACGGATTCAGTCCGGGCATATCAATGAAAATAAGGTCGCAGGTCTTGCGCAGGGATTGAATTTGTGTGTGCAGGTTATCCGGCGACCGGGCCTTCAGCAGAGTCAGGTCAAGGATGCTGGTGAAGGCGGCCAGCTGTTCCGTCGCGCCGGCGCGGATGGAATCCGCCGAAACAATGCCGACACGCCGTCCCGAAAGACAGGCACGCGTCGCCAGTTTCGCCGTCGTGACGGTTTTTCCCGAACCGGAACAGCCGATAATCATGAACGCCTGTCCCTTCAGACGTTCGGGAAGGGGATGGAAGGTGAAAACGGTATCCAGAGCCGAGGCAAAAGCGACCAGTTCGTCTTTCTTTCTGGATTCCTGCACCTGCAGGATGATGCGTTCAATCAGGTTTTCCGGCAGAGCGTGATAGGCAAGCGTTTCGTAAATCTTTTCCTGAATTTCCGACCGGTGGGGTTCACCGTACAGGCTTTCCAGGTCTTCATCGGCGGGGCTTTCCTCTATGGCGGCGGTCAGACGGACGCCCGCGCCGGCGCCCAGACGCTGGGTTGACACGATAATCGCGTTTTCCCCCAGTTCCCGGCGCACCTGGTCCATGGCTTCGGACATTGTCAGGGCGGTGTATGTCTTTATCTTCATGCCGTCTTCCGTCTACCTATACCTGTCCCACGGTCCGGATTTTGGCCCGGGGATGAATCTCATTCTGAGATATTACCACAGTTATCGGCCGAAAGCGCTCAATAATTGAACGGACATAGGGGCGGATTCCGGGGCTGGTCAGAAGGACGGGCGATTCGCCGCGCATGGCCAGATCTTCAAAGACCTGCCGGACGCGGTTGATGAAACGCTGGATGTGTGAAGGCGGCATGGACAGCTGTTTTTCGTCGCCGGTTCCGACCAGCGATTCGGCAAAGGCCTGTTCCCATTCGCCCGACAGAGTCACCAGCGGGATGATTCCGTCCGGTCCGGCGTTCGTGCTTGAAATCTGGCGCGCCAGACGCGTCCGGACGTGTTCGGTGATCAGCATCAGACTCTGTGTGACGGTGCATGCTTCGGAAACGCCCTCCAAAATGGTCGGCAGGTCGCGGATGGAAATCCGCTCCTGCAGCAGATTCTGCAGGACGCGCTGGACACCGCCGACGGTAATCCGTTTGGGAATCAGTTCGGCAACAAGCTTCTGCTGATCCTTATCCAGTTCGTCCAGAAGTTTCTGTGTCTCGGTGTAGGACATCAGCTCGGACATGTTCATTTTCACCAGTTCGGTGATGTGGGTCGTAATGATGGTCGGCGGGTCAACGACAGTGTAACCGCGGAACATGGCATCTTCGCGGGCGGTCAGGTCAATCCACATGGCGGGCAGGCCGAACGTCGGTTCTTTGGTCTTTTCGCCCTGTAATGTAATCTCTTCACCGCGCGGATCCATGACCAGAAGCTTGTTCGGGCGCAGTTCGCCGCGTCCGGCTTCGGTTTCCTTGACGTAAATGACATACGTGTTCGGTGCAAGTTGCATGTTGTCCTGAATGCGCACGGACGGCATGACAAAGCCCATGTCCAGCGCCAGCGCACGCCGGAGCGCCTTGATCTGATCCGTCAAACGCCGGTTTGAATTTTCATTGATCAGCGACAGCAGACTGTAACCCAGCTCAAGGCGGACAAGATCCATTTTCAGGACATTTGAAATCGGTTCTTCAACAACCGGCGGCGGCATGGCCGGCTCTTCTTCGGCCTGTTTTTCCATCTGTTCCTGAATGTGGCGCTTCTGCCGATCCAGAAGGACGGCAGTGCCTCCGGAAATAAGGCTGAGCACCATGAAGGGAAGCGCCGGTGTCCCCGGAAGGGTGGCCAGCATGAACGACAGGAATGACGTCATGCCAAGGGCTTTCGGGTAATGCGACAGCTGGCCGAACAGGATTTTTTCCGTTCCGCCCGAAATGCCTGCTTTGGACACCATGATACCGGCGGCAACGGAAATGATCAGAGCCGGAATCTGTGACACAAGGCCGTCGCCGACGGTCAGACGCATGTAGGTGTCGGCGGCTTTGGCAAAGGGCATGTCCAGCTGGACGACGCCGATAATGATTCCCGCGATGATATTGATGGCCGTGATGATCAGCCCGGCAACGGCATCCCCGCGGACGAATTTTGACGCACCGTCCATCGCGCCGTAAAAACTGCTTTCCTGTGACAGCTCATCCCGGCGTTTGCGCGCTTCGGCTTCGTCAATCAGACCCGAAGACAGATCCGCGTCAATCGCCATCTGTTTGCCCGGCATGGCGTCCAAGGCAAAACGGGCGGCGACTTCGGCAATACGCCCCGAACCTTTGGTAATGACCATGAAGTTCACGATGACCAGGATGGCGAACACGATAACGCCGATAATGAAATTGCCGCTCATGATGAAGTTGCCGAAAGCTTCAATCACGTGACCGGCAGCGTCCGTTCCCTTGTTGCCGTTTGCCAGAATAAGCCGGGTTGACGACAGGTTCAGCGCCAGACGGTAAACGGTCGAAATCAGAAGGATAAGCGGGAAGGAAGTGAACTGAATCGGTTTTTCAATGAAAATCGATGTCATCAGAACCAGAACCGAAAACGTCAGCGACAGAGCCAGTGCAATATCCAGAATCCACGGCGCAAGCGGCAGAATCAGAATCACAAGCATCAGAACAATGCCCAGCGCCAGGGCAATATCCCCGCGCTTGCTCATCGAAAAGAGCCCCTGTTTTATGTTTGCCGAGGCGGATGTGCCGCTGGCCGGAACCGGTTCTTGCGCCATTCAGCCTTCCTTATCCGAAATCGTTCGGCGCGGGCGGAATTTCCATTCCTTCTTCCGTATACTGTTTCAGTTTGTTGCGCAGGGTACGGATGGAAATCCCCAGGATGCTGGCGGCATGCGTCCGGTTGCCGAGCGTATGTTTCAGCGTGTCAATAATCAGGTTTTTCTCAACATCGGCCACCGTGTGGCCGACCAGACCGCCCGTTCCGGTCCCGGTTCCGGGCACAGCGGGTGCTTCGGACGCGGGAGCCATCAGCATGATCGCCTCTTCGTCGATTTCGTCCCCGGTCGTCAGAAGGACGGCGCGGTGCAGCGTGTTTTCCAGTTCGCGGACATTGCCCTGCCATCCGTACGAAGTCAGCATCTCCTGTGCCTTAAGCGACAAAGGCCGAATGGGAATGTCGTTCAGTTCCGAATATTTGCGGATGAAATGTTCGGCCAGCGGCAGGATATCGGCCTTGCGGTTCCTTAAGGCCGGAATCGCGATATTGACAACATTCAGACGGAAAAACAGGTCTTCGCGGAACGTCTGGCGGCGGACTTCCTCCGGCATATCGCGGTTGGATGTCGCCAGAATGCGGACGTCGACATTGATCGGAGCCTTGCCGCCGATGCGGTCAATCTGGCGTTCCTGAAGAACGCGGAGGAGCTTGGCCTGAAGCCGGATGTCCATCTCGCTGATTTCGTCCAGAAGCAGGGTGCCGCCGTTTGCTTCTTCAAATTTGCCGATGCGCCGGGCCACCGCGCCGGTGAAGGCGCCTTTTTCATATCCGAAAAGTTCGGATTCCAGAAGGTTTTCCGGAATGGCGGCGCAGTTGACGGCGACAAAAGGCGCGTTTGCCCGCCGGGAATGCGCATGGATGTATTTGGCGATGACTTCCTTGCCGGTGCCGGATTCGCCCGTGATCAGGACGCTGGCCGTCGAAGGGGCGATCTGTTTCGCAAGCTTCAGGACGTTTTCCATGGCCGGGTCTTTGAAAACGACGGGGCTGTTTTCCATGGAAACGGCGCTTAAAACCGCGCCGATCAACTCGGCGTCCGGGGGCAGGGGGATGTATTCCTTCGCTCCGGCCTTGATGGCGCGTACAGCGGCCCGGGAATCGGTCGCGATACCGCACGCGACGACCGGTACGCTGATGCGTTCGGCGTCCAGACGTTCGACCAGAGAATAGATGTCCAGCCGGACGTCCGCCATGATCAAATCAGCGCCCTGTCCGTTACGAAGCAGTTCAAGAGCCTGGTCAATGTCGGTGGCGTGCAGAACCGAACCGCCCTTCTGAATGGCGATTTTGCTGGCCGCTCCGATCTGGCCGTCCATCGTTCCGATAAGTAACAGACGCATGTTTTTTCCCTACGTTAAAATCAGCTTCTTTCGGCTTTGATGATTTCCGTCATGGTGATGCCCAGACGGTCGTCAACGACGACGACTTCACCGCGGGCGACCAGGCGGTTGTTGACGTAAATGTCGATGGCTTCCCCGATTTTGCGATCCAGTTCGACCACCGCACCGCGCCCCAGCTTCAGCAACTGGTGCACCTGCATGCTGGATTTGCCCAGAACCGCGGACACCTGAACCGGAATATCGTAAACCGCTTCCAGTTCGGACGAGGATTTCGGCTTTTCGGGAATCTCCTCGTTGTAGCGGCTTCCGCTTTCCGACGAAGAGGACATTGGCATACCGGGATCCAGCTCGTCAAGATTCAGCTCGGAAGACGAATCGGCGTTTCCCGCATTGTTTTTCTGAGGTGTGTCAGCCATTTTTTTCTCCTGCTGTTTGCGGCGTGGCCGTCTGTTCGGCCGGAATCGCCGCCGCATATAACTTTACCAGTTCTTCGGCCTGATTTAAAACATCTTCTGTTTTTCTTTCCAGGCCGCCGTTTTTCCATTCGATGCGGCAGTCGCCGGGAAGGAGCGTTTCATCGCGGACAACGGCGATTTTTCCGGGAAATGAGTTTTTCACGACGATTTCAGCAATGTTTTTTTTCACGGCTTCCGCCAGGTCCGGATGGATGCGCACCGTGATTTTAGGTTCTTCCTTCAGAAAATGGAAATTCTTTTCCAGAAGACTCCGTATTTCTTCCAGCCCCTCCTTTTCCGACAGAGCCGGCGCCACCTTGCGGCAGACCGCCATGGCGAACCGGACCGCTGAAACGAACGCCGTCCGGGGCGTTTCTTCCAGAACGGGGCGGATTTTTTTCAGTTCTTCCGCAATGCGTTCCATGGTGTCGGCTTCCTGTTTTTCGACGGAATCCATGGCTTCTTTCCATGCACCTTCCCGGCCTTCGGCGGTACCTTTTGCCAGGCCTTCCTGAAAAGCGGCGGCCTTCGCGGCTTCCATTTCCTCCTGAGAAAACGTCGGAGCGGGCGGTTTCCGAGGTTCCTGAAGAATTTCACGGATGACTTCCCCGGGGGGTGGCTCTTCGGGCGCGGGCGGTTCATTTTCTTCCGGTTCCGGCGTTTCTTCCGGCAACGGCGGCGTCATGTCTTCGGGGAAACGGGCTGTCAGCGTGTCCAGAATTTCCGCGATGGAAGGAACCGTCCCGGCCTCCGGCGCCTCCGCAGAAGAGGAAAGCGGAGCTTCGTCGGCAGTCGCTTCTTCTTCCGGTTCGTCGAACCGGCGGTCGAACATGAATTTGTATTCCTTTACCATCCCGTTTCGCTCCCCGGCAAACGATTAATAAATCAGTTCGTCCTGAGACCCGCCTTCGGAAATAGTGATTTCGCCGTTGTTGGCCAGTTCCTTGGCCAGCTGAACGATAAGCGCCTGCGCTTCGTCCACGTCGCGCAGACGAACCGGCCCCATGGCTTCCATGTCTTCGCGCATCATCTTGCCGGCGCGCTCGGACATGTTCTTGAAGAACAGATCCTTGATGACGTCTGAAGCACCCTTGAGAGCCACGCCCAGTTTTTCCTTGTCGGCGTTGCGCAACAGGATCTGGATGCCCTGAGCGTCCAGACGGGTGAGATCTTCAAACGTGAACATAAGGGACTTGATGCGTTCGGCGGATTCGCGGTTGCGTTCTTCCAACGCGGACATGAAGCGCCCTTCGGTGTTGCGGTCGAGGTTGTTGAACATTTCGGCGATGAGTTCATGCGAATCCCGGCGCGTCGAACGGGCCAGGTTGTTCATGAACTCGGCACGCAGGGTCTGTTCCACGCCGTCGAGCACGTCTTTCTGAATCGCTTCCATACGCAAAAGGCGCATGATGACTTCCATTGCAAAGGATTCGGGCAGCAGAGCCAGAACACGAGCCGAATGATCCGCCCTGATTTTCGACAGCACGACGGCGACGGTCTGGGGGTATTCGTTTTTCAGATAGTTCGCCAGCACCTGTTCGTTGACATTGCCGAGCTTATCCCACATTGTACGGCCGGCCGGCCCGCGTATTTCTTCCATGATGGAGGCGACGCGTTCCTTGCCCAGGCTTTTCATCAGAAGGCGTTCGGTGTTTTCATAGTTGCCGATCAGCGATCCCGGGTTGGAAATGGCGTCGGCGAATTCAATGAAAATCTTTTCGACAGTCGCCGCCGGGATGGATCCCAGGCTGGCCATGATCACCGAAATTTCACGGATTTCGTCGTCCTCCATCAGAGAGAACAGCTTGGCCGTATGTTCTTCCTGCAGAGACAGCATCAGAATGGCGGCCTTTTGCTGTCCGGTCAGACTGCGGTAATCTTCAATAGCGGTTGCCACGTTTGCGTTCTCCTATTGTCCGTCGCTGTAAAGCCAGGTACGGATGATATTGACCGCCTCTTCCGGATGCTGATCAATAATTTCGCCGATTTTGCGAACCGAGGAAGCCTTCACGCGTCCTTCGACCTTCGCAATGTCAATCAGTTCTTCTAACTGAGAGCTTTCAGATATTTCTCCGTCGGGCCCGACCAGCTGCGGGGGGCCTCCGTTCGGTCCAGTCATAAGCAGTCTCTCCTCTTCTTCCGTGTCGGCGGGTTCAAATGCCTTGACGACCAGCGGACGGACAACGAGCAAAATAACAAGGACGGCGACAAGCGCGACGCCCAAACCTTCAACCATTTTGATAATCTCTAACTTTGTAAAGCCCATGAACAAAATCGGATCTTCCGCCCGCAGAAGGTCTTCGGGATTGAAGAAAGGCAGGTTCACGACTTCAATCGTGTCGCCGCGGTTGGCATCGTATCCGATGGCGGAACGGACAAGCGCGGCCAGCAGATCCATTTCCTTTTCCGAACGGGGCGCGTATTCGCGGATTCCGCTGGGAAGCGTCGTATAAATGCCGTCGACGATGACCGCCGCGGAAATGCGCTTGATGACGCCGGTCTTGCGCACCTGACTGATGACCTGTTTTGAAATTTCATAGTTGACCGTTTCTTCGGTCCGGTTTGCCTGTGACGTCACCTGGTTGGCGTTCTGCGCTTCGGCATTGGGCAGGTTCTGCTCAACGCTGACGATCGGTTCCTTTTCGTCCGTTTTTGAATTTTCCTCCACCGTTGTGGAAGAGCGCAGAACCTGTGTGTCGGGATCATAAAGTTCCTTGTTGACGACGACCTGGTCGAAATCCATTTCAAGGGAAACGTTGACGCGAACCTTGTCCTGACCGACGGAACGTTCCAGAAGGCTCTGAACCGAACGAGCCAGACGCTGTTCATAATCGCGCCGCATTTCTTCGTTCGTGGACATGGTCATCTGTTCTTCGGACAGGTATTCGCGGGTCAAAAGGGCGCCGCGTGTGTCCAGGATGGAAACATTCTGCACGTCCATTTTCGGGACGGCGGCGGCGACCAGACGCTGGATGCCTTCGACCTGCTTCTGGCTCAGTTTTTCCTTGCCGTCCATTTTGACGATGACAGAGGCCGAGGGTTTCTGTTCCTCGCGTGAAAACATTTCCCGCTTGGGCAGGACAAGATGGACACGGGCGGCCTTAACATGGTCAATCGCCTTGATCGTGCGGGCCAGTTCGCCTTCCAGCGCACGCAACATCTGCAGGTTCATGACCTCGTGGCCGATGCCGGGCGATTGTGTCTTGTCGAACAGTTCGTAACCGACAACGTTGCCGGCGCCCGCGGTTTCCGCCAGCTGGACGCGCAGCTTCAGGACGTCGGCGACCGGCACGCGGATTTCCGTTCCGTTTTTGTAAAGCTGGAAGGGGACGTTCTGTTCTTCAAGTTTCTGAATGATCTGCTTTGTATCGCCGGGTTCCAGTTCGCTGAACAGGACGGCCATTTCCGTCGATCCCAGACGGGTCGCCAGATAAATCAGAAAACCCATCAGAAAAATCGCCACGCCGCCCATTGCGGCCAGGCGCGCCGTTCCCAAGCTTTTCAGTGTTTGAATAAATGAATTCACGGTCTTTTCCAGCCCATTGCATACAAATCAGCAAATCTTACCAAAGATATAACAGAGTTATATAAAAAACGGTTAATTTTTTTACATTTCCTCCGGATCAGGCGAAAATTCATAAAACGGTTCTGTCGGCGTTTTAAAAAATTCCGCCTTGGAAAGATTTTTCCGATACTGCCGGCAGACGGCTCGGGTATACGCATGGAAATCGACGGAACTCCGGTGTTCGGTTTCCGGCTTATCCATTGATTTTTCATACGATGCCAGCCTTTTCAGCTTTCCTGCGGTATGGAAGCCCGTTGTGGCCATGATGCGCCGGGGCATCCGTCAGCGGATCCGGGAAACACGTTGGCTGTCCGCGCCGCGACGGCACGCACATCGGTCGGGTCGGAAAACGGCATGATCAGGTCAATGTTCGGCGGGACGCCCCTCCTGTCTTTTCCGCCGCATCCGGCCGAAACGCCGTCCTGCAAAAAAAGACCCCCGGCCGAGCCGGGGGTAAGTTATAGGGATTAAGACAGTCCGCGGAGACTACCGCTTGATGGTCATCAGTTCCTCCAGCATCGAATCCGAAGTCGTGATGATCTTGGCCGCGGCAGAGTAGGCTCGCTGGGTCGTAATCATGTTCGTGAATTCCGTCGCGATGTCGGCGGTCGAGTTTTCCAGAGCGGTCGCCGTGACTTTGCCCGAACCGGCTTCGCCGGCGGTGCGCAGTGTCGGCTGACCCGAAGAGTCCGTTTCAATCCAGGTGTTGCCCGTCAGGGCTTCCAGGCTGTTGGAATCAACGAAGGTTGCCAGCGGAATCTGCGCAATCGGGCGCGTTTCACCGTTATCGAACAAAGCCGTCACAATGCCGTCTTCGCTGATGGACACGCCGGTGTAGCTGCCGTATTTCGCGCCGTCCTGCTTGATGTAGTTCGTCGTGTAGTCGCCGGACAGGTGGGTCAGGCCGTTGGACGTATTGGCATCTCCCAGGAACAGGGAAAGCCGGTTTGCTTCGTCATAGTTCCCGGTCATGTCTTCAGCGCCGGTCGCCCATTCAATGGCGATGCTGTCGACATTGATGTATTTCGGCGTGCCGTCCGCGTTAAAGCAGACGGCCGGAATGCGGCATCCCGTTTCGGCGTCGGCTTTGGCATTGAAAGTGAAGGTGTTCGTCACGACCATCGGATCGCCCGTATTGATCGTGTCGATGACGCCCTGCTGACCATTCGTCTTGCCGCGGCCGCTGACGGCGTCGCCAATGCCCGTAAAGGTCTGAAGCGTGCCGCCAAGGCTGGAAGCCGTAATCAGGTTGTCCGTCGAAATCAGGGTCGAGCCGCTGACCTGGAACAGTTTGTAGCGATCCGGATTCGGTTCGTTTTCGTACGATTTCTTGATTGCGGAATTCAGGGCGTTCATGACGTTGGCGGCGGTGGAATCTTCGCCTGTCGCAATACCGCTGATATCGACCTGCAGAGGATTGGTCGGATCGGCGCCCGCCGTCATGAAGGTATAGGTCTTTCCGTCGATCGTGACCGTTTCCCCGTCGTAATCCGCCAGCGTATTGTTGGTGAAATTAATACGGGCTGAATCGGCCGAAGACACCAGAATCGGGTTACCCGAAGAGCTCTGATGAATTTCGATGGACGTACCGCTTGCAACGAAGCGAACCGGTTCCGATGCGGTTTCGGTAATGCCGATGTTCAAAAGGTTGACCAGCTTCTGCGTGTCAATACGACCGTTGACGATAGCGCCCTTGATATCGACGGCAACGTTCGGCGAAGTGGCCGTTACAGGCGGCACCGCAGCCGAGTTGGTAAACTCGTAGATCGTGTTGCCCAGTGTAATGGTGCGACCCTCATAATCGGCGACGGCCGTGCTGTTGAAATCAATCGTGGCGACGTTTTTGATGTCCCAGTCGATTTCGGGCAGGGTGAAGCGGCCCGACGAAATGCCTGTTTCAGGGTCGGGATTCGCCGCGGACTGTTTGCATGACAGACACTTGCTGACGTCAAAGGTGATCGCGGCGCCGCCGACGGACTGTTCAATTTCAATCGTACCACCGTTGGCGACAAAGCGCCCGCCGCTCGGAACCGTCGCCTGAATGACGTCCTGGAAGCGCTCCATGGCGTCGGCAACGGTCACGATACCGGTTTTGATGTCGACTTTGACAAGCGTTTCATTCGGCGAAGGCGAGTACGTCAGGGTATCGTCCGACGAGAATTCAAAAACGTATGTTTTACCGCCTTCAACTTCCATTGAAATGGTCGAATGGTTTGTCGGAATCTTGGTGAATTCCAGCTGGGCGCGCGCGGAATAGACGTCAGGCGTCGTATCCTGCGTGACTTCGCGGTTGCCGTAGGTGATCAGCGTTGCGGCGCCGGACGGCATCTGGACGTCAAGACCCCAAGAATTCGAGGTTTCCTTGGTGAACTGGACATTCATGTTGTGCGCGTTGCCGAGCGAGTCATAAATCAGCGCCGCCGTTTTGTGCCGGCCGCCGAGTTCGGGCTGGGTCGGATCATAGATGGGATCGCTGGACGGCAGGTTTGCCCCCAGGCTGATCGTACGGGTCGGCGTCGCACTGCCGCCGATGTTGTTCAGGTTGATGGGCTTCAGGTTTGTACTGTCAATGATATTGTCATTGATGTACTGCGTATTGCCGATGCCGTCCTTGTACGCCTTCATATAGTAGCTGTCGCCGACCTTGATGACGTTCGCGTTCGGGGAACCGTCATACGGCAACAAGGACCATCCCTGCAGGTAATACCCGCCGGTGTTGACCAGATAGCCGTTATTGTCCTTGCCGAACGAACCGGCGCGGGTGTAGCCCCACATATCGTTGTTCCCCGGATTGGCGGCTTCGTTTACGACGAAGAAACCCTGGCCGGAAATGGCCATATCCGTTGAATACGACGACGACGACAACAGGCCCTGTGCGTCAATGCCGGCGCTGGGGCGGCATTGGACACCGCCGCAGGAATACTGCGTCGTTGATACCTGTTTGGTGACCAGCGTCGAAAATTTGGCCGTTGTGGCCTTATAGCCGGTCGTGTTGATGTTCGCGACGTTGTCGGAAATAATTCCCATCGCGCTGGACTGTGACGTTAAACCGGATACCCCGGATTTAAGTGCTCCAAATAAGCTCATGTCTTTCTCCCTTGTATTAGGTTTTTTCCGAGGCTGTTCTGCCGTGAAAAAAACTTAATTTGGCCGCCGGTTGATTTCTGACCGGCGTGTTTTTTGTTTTCAGGCCGTTTCCTTGTCGCCTTCTTCCGGTGTTTCCGGTACGGTTGGCGTTTCCGGATCGGGATCCGGGTCGCCCTTCGGCAGTTCGCTGTCGCCGTGGATGGCCAGAACGCTGTTCATATTGACCACGACGTCCCCCATGCCAAGGGCAATCAGATCGCCGTCGTAAGCAACACCCGTGACGCGGCCGTAAGACGTCGTCATGACTTCGACATCCTTGCCGTCCGCTCCCGCCGCGGTCACGACGATCTTATAACCGCCGTCCGGCAGCTGGTTCCCGTCGTTGTCCTTGCCGTCCCAGTCGATGACGTGACGGCCGGAGCTCAGTTCACCGGTAAAGGTTCGGACGAAATTACCGTCCGAATCCTGAATGGCGACAACGCACGAGGAAGCCTCCGAACCCAGGATGTAGGCGAATTTGCCGCTTCCGTTCTGAAGCGGAACGTAATTTGTCTGTGCCTGAACAACCTGATCCATATAGCTCACGGCCTGGCTGGCCATGCCGGAGTTGTTCTGGCTGATGATGGTTTCCAGATATTTGTTGGTCTGGATGCTCTGTTCCACGCCGGCGAACTGAACCAACTGGTTGGTGAATTCGGTCGAATCCATCGGCGACAGAGGATCCTGGTATTTCAGTTGCGTCGTCAGAAGATACAGGAAGGAATCCAGATCTTCGGACAGCGCCAGCGCCGAGGAGCTTGAATCCTTGCCGTTGCTGACGGCGTCCTGCAGGGCTGCTGTTCCGGTCAAGGCCGAAGTGCTGCTTACATCTGTCATTGCCTTCCCTCCTTATATCCTGTGTTTACACGCGAATGTTCAGCGCGTGACGCCCGGTCCAGCCCGAAGCGATGATTGCTTCGGTCAGATCGTCATCTGTTGCGGCCGCGTCTGCCCCGTTGAGGGGAATGTCCTGTCCGCCGTCATGCCGCCGGTCATTCCCGGCAAAGCGCCCGGCTTCCTGCTGAGGCTGCTGATCGCCGCGGTAGCTGAAGCTGAAAGCGTTATCATTCGTTTTGAGACCGGCATCCTGAAGAGCCTGCCGCAACACCGAAGCGTCCTTCTGGAGCATATCCAGTGTTTCCGGACGGCTGGCGATGATCGAGGCTTTCATGTTGCCGTCGCTGTCGACTTCCAGCCTGACCTGAATATTTCCCAGTTCTTTGGGTTTCAGGTTGATATTGATTTTTTCCAGCCCTTCTCGGGCGGCTTTGGTAATGCTGACCTTGATCTGATCGACCAGTTCGTTCGTCGGGACCGATGCTTTCGGAGCCGGGGCGGTTCCGGCAACGGCTTTGCCTTTCAGACTTTCGCCGGGGACGTTGAAAAGGGGCTGCGCTCCGTCCGTTGTTCCGGCGGCGGAATTTCCCGATACGGCGGAAACGCCTTCCGCCGCGGATGTTTTCAGAGCGGCGGCGAAAGTCTGTTCTCCCTGAGCCGTCTGAGCCGCGCCTGTTCCGGCATTCGGAAGCACACCCGCGTTCGGCATCTGGCGATTTCCGTCGCCCATGTCGGGATTGCGTCCGGTATCATTGCCGTTCCGCGCGGTTTCCGAAGTCGTTGCGGCCGGCGCTGTGTTCCCGGTTTTCGCCGTCGTTTCGGAATGGGTCGGTTTGACAGGTACGGTCTCGTCCGCAAGTCCGGCTTCCTCTTCAGGGGCGGTGCGAACCGCCGTGTTTTCCGGAGTATTCGTCTTCACCTGAACGGCGATTTTGGCGTTTTCCGGAAGCTTTGCGGCTAGGTCGTCCGCCTGGGCTGTCTGCGGAACCGGCAGATCTGTTTCCGCCCGGCTGTCCGTCCGGCCGGCCTTTTCAGGCGACGGAGCTGTCATTTCCGGGGTTGCGGAAGCGGCTTTCTCTGTCTGCGGGTCGAATTCCTCGACAACACGTTTGACGACTTCTTCAGGAATTGTCTCCTGTTTGTGTCCGGTATTCACGGCCGGACGGGTCGGATCTTTTCCATCGGCTTCAGGCTCGCCTTTTTCCGCAGAAGACAGGCCGTTCTGAACGGCTTCAGCCACTTTCGCTTCCATCTCGGGGACGGCGGCTGCGTCGGTTTCCGGCAGGACTTCCTGCGGTTTAAGGGCTTCGGGAACGGCGCCGTCTGTTTCAGCCGGTTTATCTCCGGAAATCGGCGTGGAAATCGCCTCTGTTCCCGGAACGGTTTCCAGAGTTTTTTCCGCGTTAAAGGTTTCTCCGGCGTTCTGAACGGCGGCGGTGTTGCAGGACGGAACATTGCTGGCTGCCGGAGAGAATCTGGGCAAAGATTCCGT
>USCC01000013.1 GCA_900553035.1 uncultured Rhodospirillaceae bacterium | reverse complement strand
GTCCGGCCTGAGCGAATCGCGGCTTTGATCGGGGATTTTGCCGATTGTGAAAGCATGATGGCTCTGCGCGACCTGTTGCACTCCATCGGCGCCGACGCTGTTGACGCCCGTACGGACGATGCGGCCTATGATGTCGGATGCCGTCAGTCCTGGCTGTTCAATACGACGTTCGCCGGGATTGAAAAGGCGGACGCGCTTCTGATTGTCGGCGCGGATCCGCGTCTGGAAGCGCCGGTCGTCAATCTGCGTCTGCGCGCCAATCCGATGCGCAAAGCCCTTGTCGGCGCAGCAGCGGATCTGACGTATCCGTATGAACATCTGGGGGAGGGGCCGGCCGTACTGGAAGAACTGGCCGCCGGAACTCATCCCTTCGCCGCGGTGCTGAAACGGGCGGAACGGCCGATGATGATTGTGGGAGTGCAGGCGCTGTGCCGCCCGGATGGGCTGGCCGTTCTGAACGCGGCGTACCGGACGGCCATGTCGTGCGGTATGATTTCAAAGGAATGGAACGGCTTCAACCTGCTTCAGCGGAAAACGTCGACGGCGGGTGCTCTGGAGCTGGGGCTGATCGCGGCGGAACCGCTTCGACCCAAAGTCCGCGAAGGGCTTTATGATGTGGTTTACCTTCTGAATGAAGGATCGCTTCCCCGCGCGGATCTGGGCGGCGCGTTCGTCATTTATCAGGGGATTTATGCAACGGCGGCGGCGCGTTCGGCGGATATTGTGTTGCCGGGGCTGGCGTACACGGAAAAACGCGCAACCTATGTCAATATGGAAGGTCGCGCCCAGAGCACGGTTCCGGTTCTGCCCCCGGTCGGCGCATCGCGGGAGGACTGGAAAATCCTGCGCGCTCTGTCCGAATATCTGGAAAAACCGCTTCCTTATGACGATCTGGAAGACGTGAGGGATCATCTGGCCGGCGACAACATCATTTTTTACCGCCGCGGTGAAATCTGCCCGGCGGAGAATGCGCCTTTCGGCAAACCCGGCGTTCTGTCGCCCGACCCGTTCACATTGGCGGCGGATCGGTTTTTTGGTTCCGATGAAATATGCCGCCATTCAAAAATCATGCAGGCCGTGAAAAAATCATGGGAGGAAACCAACGAATGATGTCTCCCGTTGAAAATATCGGACAGGAACTGATTGATTTCATGAAGGATTTCATTCCGCTGGGTCAAAAACTGGCGGAAGTCAGCCTTTTTACCGTTCTGACCCTTTTGGCCGTTGTCCTGATTTCCTGGCTGGAAGGCCGTTTGGCGGCTCGTATCCGGATGCGGCGGGGAAAAAACCTGAAACAGAGCGTGGCCGAGATTTTCAAATACCTGTTCAAAGAGTCGATCGTCCCCGAACGGGCGAATGCCGGTCTGTTTTTCACGGCGCCCCTGCTGGCGTTCGTCCTGTGCCTTTTTCTGTTTCTGTTTCTGCCGATGCGTCCCGAACGGACGACGCCGCGTCTGGAACTTGGGCTTCTTTATCTTCTGTTCGCCGGATCATTCGGGATCTATACGTTCATCCTGGGCGGATGGAGCAGTGGGTCGCGTTTCGGTTTTCTGGGCGCTGTCCGCGCCTTTGCACAGACGCTTTCATGCCAGCTGGTTCTGACTTTGGCGGCGACGGTTGTTTTGATGTCGGCGGGATCGGCTAATCTGTCGGCGATTGTGGCGGCGCAGGACGAGTTCTGGTACATTGTGCCGCATTTTCCGGTTTTCGTCCTGTTCATTCTGTGCTGTTCAATGATGCTGGCACAGGCGCCTTTTGAAGGGCCGAAATCGCAGAAGGAGCTGGCTTCCGGGATTTATTCGGAATATTCGGGAACACTGTATTTTTTCTTTTTATGCGCGGATCGGATTCTGCTTCTGCTGGCGGCGGTGCTGGGGACGATTCTATTTCTGGGCGGGTGGCAACCCGTTTTCGCAGAACCGGGGAGAATGCCGCCTTTTGTCTGGCTGGCGGCGAAAACGGTGGGGTTCCTGTTTATCCTGATTATGGTGCGGACGGTGCTGCCCAGTTACAGGACGGATCAGCTGATGCGTATGAGCTATAAGATTTTTCTGCCCTTTGCCGTGATTTGGGTTTTCCTGACAGCGGCGGCGGTTCTGGCGTTCGGGGGAGGTGCGGCATGAAAGGGCTGAAACGATTTCTGCCGTCGGATGTTTTTGGGGCTCTTCTGACCGCGTGGCGCTATGCCGCCGGCCGTGGAGCGCTTCAGCAGCGGGAAACGCCGCCCGCGCCGGAAGTCCGGGGCGATATTGCCCTGCGCCGCAAAACGTCGGGAGAGGATTTGTGCGTCGGATGCAAAATTTGCGTTAAAATCTGTCCGGCCGACGCTTTGTCGGTACAGACGGAAAAAATTGAAGAAACATGGCGCGTGACTGAATTCAAGGCGGATATGGCTCGTTGCATTTACTGCGGCCTGTGTTCCGAAGCCTGTCCGACCGGCGCCCTGATTCATACACTGCATCAGTCCGCGCCGGCGGTTCCCGCAGACGCCGTGTGCGGCAAGGATGAACTGGAACGCAGGGCGGAAGGCCGGGAACCGGAGGAAAAAAAATGATTTCGGATATTGATTTTTTCATTTTCGCCGCCGTCATGCTGAGCATGGCTTTCCTGTCGGTGAGACTGCGCCACACGCTTTATGCGGCGCTGTGTCAGCTGCAGGCGGTGGTCGCGCTTTCGGGAATGCTGGTCGGGCTGAATGCGCGTTTCATTGGATTTGCACTTCTGTTCATGTCGGCTTCGGCCTTTGTCGTATTCCTTCTGTTTGCTCTGGCTGTTTTTGACTTCGATAAAATCCATGCCGATGAACCTGTCCGTCTGCGGCGTGTTCTGGCTCTGTTTTTCGTGTTGTCCGCCGTGCAGGCGGTCGCGTTGTTTGCCCGCACGGCGTGGCCGGTTCTTCCGGTTCTGCCGCCTCATGATTTTTCGGTTTCGGTCATGGGAACGGTGTTGTATTCGGATTATGCGCCCTGTGTTCTGGTGTTTGGTGTCCTGCTTCTGTCCGCGCTGGTCGGAATAACGGCGCTGATGACGGGTCGCATGGCGGAACCCGACCGGGATCCGCCGCCCGGAGAAAAGAGCGCAGAGGCGGAAATACGGCATATCCCGCTTAAGGAGGACATGTCATGATGATCGGTGTGTCCTGTATTCTGGCGGTCAGTGTCCTGCTTTTCCTTTTCGGGTTATGGGGCGTTCTGCGTCATCGTCGTGACCTGATGCGGTGCCTGATGGCGCTTCAGCTGGCGGCGCTGGGCATTCTGTTCAATTTTTCCCTGGGGAGTGCGCTGAACGAAAACGAGACGGGATTTATTTTTGCCCTCTTCGTGATTTGCCTCGGCGGAGTTCAGATAGCGGTTTCTCTGACGTTATTCCTGCTGTATTTCCGCAAGCACGAGCACCTTGAATCCGACCGGTCCGCTTCAATGAAAGGATAGAAAGAATTGTTCATAGCTGTTTTCCTTCCTTTGTTTGCCGCCCTTTACATTGCCTTTTCCGCGCTTTTTAAACGCCCGGTGCGGGCATGGGCCATCGGGACCGCCGTTTTGGGCTTTTCCGCCCTGAAAATGTCGGCCATGGTCGCCAAGACGTTTTTCAAGGCGAAGGTGTTTTCAAGCTTTGTCATGCCTTTCCTGTCATGGGACGGCGTGCCGTACGCATGGCGCCTGCATTTCGACCGGGCGGAACTTTTTCTGGCTGTTTTCATTGTGGCGGCCGCGCTTCTGTGCCTGGTTTTTTCACGGCGCTATATCCCGGACGCCCTGCAGAACCGTTTTGTATGCTTCATGCTTATGCTGACTTTTTCCGCGCTTTTGTGCCTGGGAGCCAAGAACATGTTTCAGTTTTTTGCCGGGTGGGACATGGCAGTGCTGTTTTCTTACCTGCTTCTGGTGCTGTTTCATGAAAAACTGGCCGTCCGCCGGTCGGGGATCCGTTTTCTGATCGGGCATATGCTGACGGATCTGCCGCTTTTGTTTCTTTTCTTTGCCCTGTGGCGGAAAACGGGTCTGTTTCTGGTACCGCCGTTCATCGGTGACGCTCTGTTTTCATTTACGGATCGGGAAGCCGCCGTTTTCGCGCTTCTCCTTCTGGGAGCGGCGTCGGCGAAAATGATGTTTTTCGGTTCTCATGTTCTGCTGCCGGATACGGCGGAGATGCCGGTGCCGGCTCTGGCCTTTGCGCTTCCCGCGGTTTCGGGAAGCCTGGGCATTTACCTGCTGTACCATTTCTTTCCCCTGATCGGTCGGTTGCCCGAAGTTCGTACGATTTTCACTCTGCTGGGCGCGGTGACTTCCACTGCGGGCGTCCTGTTCGCACTGAACCAGACGAACATAAAAACGCTTCTGGCGTGTGTTCTGATGTCTCAGACGGGATTTGTTCTGGCGGCTTTCGGGCTTTCGGGCAATGCGCTGGCTCTGTATACGTTTGCGGCAGTCATGATTCCCTTCATCGGCCTGTTCCTGTGCGCCGGAAGCGTCATCCACTGCCTGTGGGGAGAGGAAGATATTCTGAAAATGGGCGGCCTGCGGACGGAAAAACCCTATACATTCTGGAGCATGTGGATTCTGTGCTTCTGCTGTGTCGGTTTTCCGTATCTGGGAACGTACGGAGCGCGGCAGGATCTGTTCGCCGCTGTCTTCCAGCAGGGCGGACGAATCCTTCCGGGGGTGTTTGTGCTTCTGTCCTTTCTGACTGCGGCGGCGCTTGGACGCCTGATGTATTACGTTTTCTACGCCCCTTCCAAAGTCCCGGCCGAAATTGCCATCAAAATTCGTCAGGTCAGCTTTTCAATGGCTTTTCCGCTGACGGTTCTGACGCTGGTTTCCCTGTTTCAGGATGAACTTCTGGAACAGTCGATTCTGCCCGAGCTGACGAAGATGCAGTCTCTGGAAGTTCTGGCGTCGGCTTTGTTCGGATGTGCGGGCTTTATTCCCGGCATCCGGTTTTTCCGGGGGCGGGAGGCTCGGAAAACGCCGTCCGGGCGGTTCGCGCGTGCGTTTTCCCAATTCTGTGCCCGGGGATTCTACCTGTCCGAACTGTACGCGTTTGCGTTTGTCCGTCCGCTTGCGGCCCTGTCACGGAAGCTCTGGCTGTACGGCGATGTCGGTCTTGTGGATCAGTGGGGATTGAACCGGATTCCTGACGCGGTGCTTCAGACGGCGGAAGGCCTGAAAAAAGCCCATACGGGTCGCCTGCATGATTCCCTGATCTGGGGCGTGTCGGGCTTTTTCATTCTGCTTCTGTCGCTGGCTTTTATGCTGGCGGGGAGGTAGAGAATGCCCCATTTTTCATTGATTTCCGTTCTTTTGTTTCTGCCGCTGCTTGGCGCGGTATTCCTGCTTTTCGTGCGCGGCGACGACCGGATTACGGCGATGAACAGCCGCCATGTTGCCCTGCTGATTTCCGGATGCACCTTTGTGTTGGCGCTGACGGCATGGGCGGCGGGCACGTACTCGGAAGGCCGGGTCAATTTCCGAAGCCGGTACGAAGGCTTTCCGACTTTGGGAATTTCGTGGCACGTGGGAATTGACGCCCTTTCGCTGATTTTTGTTCTGCTGATTTCGTTTCTGACGCTACTGTGCGTTTATACCAGCCGCAAACGTATTCTGACGATGGTTCGGGAATTCATGATTGTGACTCTGGTGATGGAAAGCTTCCTGCTGACGGCGGTCTGTGCCCGTGATTTTCTGCAGATGTTTCTGTTTGCCGAAGGAGCGGCCGTTCCGCTGTTCCTGCTGATCGCGGTCTGGGGGATTGAAAAGCGGGCTTTTTCCTCTTTCCGGTTCGGCCTGTATTCTGTTTTCGGCTCATCTCTGCTTTTTCTGGCACTGCTTTATCTTTATGCCCAAACAGGGTCGGCGGACGCGGAAAGCCTGAAAGACGTCCGGCTGCCCCTTGAGGTCCAGCACGCCCTGCTGGCTTTGTTTGCGGCAGCGTTTGCTTTCAGGGCGCCCCTTTTCCCGTTCCATGCCTGGTTTACGGATGCCCTGACCGAAGCACCGGTTCCGGTCGCCGCCGTGCTGTCGGGAGCCTTTACGAAAATGGCTTTTTACATTTTCCTGCGTACAGCCGTACCGGTTTTGCCGGACGCCCTGCCGCTGTGGAGCCCGTGGCTGGCCGGATGGGCTGTTTTTTCGGCCGTTTATGGAGCATTAATCACAATCGGCATCACGGACATCCGCAAAACCGCAGGGTATGTGCATATCGCCCAGACGGGCATCATGGCTCTGGGGCTGTTCTGCCTGATGCCCGAAGCGCTGAAAGGCACGCTGTTTCTGTGTTTCGCACAGGGGCTGTCGCTGATTTTCTTCCTGCTGACCGGAGGCGCGCTTCTGGAAAGGATGCAGAATCGGGAAGCCCGGACGTATTCAGGGCTGATCGCGGACATGCCTTTTCTGGGGACTTTTTTCCTGCTGTCATGCCTGGCGGCGTCGGCGTTTCCGGCAACGCCCTCGTTTCTGGGAAATTTCCTGATCTGGGGGAGTGCTTATGGAGAAAGCCGTCTGCTGGCGCTGGGCGCGGCGGTGTCGGGCGTTTTCCTGTATGCGGCTTTTTTCCCGATGTTCTCGCGTCTGATGCTCGGCGAAAAGGAAGCAAAAGACGCCCCGCCGCCACCGGATCTGACCTGGCGTGAAAAAACGGCTTTCAGCGTTTTGGGCGCGGTTCTGCTTTATCTGGCGCTTTTGCCGGAGACTGTCATGAAGCTGGTTTCCGGGGCGGTTCATCCCTTTTTTACGGCAGGGTTATAAGGAGGAAGCATGACGGGATTGAACTTATTCGGCCTTCGGGCTTTCCTTCCGGAAGCGATTCTGCTGGTGCTGACGCTGGCCGCGTTGCCGGCCGGCGTTTTCCGGCATCCGTATTTTGCGAAAATCAACGCCAACCGTCTGGTTTTCAGCGGGCTGATTCTGTCGTTGCTTTTCCTGTTTGTTTTTCCCGCGTTTCCGACCGGCACGATGCCGACAGAGGCGCCGTATGTCCTGTTTGTCAGGGAAATGCTTTTAATCACGGGCATTACGGCAATGGCCTACGGTGTCAGCTGGCTACAGTACAAAAAATTTTCGCGCTTTGAGTATGGCGTTCTGCTTTCTTTTTCGCTGTTCGGCCTGATGCTGGCCGTATCGGCGGAAGATTTCATGATGATGTTCCTGGGACTTGAAGCCGCACAGACGCCGCTGTGCTTTATGATCGCCTATAAACGGCAGGGCGAGCGTTCAACCGAAGCGGGGGCGAAATACGTCATCGTCGCCATGCTGAGTTCGGCTTTCCTGATGTTCGGCATTTCGGTTCTGTACGTCTGTACGGGAAGCGTGGCGTTTTCGCAGATTGCGGCGGCGGATAAGGCGCTTATCATGCCGTCTTTTCTGATGGGTGTCGTTTTCGTTGTTTCGGGGCTGTTTCTCCGGCTGGGTGCGGCGCCGTTCCATGCGTGGCGAGCCGATGTTTATGAAGGCGCGCCGACGCCGGTGACGGCCTTTATGGGGATGACGGTGCGGATCGGTCTTCTGGCTGTGATGGCTCGGGTGATTCTGAAGGCTTTTCCCGGACTTGATTTTTTCTGGGATCCGGTGTTGTCGTGTGTGGCTCTGTTTTCCATTTTTGTCGGCGGGTTCGGTGCGCTTGTCCAAACCAATATCAAACGACTGTGCGCATATACGGTGATTGCGGCGGACGGCTTTGCCCTTCTGGCGCTTTCGGCTTCGGATGCATCGGCTTTTCTGTTTTTCCTGACGACGGATGCGGTTCTGACGGCAGGGCTTTTCGCGATTGTGCTGTCATTACGCATCGGCGGCGACCTGTCGGAGGAAATCCGGACACTGTCCGGGCAGGCGCGGGTCAAGCCGGTGCGGGGGGCGCTGTTTTCGCTGATTTTTCTGGGAATCGCCGGACTTCCGCCGTTTGCCGGGTTTTACGGGCGTTTCTTTGTGTTTAAGGAATGCGTTCAGGACGGACGTTTTGCTGCTGTTTTTGCCGCAATGACGGGCGCTCTGGTTTTGGCATACGTTTATCTGAAAATCATCCGTCAGATTTATTTTCTGCCGCCGAAGGAAGAGCTTTCGGCCGCGTCGGGAATGATGCGCGCGGCCATTTGGGCGGCGGCGCTGTTCTCGCTTCTTCTGACAGCGCGGGCGGGGTCGCTCTGGTCCGTCGTCAAAGCGGCGGCGGTCATGGGAGGAGGATAGGTCATGGAGGCGCAAAAGATCATTCTGCCGGCAGGGTGGCGTTATTTTTATTTCCCTGAAACGGAAAGCACGAACGAAACGGCCAAAACCCTTGCGGCGGGCATCGGATCAGAGCGGATTGCGGTGCAGGCCGGCCGTCAGACCGGCGGCCGGGGCCGCAGAGGACGTCCGTGGGTCAGTCCTCCGGGAAATCTTTACGTTTCGCTGGCTTTCCGCATTAAGGAAACGGCGCGGTTGGGGGAATTCAGCTTTCTGACGGCGATCGCTCTGGCGCAGGCCGTCCTCCGCCTGAAACCAGAGCTGGAGATTCGTTGCAAATGGCCGAATGATCTTCTGGTGCGCGGAAAAAAGCTTTCGGGTATTCTGCTGGAAACCGATGGGCGGGGCGGAGTTATTGACACGCTGGTCATCGGCGTCGGAGTGAATGTGTCCTCTTTCCCGGGCGACGGGATGCTGTACCCAGTGACGTCTCTGGCCGAAGAAGGATGCTCCGCTTCGGCTGGGCAAGTGTTGGAGGCGTTTGCGGAACGTTTCGAGTTTTTCTGCCGCCGCCGCGAAGAAGCCGGCTTCGCGCCCGTGCTGTCGGCATGGAAAGAGCGGGCGTACGGCATCGGCGGCCCGGTGACGGTAAACCTGGCGGATCGGCAGATCCGCGGTATTTTTTCCGGCCTTGATAAAGACGGCGCCTTGCTGTTAAATAAGGACGGACAGGAAGTTAAAATCACGGCCGGAGACGTTTTCTTCGGCCAGGAAGGAAAGAATTCAAAATGACAAACGAGAAAACCGATTATATTGACGTCCCCGAAAAAGGGCTGTTTTTCGTCCCTCTGGGAGGCGTTGGTGAAATCGGAATGAATTTCGGGCTTTATGCCTGTGACGGCGACTGGCTGGCGGTTGACTGCGGTATTGGTTTTGCCGGAGACCGCCTGCCGGGAGTTGACATGATTCTGCCCGATCCGTCGTTTGCCGAAAAAATTTCCCGTCGTTTGAAAGGGCTGGTCATTACGCACGCTCACGAAGATCATATCGGGGCTGTCGGGCATTTCTGGCCGTATCTGCGCTGTCCGGTGTATGTAACGCCGTTTGCGGCGGAAATGCTGGAAACGCGGCTGGACGAAAGCGGCCTTCTGGGGCGCGTCCCGGTCGAAATTGTCGAGGAAGGCGATCTGATTGAGCTGAAACCGTTTGAGGTCGAGTTCGTCCCCATCAACCATTCGATTCCCGAACCATCCAGCCTTTTGATCCGGACGCCGTACGGTGCGGTTTTTCATACCGGAGACTGGCGTTTTGATGATGATCCCGTTATTGGGAAACCGGCGGATTACGCGGCTCTGAAGGAGCTGAAGTCGGAAAATGTACTGGCCATGGTGAGCGATTCGACGAACGTCTTTGTTGAAAGTGATGTCCGTTCGGAAACGGATGTCCGCGATTCTTTGACCGAACTGTTTGCCAGATATCCGGACAGGCGGCTGGTTGTGACCTGTTTCGCGTCCAATGTCGGCCGGATTGAAAGTATCGCGGCGGCGGCCGGGAAAAACGGCCGGACGGTCTGTCTTCTGGGTCGTTCGCTCTGGCGCGTCGAAGGCGCCGGGCGTGCCGCCGGATATTTCCGCGGCGTGAACGTTTTCCTCACCGACGAAGAAGCCATGGGGCTTCCGCCGGAACAGGTCTTATATCTGTGCACGGGGTGTCAGGGCGAACCCCGCGCAGCTCTGTCGAATCTGTCTTATGGTATGCTGAATACCGTGCGTTTGGCCAAGGACGATGTTGTCATTTTCTCATCGCGGGTCATTCCCGGAAACGAACAGGCCATTGCCAATATCCAGAACCGTTTCATTTCCAAAGGTATCAAAGTCATTACCGACAAGGATGCTCTTGTCCACGTTTCCGGCCATTCGGGACGCAAGGATATGAAGAGGATGTACGGTTTCGTCAAGCCGAAAATCGCCGTTCCGGTTCACGGCGAAGCGGCTCATCTGTATGAACACGCGGCGCTGGCTTCGGAATGCGGCGTTCCGGAAACAAAGCTGATCAAGGACGGTGACGTTCTCCGGTTGGCCCCCGAACCTTCCGAGGTTATCGGCGAAGTGCCGACGGGGATTCTGGCCATGGACGGCAAGCGGATCATTCCCGTCAACGCCAATGTCCTGCGTAAACGGCGGCGCATGATTGACGAAGGTACCGTTGTTGCGACGGTTGTGATGAACGGGGACGGCGCGGTCGTCGGCGATGTTCAGTTCTCGGCCGTCGGGTTGATTGAAGATGACAGTCCGGCTCTTGCACAGATGAACGACGCCGTGAAAAAGGCCGTGGATGCCTTGAGTGCCTCGCGGAAGGTGCAGGACAAGACGGTCGCGGAAACGGTCAAGTCTTCGGTACGCAAGGTCGTCATGGAAACGCACGGCCGCCGCCCGATGGTTGAAACTCATCTGGTTCGGATTTAGGAGTGGTTCATGCGGCCCAAAACGTTCTTTTTTCTTTCTCTTACCGCTCTGGCGCTGGCGGCGGTCATTGTCTTTCTGAACCGTTTTCCGCCGGTTGTGTCCACGACTCTTTATCTGGACAATCCGCAGGGATCGATGAAAAACGTTGTCGTTGCTCTGCCGGCCGACACATATGCAAAAGCGGCGCAAACGGCAGTGGAAATCGGCGGAAGCGGGGAAGAAACCGATGATTCGGTCGAACCGTCCGAAGCTCTTCACCGCCGCCGTTCCGCGCCTGTCGAGGCGGAGGAAAAGGCTCTTCATCCGGAGGATGATGAAAAAATCCCCGATGAGCCGGAAGACGTGCTGCCCGAGCCGGCACATCACCGCATTCGCATCAGTTCCGCCGATTGCGCGATGTGGCTGAGGCAGGAAAAAGCGGTTCCGGCGAACTATGTTCCGGGCGTCAGTACGACAGGCCAGGCGGTTGCTTCGGCGGATTATGTCCCCGGGAGAAATACGGCCGGTCAGGCGGTTGCCCCGGCAGATCTTGAGGGGGGATACAACCTGCCGGTTTCCGACCTGAAAACGGTGACTCTGCCGGTAGCGGTTGATCTGGAAAAGAACTTTCCTTTTCTGGCCTCTTCGCTGTGGTTGGGGAGCATCTCGATTGCGCGCATTCAGATCCGGGACGGCCAGGCTTATGTCAACGGCCATCCTTTGACACAGGATACGGCGGCTGTTTTGAAACAGGCCTGCCTTTCGTCCGGAGAGTGACCGCGGAGGCAGGAATTTTACGGATGAAGGCCTAAAAATTTTCGGTTGTTTGGGCTACGGCCTTTCTTTCCTTCTCTTAAAGACACCGTCGCGGGCGCCCAGAATTTGTTCCTGCTTTTGAAAAAAACGTAGCCTCTTCCCGCCCGAGGCATCTCCGGTTTTCATTCCGTGCGGAACCGAAAAACGTGCTTCCGGCATATTGCGGCGGGAACACGGTTTTCTTACGGTATAGGGTTTTAAAATATACGAAAGGGAGGACTCCTTGCGTAACCGTCCTTCCGCTTCTGTCCGCAGTGCTTAGAGGAAACATTGAGTATAGCTCTGGCGAGACATGATTCATGGCATGTTTTGCAAAGCCCTTTCAAGGATATGCCAAGAAACGGAGCCATCCTTGAAGACTTCCATAGCCCTCTTTGAGGTCATTAGGTTTTGAAACTTTCCTGTTAAGATGCTTTGGAAAAAGTTAAGCGTGCCCTACTGCACTCGACCTTTCTTTCAGTCCAGCTTTGCAAAGCTTTTTAGAAAGCCTGCAAGGAACCGGAGCCATCCTTGAAGACTTCCATAGCTCTTTTGAAGGCATGCGTTTTTGAAAGCGTCCTCTGGAAAAAGTGAATCGTGCCTCTGTCGCGGTCGACGTTTCCCCCCGGTATAGCTTTCCAAAGCTTTCTGGAAGGCCTGCAAGGAAACGGGGTTATCCCTGAAGGCCTCCATAGCCCTCTTTGAGGTCATGAGTTTTTGAAGGCGTCCTGTTAGGAAGCTCTTGAAAAAGTGAATTGTGCCTCTGCCGCACTCGACCTTTCTTTCAGTCCAGCTTTGCAAAGCTTTTTAGAAAGCCTGCAAGGAACCGGAGCCTTCCCTGAAGACTTCCATCGCCCTTTTTGAAAGCATGAAATATCGCCCCCCCTTTTGTCCACGGAGTTTTCAAAGCCTGATCTCCTTCCTGTCTGGCGCTTCTCTCGGGACAGGCGAAGAGGCTCTTCCAAAACAAAAGTTTCCGCTTTCCCCATTGAATGTCGGTCCGCCGGAAGACAGGTAATTCCACCCGTAAAAAAGCCGGGAAAACATTCTCCCGGCTTTTTTTTCGTTTCCGCCCTTAACGCCCGGCGGAGAGTTTGACAGACGCCAGCTTTTTAAAGTCGGCTTTCGGTGCTTTTCCGCATTCCATTTCCATCGCTGTCGCACGCTTGATGTAATCGTCGGCAAACGTCATCGCCTTGCGCATCATAGCCGGCTTCTGGAGGCAGAGCAGTCTCGTCATTTCCTCCGACTGGGCAACGTCCGCGATCAGTGTGAACTTACGGTCTTCAACCTCGGCTCCCATCTCGGCCGCTTTTCCCGGAGTCAGAGAAGAAAAGTTCATCTGATAATCCGTCATCCAGTCCGGGTGCTTCTGATCCGATTTTTTCAGGATGCTTTTTCCCAGCACGGGACATGCGGTGGCCTGCGTTATTGCTTCCTTATCCGACAGGATATTCTGCGCCGCCTGCTGAGACATCTTTTCCGCCGAAAGGACTTTGGTGAATTCCGTCCGATCCTTGTGAAGGGCTCGGAGCTGATCGTCCAGAGTCATCGTTGCCGGATCGCGCTTTTCCGCCGCGTTCAACAGGGAAATCATACGGTCCATACCCGACAGTTCGGAGGCGACGAAATCAACAACAGCGTCTTTGCCGGAACGGACGGCTTTCTTGCAGGGAATGGTCTGAAGCTGTTTGAAAACCGTCTGATTCGCTTTTGCGCGGACAAGGACGCCCGGCGCCTGAGCAATGAATTCCTCGTTCAGTGTCCTGAATTTCTCTTCGCCGATGGGATCCTTGACAGAAGCTTTGCGCACGGCTTCCTTTTCTTCCGTCAGAACGGAAATCAACGCGCCTTTATCCGCCCCGCGTTCGCTGATCCGGTCATAGACAGACGAGCGCCACTCGGCGACGGCTTCCATCCGAACCATCATCATCATCATTTCCTCTTCGGACATCTGCGGTCCTTCGTCGGTGGGAATGATACCCAGCGCTTCCTCAATCTGCGCCGCTTTGCGCTGATTCATTTTCTCTTCGCGCCGGGCATACATCTCATCCAGCTTTTCACGGGAAACCGGCATACGATCAAGCGCTTCGTCCGCCCGCTGACGGATGCGGTCAACAATCGGGTTCGGTTTCTGATCAACCATGTCAATACGCAGACGCGTCATTTCCTCTTTGCTCAGGCCGTATTTTTTGGAAATTTCATCGGCCAGATTCAGAACTTCAACGTCCTTCATTTTCATCAGGGAACCGTCGGCCAGTTTTTCCTGAGCAATGTTAATGGCGGCATCCACCACCGGAGTCGTGTAGTAAGCCATCGACGCGCCGGCTTCTTCAATTTCCTTGTAGCGGGCGCTGTCACGTTCCAGCTTTTTCAGCCGGGCAATCTCCTTCGGATCCGTCGAACGGATTTTCAGGTTGTTTTCCGCCTGCTTGTCCAGAGCCGCTTCCAGATCGGAAACGGGTTTCTGTTCCATGTATTTTTTAACCACACGGTTCGTCGTTTCAATCCGGACGTCGCCGATCAGCAGGGAAATGTCCGTCTGCCCGTAATCGCGAGCCAGCTGAAGGACGGCATGGGCGTCGGCCAGGCATTCCGTCCGGTGACGCGCCAGCTGAGAATCGACATTGTTCTGAGTAAACTGCTGTGCAAAACCGCCTTTGTGCGCGGGATCCAACGCATGGCCGAATTCATGGTACAGCGTGAACTGCTGAAGCTGGCGGCGTGTAACGCCTTCTTTTTCCATACGTTCCCGGACACCCGGCGTCCAGTAGAACATATCGTCAACCAGCGTGTCGGGATTGTCACCGACGACAAGGCTGATGTTGCGCTCGCCGTCCAGATTGTCGCGCGTGACGCCCACCGGGGCCGTCGAGCTGAACGCATTGCTGGTTCGGATGGCCGCGTCAATGACCGGTTCGACGTATTCTTCATCGATCGGCGCTTTGCCGTAAGCATCGGCGTTGACCAGCTTTTCAACAATGTGCAGGTAAAGGGACTTGCCGACGCTGCGGTCGGGTTCATCATCCGCGGCATAGCGACCCATGACGACGTCCGGATCAATGACGAACAGAGTCATGTCGGGACGGACATTGCGGAAGCGTTCCTCAATCTGTGTAAAGAAGCGGTGATTTTCCGTGTCAAGGATGTAATCTTCTGAGGGTTCGCCAATGGAAATCGTGCAGTTTTCACCGTCCAGGCCCGGCTGGATGAACGTCGTTTCGCCCTGAGGAAGCAGACCGAAGAACGGTCGATCCTGAATATATTCGGGGCGGTTTTCGCCGCATTCAAAAACGCGAACCTTTCCCTTTTTCAGAAACGAAGCCAATTTGTCGGACGTTTTTGAATCGAGTTCAATTTCAGCCATAGCATTCTTTCCTTTGTTTTTTTAATTCAATTCCTTGACGTCGGCATAATATCCGTTCGTTTCGCCGTTGACGTCGATTTCGGCGACCAGAATTTTCCGTGTGGAACGCAAACGCTTCTGCATGCGGGAATCCATATTTTCAATGCCGATGAACTGATCGGCCGTCCGGTAAAAGACAGCTTCCGTTCCTGTTTTCAGCACAAGGCTGGGCATCTCGGGTTTGCCGGAAAGCGCTTCCAGCGCAATAACGGGCTCGCCTTCTCTGTTTTCGAAAATGTTGGCCGCAAAGCGTTCCATCGTTTAACGTCCTGTCTAAAACTTCTTCTTCTCTATTAGTACGACGTTTGACAGAAAAGTCAAGAAGTTATAGACAAAAATAAATTTTTGCAAAGGAAACGCCGGCGCGGCGGGGGGAGGCTCAGGAACGGCCCTTTTTCTTTTTCCCCGCGCGGTTTTCGTACGGATTTTTCGCCTTGCGCATATACACGCGGATCGGCACCCCTTCCATTTTCAGGTCGCGCGCCATCCCTTTCATCAGATAACGCAGGTACGATTCCGGCAGTTTTTCGGGATTGCTGGAAAACAGGGCAAAGGTGGGCGGCCGTGTTTTCATCTGTGTAATGTATTTCAGCGGGATCGGGCGTTTTGTTGCCGAAAGCGGCGGAGGTGTCTCCGCGGTCATCGCGGCAAGCCAACGGTTCAGGCGCCCGGTCGAAATGCGGCTGTTCCATACGGCGTAAACGTCAAGAATGGCCTGCATCAGCCGGCTGACGCCTTCGCCGGTTCGTGCGGAAAGCGTGATCGTTTTTATGCCCTTGACCTGTGTCAGAGAACTTTCAATGCGTTCGTTCAGGCGTTGCAGAGCTTCTTTTTTGTCCCTGACCGTATCCCATTTATTGACGGCGACGATCAGGGCGCGGCCTTCTTCCAGAACCTGCCGGGCAATCGTCAGATCCTGTTTGTCCAGAATGCCGTCGGCATCCAGAAGCAGAACAACCACCTGAGCCAGAAAAGCGGCACGTTTCGTATCGGCGGCCGACAGGCGTTCCAGATCGTCTTCCACCCGTGCAGAGCGGCGCAGGCCTGCCGTATCCGTCAGACGCATCCGGCGTCCTTTATATTCCCAGTCGATGGAAATGGAATCGCGTGTCAATCCCGCCATCGGGCCGGTCAGCATCCGTTCTTCGCCCAGAAGACGGTTGACCAGTGTTGATTTGCCGACATTCGGCCGTCCGACTATGGCGACGTCAATAATGCGGTCTTCAAGATTTTCCTCTTCAACCGTTTCGTCCGTCAGGTCGATTTCCTCGTCCTTTCTGCGGCGGCGCGACCGTTTTTCCTCGGGTTCTTCCGCTTCGGCGTCCTCATTTGCCGAGGCCGGCGGGCAGATGTACGGCGACAGAGCATCGTACAGGTCACTCATGCCCAGGCCGTGCTCTGCTGAAATCAGCACCGGTTCCCCGAACCCCAGAGAGTAAAGATCATGGAGAGGAAAATCCTTTCCTTCGGCCTTGTTTGCGGCCAGGATGACGGGCTTTCCGGTTTTACGCAGGATTTTTGACGTTTCCCGATCCAACGGCGTGACGCCCGCGCGGATGTCCGTGATGAAAACGATGGCGTCGGCAGTGCTCAGAGCCTTTTCTGTCTGGCGGAACATGGCGGCGGCCAGCTCGCCCGAAGGTTCCAGGCCGGCCGTATCAACGACCCTGAACGGGCAACGGTACAGTTCGGCATCGCCTTCGCGTCGGTCGCGCGTCACGCCCGGCCGGTCATGAACCAGCGCTTTTTTACGCCCGGTCAGGCGGTTGAACAGGGTGGATTTGCCGACGTTCGTTCGGCCGACGAGTGCGATTGTTGCTGTCATTACCGGTATGCCACGAGTTTTGCGTTGTGTGTGATGAAAAAGAGAGTGTCGTTCAGGACGATCGGCGGCAGAGTCCCGACATCGTCAATGTCTTCCCAACCGATGATTGTCCCGGTCTGAGGCGCGACGGCGACGGCCTTTCCGGCCGAGTTCGTCAGGATAAGGCGGTTTCCGGCCAGAATCGGCCCCGTCCAGAACAGGCGCCCTTTTTTCTTTTCGGGATCATCCCATCGCGCCAGCCGGTTAATCCACAGGATTTTGCCGGTAGAGGCTTCCAGAGCGACCAGTTCCGCATGCGCTGAGACGACGTACAGTATTTCTCCGGCCAGCCAGGGCTGGTTGATGCCTTCGATTTCGCGTTCCCACACGGCCGCGCCGCTTTTTAAATCCAGCGCCGACAGCAGGCCGCCGCTTGTGATGACGAAAACCTTATCGTCGGAAATGACGGGACGTGCGCGGATATCGTTGATTTCGGCGGCGGCGTCATTGGTACGCGTGGCGCCCAGCGCTTCGGTCCACAGAATACTGCCGTTTTCCGGACGGAAGCCCAGGACTTCGCCCGAAGCGAAAACGGCAACGCCGATGCCGTTGTCAATGGCCGGCGCCGCTTTGCCAAGCAGGGAGACGGATTCCAGAAAAGCATAATGTTGCCACAGGATGCGGCCGTCGTCTTCCGCCAGAGCGACAAGCTTGTTGTCGGCGGTCAGTACGAACAAACGGCCGCCGTAAACCGCCGGAGCGGAACGAACGGGGGAGGGCAGATGGATGCGCCATATTTCGCGGCCGTTTTTCGCGTCAAGAGCCGCGACGTCGCCCGTTCCCGTCGCCGCAAAGAGCATCCCGTTATCCAGAGCCAGTCCGGAACCAAGCACCTTGACTCCGCCGCTTCCGTCTTTAAAGAGAGGCGTTTCCCACAGCCTTTTGCCGCTGCTGACCGCGAAGGCGCGGACAAGCGCATGGGCGTCAATGGTGTAAATGACGCCGTTTTCTCCGACCGGTTCGGCAATCAGAAGATTGTCCGAACGGCTTCCTTCGCCGATATCGGCCTGCCACGCCTGAATGATTTTGGGCGGCAGAGCCGGATTCTGCATGGCATGATGAGGAAGACCGCCGGCCTGCTTCCAGGATTCGACAGATTCGGGGGCGGGCAGCAGAATGATTTTTTTCAGGCTGTCCGCGTCCGGCGTCAGATCCGTTCCGTAATTCAGAATGGAAAGCCTTTTTCCGGTCAGCGCCGATTTACCGTCTTCGCCGACCCAGGAATCCCCGGCACAGGCGGACAGCATCAGAAGAGCGCTGAAAAAGGCAGAACGGAAGGCGGTGCGGCGTTTCATGCTTTTCTCCGTTACTCGGCGGCGGATTTATCAAGCAGGGCAAGGTTGTCCGTTGCCCGGCGGCGCAGACCGTCGGAAACGTTCGGCATACTGATGATCTGCTGCAGGAAGGATTTGGCCTTGTCCGGGTTTTTCTGTTGCAGAGCGATCAGAGCGGACAGTTCCAGCGCATCCGGCGTCCACGCATTGTTTGCGGCAATCATGGGCTGAAGCTCTTTTTCCAGGGCGTCGTAATCGGCGTCCGGCTGATCCACGGCAATCGAAACTTTGTTGAACAGCGCGAGGTCTCTCAGCGGCGGCGGCGTTTTTCCATCTTTGATCAGGACGTCCAGTCCGTTCATGGCTTCGGCATAGTCGTTGTTCTGAAGCATCTGGCGGACATAATGCAGAGCGGCCAGATAGCGGTAGCCGGACGTTGATTCGTCGCGCAGTTTCCTGAATGCATCGGCGGCAGCGCGGTTTTCACCATCCTGAGCCAGAGTCAGTGCGGACTGAAGCTCGGCGGCTTCGGCGGCGGCGCGTTTTTCCGTGTAATGCCGATGGAATTCAAAACCGCCGGCGCAGACAAGGGCGACGACGATCAACACGACGAAAAACGTGCCGTACTTTTTCCAGAAAGCCTTCAGCTGTTCCTCTTTCATTTCGGCCGCGACTTCGCGGAGGATTTCGGATTCAAGCGGATTGGGATCTTGAACTGCCACGTCGGTACTCCTTACATAATACAATTGATAACGCTTAAGCTATAATTAAAAAAGGTTCGGGGCAAGAGCGTTTAATGTCTTTTTTACGTTCGCGGGCGTATGATACAATAAAAGACGGGATGGTGCAGTGATGAAATATGTTATAACAATTTTTCTTGGGCTGATGACGGCGGGGTGCTGGTGGACGACGCCGAGCAGCCATATGCCCATGGGAGCCAGCCCGCTTGCCGTGTCGGGCGCAGGGGAGACGATCTCTCTGATTTCAACGGGAAAGACGATGGAGGATCACCTGTTTTCCGTTGTGACGGACAAAGACTGCTCCATTGAGCGTGCTGTCAAGGGGGAGGGGAAGTTCTGCATGACTCCGGTTGAGCTGGAACGCGCGGCTCGGCCGAAATGGGGCGTGCAGAAAATATACTGTTACCAGTCGCTGGCGCTGCCGACATGTTACGACCGTCCCAGCCCGTACCCGACGGATGTTTTAATCGGAATTTATGAAAAACCGGTTTTTCCGCCGAATATTTACGACTGATTTTTGATTCGGATGACGCGGTACAGCGTTTTTTTCGAATCGGGGATGTTTTTGTACTCTTCGGACGGTTCACGCATGGCCATATATAAAAACGGCATTTGGTCTTGATTCCGTACGGACGACGTTGTACTAATTTTCTGGATATTCTGCGGCGTCGCGGGAACAATCGGGTTTTGAGATTCTTTCTTCATTACGCCCTCCCTGTTTTGAAAACAGCTGAGTAATAGCAGGCTTTGACGCCATTCGCAAGAGAGGTGGGACCCCGGATGCTGAGAAAATTTGTAAATTTCGTTCTGTCGTTAATCTTTTCGGGAATTCTTCTGCACCGTTCCACGGTGATCGGGGCGTTGTGCGCGGCATGGATTTTCTTCGGCGCGCCCCAGGAAGACAGTGTTTTTCAGCGGATGCTGACCCCGGACCTTTATCTGTTCATGCTGGCTTTTCTGGTTTTCTACCGGATCACCCTGAAACGGATTTATGCCCCGGACGGAGAGCTGGATTACCGCGCGATGGGCGTCTGCCTTCTGGGGGACATGGCCTGGGCGGTCGTCGCCATGATGTGTTTTGTCCCGTTTTTCATGATGTTTGACGTCGGCAGTGATTTGGCGCGAATTCAAAATTCGCCCGAACTGCGCCAGATGATGTTTTTAAGAGGACGCTGATCATGACAGATTTAATCGGGCTGTCCCGCGAAGAGCTGGGGGCTGAAATTGAAAAGCTTGGAGAAAAGCCGTTCCGCGCGAAACAGCTGTGGCACTGGATGTACAACCAGGGGAAGACGGACTTTTCCGAAATGACGTCGCTGGGCTGGGAACTGCGCCGGAAACTGACGGACGAAGGGTATGAAATCGGCCGGCCGGAAATCGTGCGCGAACTGAATTCGGCGGACCGGACGCGCAAATGGCTCCTGCGCTTTAAAGACGGCCACGAAGTCGAAAGCGTCTATATCCCGGAGGACGACCGCGGCGCGGTGTGTATTTCGACGCAGGTCGGGTGCCCGAACGGCTGTCTGTTCTGCCATACGGGGTCTCAGAAAATGGTGCGCAACCTGACGGCCGGCGAAATTGCCGCTCAGTTCATGGTCGCGCGTGACAGTTATGGCGAATGGCCCTCTCCCGCCGCAGAGCCGCGTTTCCTGTCGAACATTGTCGTCATGGGGATGGGCGAGCCTCTGCTGAATTATGAAAACGTGAAAAAAGGGCTTCAAATCATCATGGATCCGGAAGGAATCGCTCTGTCGCGCCGCCGGATCACGCTGTCGACATCCGGCGTCGCTCCCCTGATTCCCCGTATTGCCGAGGATCTGGGCGTCAAGCTGGCGATCAGTCTGCACGCGCCGACCAACGAAATCCGCGACCGAATCATGCCGATCAACCGCCGCTATCCCATCGAGGAACTGATGGCCGCCTGCCGCGCGTTCCAAGCGCATGAAGGTCGGTTGCAGTATATCACCGTTGAATACGTCATGCTGGACGGCGTCAACGATTCCGAAGCGGACGCACGTGAACTCCTGCGCGTTGTTCGGGGGCTGGCGGTTAAGTTCAACCTGATTCCCTTCAACGAATGGCCGGGAAGCGGCTTTCGGTGTTCGCCCGCGAAACGCATCGAAAAATTCGCGCGGATTCTCGAAAGCCGGAATTACGCCGCGCCGATCCGCTCCTCGCGGGGGCAGGACATCATGGCGGCGTGCGGTCAGCTGAAATCGGCGTCAAAGCGTAATGAAATATAACCTTTATTTCAAAAAAATGACCTGTTAATATCAGATGACGTTAAACTAACAGGCAGGAGAAAAAACGTGGGCAATAAAATAGCCTTGATTGACGACGATCAGAATATTCTGACTTCCGTTTCGATGGTTCTGGAAGAAGAAGGATTCCAGGTTTTTACCTATACGGACGGTGTCGCCGGACTGGATGGTGTCCTGAAGGAGCAGGTGTCTCTGGTCGTGTTGGATATAAAAATGCCGCGCATGGACGGAATGGAAACCCTGCGCCGCATCCGTGAAAAATCGAACGTGCCGGTCATTTTCCTGACCAGCAAGGAAGACGAGGTGGACGAACTGTGCGGCCTGCGCATGGGAGCGGACGACTATATTAAAAAGCCGTTTTCCCAGAATCTGCTGATCGCCCGCATCAAAACCCTGATGCGCCGCGTTGACGTCATGAACGGCGACGAGGAAAATCTCGAAAAGGAAGAGGATCAGATTATTGAACGCGGCGACCTGGTGCTGGATCGGACACGGCACTTCTGTACGTGGCGCGGCAAACAGGTTGACCTGACGATTACGGAATTCCTGATGCTGTACGCTCTGGTCGAAAAGCCGGGATTCGTCAAGTCACGCGACCAGCTGATTGACATGGCTTACGGTTCAAACGTCTATATCGACGACCGGACGGTCGACAGCCATATCAAGCGCCTGCGCCGCAAATTCAAGGAAATGGATGAAGACTTTTCCCGCATCGAAACACTTTACGGCATAGGGTACCGCTACCGCGAAGGATAATTCCGTGTTCCGCATCATGTCCCGCATCCGCGATTCTTTTTCCGGAAAGGAGGCCTCCCCGAAAAACGGGAGCGCGGATCTTGCGGGACGTTCTTTTCTGCGTTCCCCGATTGCATGGCGGCTTTTGCTCGTCAACCTGCTGGCGCCGGTTCTTCTGGTCGCCGGCCTGTTTTATATGGATCATTACCAGAAGGGGCTGATTGATGCGGAAATCAAATTCCTCAAAGTGCAGGCCGAACTGATTTCCGTCGCGGTCAGCGAAGGCGCTGTGACGTCGGAATTCGTTCCCTCTCTGCTTTCGCCCGGGGAAAACAGAAGCGTCAGCAACGGCTATTTCCTTCAGGCGCCGGAAACGCGGCGGTTTCCCTATTTTTCAAATTTCGGCCGGACAGGCGACCTTCTGACCCGTGTGCCGCGCGAAGTCTTTCGCCTTGTCCCGACGCCGGCTCGGCATATCGTGCGGCGTCTGGCGTCTTTGGACAACGTCCGCGTCCGCCTGTTCGACCACAACGGCGTGCTTTCGGCGGACAGTCTGGTCGGTCTGGGCCGGCCCGAGGAACGGCCGCTGTCGTTCCTGCAGGGGACGCTGTGGGACGGACTGTTCGGCAAGGAAAAACTGCCGCGATACGAAGAACCGGAAAACCAGACGGCTTTCGATTATGAGGAAGTCGGTGTCGCATTGGGAGACGGTGTTTTCGCCAGCGAAATCCGTTATAAGGACGGCTTCGGCCGCATCCTGAGCGTCGCTCTTCCCGTCGTTTATAATGACCAGATCGTCGGCGCGATTATGGTCAACAGCGGCCTTGACAACGTCATTAAAAATCTGGTTGCCTTCCGCTTGGCGGTCTTTCGCCTGTTTGCCATTGCGTTCGTCGTGACGATTCTTCTGTCCTTCTTTATGGTTCGAACAATCGTGACGCCGTTGAACCGTCTGTCAACCGCGGCGGTCAATATCCGTGTCAGCGGGGGCCGGCGCCAGGTCATTCCGGACGAAACCGAGCGCAAGGATGAAATCGGAGCGCTGTCGGGGGCGCTGATCAAAATGACCGATACGTTATGGGAACGTCTGGATGCGACGGAACGCTTCGCCGCCGATGTGGCGCATGAAATCAAAAACCCTCTTTCCTCCATGCGCAGTGCGGTCGAGACGCTTGACCATATCTCCAACCCTGAAAAAAAACAGCGCCTGATGGAAATCATTCACGAAGACATCCTGCGTCTGGATCGCCTGATTACGGACATTTCCAACCTGTCGCGCCTGGACGCTGAACTGTCCCGCGAGGAATTTGAACCGATTAATGTGTACCGGCTGCTTTCCTCTCTGATTGAAGTATACAATCTGGGCGATGCGGCGGGAGAACGGCATCTGCGCTTTGTTCTGGAATGGGATGAAGGGCTTCCGGAAACGACGGCGGTTCTGGGGATGGAAACCCGTGTGGCGCAGGTTTTCTACAACCTGATTGGCAACGCCATCTCTTTCAGCCCCGACGGCGGGACGATTACGGTCGTTGCCAAGAAAAAAGGCACCATGCTTCTCCTGCGTTTTGAAGACGAAGGGCCGGGTATCCCGCCGGGGGACGAAGAAAAGCTGTTCCAGCGTTTTTACTGCGAACGGCCTTCAACCGAACAGTTCGGGCATCATTCAGGGCTGGGGCTTTCCATTTCCGAAAAAATCATTACCGGTCTGAACGGGACGATTTACGCGCGCAACAGGACGGACCGGGACGGGAAAATCCTGGGCGCCTGTATTGTCATTGTCCTGCCGGCGGTCATGGAGGAAAAAGGATGAGTCCTCTGCATGCTTCGTGTGTCGAATGGGACGGCGCGGGTCTGCTGATCTGCGGGCGGTCCGGAAGCGGTAAGTCCGACCTGGCTCTTCGCCTGATTGACGCGGGGGCGGAACTGGTCGCCGACGACCGGGTTTTTCTGGAAAAGGAAGGGGAAAAGCTGAAGGCGCGGACCCCGGATAAAATCCGGGGTCTGATCGAGGTTCGAGGACTGGGCATCGTTCCGATGCCTTTTCGTCCGGAAACGCATATAAAACTAAAGATAGCTTTGTGTCCGTCCCATGAAATTGATAGGATGCCTGATCCGATGTCCGAAGTTATTGAAGGAATTGAAATACCTCTTCTTTTTCTTGATCCTTCGGCGGCGTCGGCCGTGGCGAAAATAAAGGTGGCTCTGTCGGTTTGCACAGGCGAAAGGGTAATTGTTCAATGATGCGGGAAGTCCGTCCGGTCGTGATTGTGACCGGCATGTCCGGAGCCGGCAAAACAACGGCTTTGAAAGTCCTGGAGGATCTGGGGTACGAAGTGATCGACAACCTGCCGCTGGCTCTGTTGCCTTCTCTGGCGCAGGAAACCGACCCGAACCGGCCGCCTCTGGCCGTCGGAGTTGATGCGCGCACGCGGGGGTTTGACGGTGAAAGGCTCAGCGCTTTCTGTGACGCTCTGCTCAGAGAGGACGGCGTTTCGGGGCGTATTGTTTTTCTGGACTGCGATGATGGAAAACTTCTGCGCCGTTTTACGGAAACACGTCGCTCCCATCCTCTGGCCAAAAACAAAAGCGTCAGCGAGGGTCTGGCGCAGGAGCGCCGCCTGATGGAGCCTCTGCGCTCGAAGGCGGATTTCGTCATTGACACAACGGATTTGAAGCCCGCTGACCTGCGTCATTATATTGAAAAGCATTTTGCGCCCGGGCGGTCGGGAGGAATGGTCGTTTCCGTTATGTCCTTTTCTTTCCGTCAGGGACTTCCCGGGGACGCGGATCTGGTTTTTGACGTGCGCTTCCTGCGCAATCCGTTCTATGAACCCGCGCTCCGTCCGCTGACCGGACGGGACGGGCCGATTGCCGATTATGTCGCGGCGGATCCGGGCTTCGACGGTTTCTTTGAGCGCCTGACCGGTTTCATTGAACCTCTGCTGCCCCGCTTTGCCCGGGAGGGAAAAAGTTATCTGACGATTGCCGTCGGGTGTACGGGCGGCCGCCATCGTTCCGTGTTTACGGCGGAAAGGCTTTATGCGTGGCTTTTGGCGAAAAAAGAGTATACTGTAACTCTGACTCATCGTGAATTGGATAAATAGACTGAGGTGGAACGAATGATAGGATTGGTTTTGGTGTCGCACGGGCATCTGGCGGACGAAATGAAGGCCGCGATGGAGCATGTCGTCGGACCGCAGGAAGCCGTTGAAACCGTCTGTATTTTTCCGACAGACGATATGGAACAGAGACGCGAGGAAATCCAGAACAAACTGAGCGCCGTTGACCGCGGAGAAGGGGTCGCCGTGTTGACGGACATGTTCGGCGGGACGCCGTCAAACCTGGCGATTTCCATTATGAATCAGCAGAATATCGAAGTGCTGGCGGGTATGAACCTGCCGATGCTGATCAAACTGGCACAAATCCGGGGGACTCAGAAGCTGAAGGAAGCGACGCTCAGCGCTCAGGAGGCCGGCCGCAAATACATCAACGTCGCTTCGGCTTTGCTGAATCACGGTTAAGGCGGAGGAAGAATGGCGGATCAGACGACAGCGGGCATTTTAAAAATAAAAAACGTCCGGGGGCTTCATGCCCGGGCGGCGGCAGCCTTTGTCCGCGTGGCCGAGGATTTTGACGCTGAAATAACCGTCGGCCGTGACGGACAGGAGGTTTCCGGTCATTCCATTATGGGATTGATGATGCTGGGCGCGGCACGGGGATCCGAAATCGTGGTCAGCTGCTCCGGCGTGCAGGCGGAAGAGGCTCTTAAGGCATTGGAAAAGTTGGTGGATGATAAATTTTACGAAGATTAAAAAACTTTCCGCCGTTTCCAAAGCGGAAGGGTGCGGTGAAAATGAGTGCCCCGTTCCGGGCATTGAGAAAAGTTACGACGGCATTGGTGTTTCGCCGGGCATTGTCATCGGGCGGGCATATGTGTACGACAACCTGCTGACGGCCGTTCCCCAGTACCGCATCCGACCCGAAGACGTTGAACGCGAACACCAGCGTTTTCTGAAAGCCGTTCAGGAAACCTCGGCACAGTTCGACATGCTGTGGGATCGGGCGAAGGATGTCCTGGAAGACGACCCGATCAGCTATCTGTTTGACGTTTACCGCCATATGCTGAAAGGCTCACGCCTGTTGCGCGGGGTTTACGAACGCATCCGGAAGGATCTGATTAACGCCGAAGCCGCGGTGCAGGTCGAAATTGGCCTGATCGCCGAAGCGTTTGCTTCAATGGACGATGCCTATATTGCCTCGCGTCTGGAAGATATCCGCGGCGTGGGGACGCGTCTGATCCGTAACCTGGTCGGCGACGCGCCGGAAACCTTTTCACAGCTGCCCGAAAACGCGGTTGTTCTGGCTCGTGATCTGAGTGCCGCGGATACGGCGCTTCTGGATCCGAAGCGGGTGGCTGCTTTCGCGACAATGACCGGATCGCCGCAGAGCCACACGGGGCTTCTGGCTCGTTCGCTCAGCATGCCGGCTGTCGTTGCTGTCCCGAATCTTCTTTCCGATGTCCGGACGGGCGACATTGTCATCATTGACGGCGCATACGGTAAAATCATTGTCTGCCCCTCGCAGGAGAATATCGACCGCTACCGTCGGTACCGTTCGGATTTTCTGCGCTGGAAACGTTCGCTGAAACGCCTGCGTCATCTGCCTTCCATCACTCTGGACGGCGTGACGGTCAGCCTGAAGGGGAATATCGATCTGCCCAGCGAAGTCGAGGTGCTTCTCCAATCAAACGTGGACGGCATCGGTCTTTTGCGTAGCGAATACATGTTCATGAACCGTTCGGATCTGCCTTCGGAAGACGAGCAGTTCGAGACGCTCCGCGACGTGTCGGCGCGCATGGAAGGCAAACCGATCACTTTCCGTACCTTTGACGTCGGCGGGGACAAATGCGCCCAGATTCTGAACACGGGGATCAGCACGAATCCGGCGCTGGGGGTGCGCGGTATCCGGTATGCCCTGCGGTTTTCCGCGCTTCTGGAAACGCAGTTCGCGGCGGCGCTTCGGGCGTGCGCCTTTGGTGACGTCCGCATCCTGCTGCCCATGGTTTCGTCGGTCGGCGAGTTGCTGACCGCCCGGGATATTTTGAACCGGGTTGCGGCGGATCTGAGGGAAAGAAACATCCCGATCGGGGACAGGATGCCGCTTCTGGGGGTGATGATTGAAGTGCCGAGCGCGGCTCTTGAAGCGTCCGTTCTGGCGCGGCACTGTGATTTTCTGTCTCTGGGGACGAACGATCTGATTCAGTATACGCTGGCGGTTGACCGTTCCGATGCCGCTGTTGCGGGGCTGTTCAACCCGATTCATCCGGCGGTGCTGAAGCTGATTAAGATGACGGCCGATGCCGCCAAAAGCGCCGATATCCCCCTGTGCGTCTGCGGCGAAATGGCGGCGAACAACCATTACGCGGCGCTGCTTCTGGGGCTTGGGGTGCGGGAACTGTCAATGCCCGTGACCAACGTGCCGATGGTTAAGGAGCGCATCCGATCCCTGCGTATTTCTGAAATGGAGGAATTCGCCGGTCGGATTTTGTCTCTTTCCTTCCCGGAAGATGTTGAAAATGCTCTGAATGAATTTGAAAACCGTCGCTGAATCGGACGGACGCTGTGCGTTCGGACGAAAACCCGGCGGTTTCGGACGCCGGATTTTTGTTGTCGGAAAAAAGGTTCGCGTGTTTATATGCGGGAATCCCAGGGAATTTTTTTACCTTCAAAAATATCGCCGTATGAATCGCTTGTCGAATACGTTTCCGATTCATAAATGTTCCGACATGCGCCGAGCGTGAAGACCAGAACCGTCAGGACGAACAGGAAAAGACTTTTTTTCATGTATTCGCTCCTTTTGTTTTTCCTGAAAAGGGAAGGCAGGAGAACACCAGCAGGATCAGGGCGATCCCAAGCGGGATTTTGTTCCCGTACGTGCCGTACAGGGTCGGCTTTTCCGTCCGGCGCGGCAGGCCGACGTCCAGAAAACCCCGGATGCCGAGCGGCAGTGAAGCCGTGACCCGTCCGTAAGCATCCACAACGCCGCTGATGCCCGTATTGGCCGCACGGACAAGGGGGACGCCTTCTTCGACGGCGCGCATCTGAGCGGCGGCAAAATGCTGGTAAGGCCCGGCGCTTATGCCGTACCAGCCATCGTTTGTCACATTCAGAAACCAGTAAGGCCGGTTGATTTTGTCGGCGACTTCACCGGGGAAAATCGCTTCATAACAGACCAGCATCCCGACCGGAAGAAGCCGGGGAGGGGTTATCGTCCTGGCACCGGTTCCGGCCGAGAAATCATACATCCCCGGCGTGAATTTTTTCATAAAGGGAAAGACAGAGCGCAGGGGAGCGTATTCGCCGAACGGCACCAGATGAGATTTATCATATTGTCCGATTAAAACGCCGGCATCGTCGAAAACCAGAATGCTGTTGTACAGACGAAACGGAGGCATGCGGCCGGGCGTGGGTTCCGTCCTCAGGGAGCCGACCATCAGGACGGCGCCGGGTTTCAGGGCATTGACGGCCATTGCCCGGGCGAATTCATCCTGTGCCAGCAGAAACTGCGTCGCCGTTTCGGGCCATACGACATGCGTCAGCTTTTCGGCGCCGGCAGCGCGGCTGAGATGCACGTGCTTCATTAAAATCTGTTCGGCTTCATCGGCGTTCCATTTCCGTCCCTGCGGCACATTCGCCTGCACCAGACGGATCAGCATACCCCGGATTGTGTCCGTTTCCGAAGGCGCCGTTTCCAGCCGCCGTCCGCCGTAAAAGGCAAGCGCGGCCGGAATCAGGACAAAAAGGAGCAGAGCGGCCAGGTTGCTTCCGTATTTTTTCAGGAAAGAGGCGGGAACATCGGAAACGCCGGGGCGCCTGAAAATCAAAGCCGGAAGGGCGGCCGTGAAAACCGTCACAAGGCTTAAACCATAGCCTCCCCATAAGGAGGCCGTCTGCAACATTTCGGGCTGTGCGGTCCAGACCGACGCGATCAGATTCCATGGGAAACCCGTGAACAGCCATGCGCGAACCCATTCAAAAAGCGTCCACGCCGCGGCAAAGGCGGTAAGACGGCGGAAGCGTCCGCGGGCGTAAAAGGCCGTCAGACAGGCCGCGGCCGGGAAAAAGCCGCCCCAGATGCCGAAACCGAGAGGCGGCAACGGAGCCAGTCCCGCAAACCCCATTCCTTCGGTCAGCAGAGCATTGGAGACCCATGAAAGGCCGAGGCTGAAAAAGCCAAAGCCGAAAGCATAACCGAGGGCAAAGGCCTGTTTCCCGGAGGCCGCACGGTTCAAAAGGAAGAACAGCCCGGAAAAAGCGACAGGAAGACAGATCAGCCCGTAATACGGCGGCAGAGCCCCGACAGCAATCAGCCCGCAACCCAGAGCCATAAGCGCCCGGAGAAAAACGGGCGATTTGAAAAAAGACGCGGCGCGGGAAAAAAAACGCTTCATTCGCCGGTTCCATACGGATCGGGAATGCCCCGAGCCGCCAGTATCCGCGTTTCCAGCGTTTCCATTTCGGCGGCTTCGTCATCGGCGATGTGATCATAGCCGATCAGGTGCAGGACACCGTGCGACGTCAGATGAATCAAATGATCCCGAAGCGGCTTATTGCTTTCATCGGCTTCCCGCTTTGTCGTTTCAAAGGCGATGATGATGTCGCCGGCCAGAAACGGGTCGGAAACGGGTTCATCCTCGTCGTCCAGCGTTGCAAAAGAAAGCACGTTTGTCGGCCGATCAACGCCGCGGTAATTCCTGTTCAGAGTCCGTACGGTTTCGTCGTCGGTCAGCAGGACGCTGATCTCAACGTCGTCGGCGGAAATGGCGCGATCGCCGGTGTTGCCTTCTTTCCACGCATCCTGTGCGGCCTGCCGTACGGTTTCCTCCGCGTCCGGCAGGGCGGAAACCCATGCGCCGCCGTCAATACGAATGTCAACGGTCAAGGACATCGACCAGCCCCTTGCGCGAAGCATAACGTTTGTCATAGGCCTTGACGATGCTGGATACCAGACCGTGGCGGACAACGTCGCGTTCCGTGAAGGTCACGGAGCGGATGTCCCGGACGCCGGACAGAACGTCCAGAGCGTCGGCCAGGCCGGATTGCACACCGCGCGGCAGGTCTGTTTGGCTCAGGTCGCCGTTGATGACCATGCGGGAATTTTCGCCCAGACGGGTCAGAAACATTTTCATCTGCATCGGCGTCGTATTCTGCGCTTCGTCCAGAATGACCATGGCGTTTGCCAATGTGCGGCCGCGCATGAAAGCCAGCGGCGCGACTTCGATTTCGCCGAGTTCCAGCTTTTTATCAACCATGTCCTTGGGCATCATTTCGTACAAAGCGTCATACAGGGGGCGCAGATACGGATCGATTTTCTCCTTCAGGTCGCCGGGCAGGAAGCCGAGGTTTTCTCCGGCTTCAACGG
>USCC01000012.1 GCA_900553035.1 uncultured Rhodospirillaceae bacterium | reverse complement strand
GGTTGCCGTTCAAGTCAACGACCGTCCCGTCCGGCATCACCCGGCCGATGACGTTGCCGTTTGCATCGCGCACCAGGCCGTCCTCTCCCACATAGCCCAAAAGCTTCCCGTCCGGCCCGTAAACCGCACGACCGACCATCTCCTTGGCCGGAGCCGCCTGCCCGATCACGTTACCCGCCATATCGACGACGGTCCCGTCCGGCATCACCCGACCGATGACGTTGCCGTTTGCGTCACGCACCAGGCCGTCCTCTCCCACATAGCCCAAAAGCTTCCCGTCCGGACCATAGACTGCCCGACCCGCAAACGTTTTCACGGCGGCGGAATCTTCGTCCTGAGTACTCATTATGGTAATGCGGCACAATTCCGTTCCGTCATTGCCGAGAGCCCGCCCATCCGCCAGCAGGCGTCCGAGGACTTCGGTATTCTCATTTACGATCGTTCCGTCGAAATGCACTGTCCCGACCGCGCCGGTGCGATCCTTACAGACCTCGCCGACAGGAACGACACGTCCCAGGAATTTACGTTCATCCGTCAAAGCGCGCATGGAGGACGTCACATAGCCGATTTCCTTCCGGTCGTCATCCGCCACGCGGCCGGACGGCATGACCGAACCGACGATCCGCCCGTCCCGTGCAATGACACGGCGGCCATAAGGGACAATGACGCCCAGCTCGCGCCCCGTGCTGTTCACCAGGCGTCCGTCTTCCGCGCGACTGCCGATGGCCGACCCCGAATTGGGTTCGACGATGTATTTTCCGCCCACTAAACGCCCGACAAGGCTTCCCCTTGAATCAACAATATATTTCCAGGCCGGGCTGACACCGATAATCTTTTTCTTTGTATCGACCACGGCTCCTTCCGGTGTAAAGCAACCGACCGCACGGCCCTGATCGTCAAGAAGTTCACCGTTCGCGACGATTCGGCCGATCGGACGGCCGTCAAAACCGATGGCTTCGCCTTTTTGCACCAGACGGCCGACCCGCTTTCCGTTCGGATCCGAAACCGTCCCGTCATATCCGACGCATCCGATCTGTACGTTTTTGGAATCGACAACTTTGCCTTCCGCATTCACCTGGCCGACGATTTGACACGGTTCGTTAATGACCGATCCGCGTCCGACCACCGTACCGACCATGTTGCTGCCCGCATCCAGAATACCCCGGTCAAAGGAAATGCTGCCCAGGATTTCACCCCCGGCCGCTCGGACTTTGCCGTCCGAGCCGATTGTTCCCAGCATTTTGCACGACCGTCCCATGGGCAGGCTGTTCACAATGCCCGTGCCGATCGGGTTGTTCAGATTGTCAACCACCGTGTCATCCGGAAGCAGACGTCCGACTCGCTTGTTTGATTTGTCAATGACAATCCCCTCGCCGTCAATTGTCCCGATGACGGCGTTATCATAGTCCAGAGCCAAACCGTCCGTCACCGTGTAGCCGGTCATGTTGCCCTCGGCATCGCTCAGAATCCCGCCGGCCTGATAGCGCCCGACCGGTTTTCCGTCCGCACCGATATAGGTGTCCTCGTCCACCGGGTAACCGATGATGTTTCCGTTTGCGTCCACAAGGGCATCCCTCAGCAGAGCATGCCCGATCACATTGCCGTTCAGATCAACAACCGTCCCGTCCGGAAGCTGTCTTCCGATGACTTTGCCGTTCAGATCAACAACCGTCCCGTCCGGAAGAACACGCCCGATGACATTGCCGTCCTTATCGAACACGGTGCCTTTCGGATAACGTTTTCCGATGACGTTGCCGTCCTTGTCCACAACCGTGCCGTCGGGAAGAACTCGCCCGATCACGTTGCCGTCAGCGTCTATGGCACTTCCTTTCGGCACCAGCTTTCCGATGGGATTCCCCTCCGCATCGACAAGTTCTCCGTTCGCGCCGACATAGCCGATAACCTTGCCGTCCGGGCCGATAATCGCCTGACCGACCGGCAGGACTTCGCCGATAAGCTTGCCGTTCAGATCGACGACCCTGTTGTTCAAATCTGCCCGACCGATTACCCGTCCCGAAGCGTCAACAACCGAACCGTCCGGCATGACTGTGCCGATGATGCGGCCGTCCGGACCGACCACCTGACGCATGCCGACGAAAATCCGGCCGACGGTCTTGCCTTCCTTATCAACGACGCGGCCGTCCGGCATCTGGAGGCGGCCGAGGAAACGGCTGCTCATGTCGACAGCTGTCGCGTCCGGCAGGATGCGGCCGATTGTCTGGCTTTCTTCGTCCAGAACGTCCGCCCCGGTCGGAATAACGCCGCCGATTGTTTTCTTGTCCTTGTCCAGAATATATCCGGTGGAAGCGACGCTGCCGATGATTTCCGTTGCCGGAACATTCAGAGCAACGCCATGCGTATCGCCACGCCCCGTCAAGGCCGAAGCCGCGTTGACGGCCAGCCCTTCCGCCAGAGGCAGCCCGAGGAAACGGGCATCATCCGTCACGAACAGATTGTCCGGACGCAGACAGCCTATTTTTTCGCCTTTTTCATTGTACAGTGCCCCCGTATCGTCGGCGGGGCCGAGATATTTGTTTTTGGCGTCAATGCCTCCTTTGGCAAACGCCACGCGCCCCATGAATTCACCTTTCGGATCGACGACCGTATTGTTCATCTGCACAAAGGCGTTCCGTTTGAATTCCGAGTCAACCACGCGCCCGTCAATCAGGATACGGCCAATGGGACGGCAGGCAGCCTGAAGCGGAATACCCCAGTACGGCGCCACGCGCGCGATCACCTGACCGCTCAGATCAATCACGGTTCCGTCCGGCATCACCCGGCCGATAGAGGCGCCTTTTACGTTCGTCACGGTCGCATCGGGCATAACCAGACCGATTGTCCGCCCTTCGCGGTCAAGCACGCCGCCCGTCGGCATCAAAGCCCCGACCGCCTCGCCCTTTGAAGAAATCGCGAGCTTGTCCGGGTCGAAACATCCCAGAACTTCGCCTTTCTTGTCCACCAGGCGTCCGGCGTCGCTGACCAGACCGACCACACGGCCGTCGATTCCCAGAACCGTTGAAGTCGGCGGCACACGGCCGATAACAATCTGATCCTGATTATAAATGTCGCCTCCGGCCGCCATACATCCGACGACTTCGCCCTGAAGCGAAACGACTTCACCGTCCGAATTTCCGAACCCCAGAACCTGACACCCCGCCGCAAAACCGATCCCCGAAGGCGCAAGACTGCCGCCGATTGTTCCGTCCGATTTCAGGAACGTCCTGTCCGGCAGGATACGCCCGGTCGGTTCGCCTTTGTTGACAACACTGCCGTCCGGCATGACAAAGCCCTGCACCCCGCACCGCGGGCCGACGACGACACCCTTGGGCATGACCCGTGCGATAATTTCATTTTCATCGTTCAAAACCGTCGAATCCGGCGTCAGGCATCCCAGCACATTTCCTTTAAAGCTGACGGCCTGCCCTTCGGGATCGACCTTGCCGATAATTCGCCCGTTCCAGTCCAGAAGCGGGCCTTCCTCAACATATCCGCCGACCGGATTCCCCGACAGGTCAACGACGGTCATCATGGACGTCAGGCGGCCGACTTTGCGGTTGGCTGACATGACGCTGCCATCCGTACTGACCCGGCCGATAAGTTTGCATCCCGGTCCGATCGCCAGACCCGGTTTGACCACGCGACCGATGATGTTGCCGTCCCGGTCCACCACAATGCCGTTCGGCAGAACGCGGCCGATCACGTTGCCGTCGGCGTCAATCACACTGCCGTCGGGCAGAACTGTTCCAAGCGGATTGCCGTTCGCATCAACCACGCCGCCCTGCGGCATGACCGAACCGATGATATTGCCGTTCAGATCGACAATCGTCCCGTCCGGGTTGACATACCCGATCAGCTCGCCTTTATCGTTCAGAACACGGCCATCCGGCATGACCCGCCCGATCAGATTTCCGTTCTTGTCAACCGCCCGGCCGATTGTGACTGCCGAACCGATGATATTGCCGTTTTCATCAACAATCGTTCCGTCCGGCAGAGCATGGCCGATCAGACGACCCTGGCTGTCAATGACACGGCCGTCAGGCAGAATCGTCCCGATGATCTGACCGTCCGGGCCCAAAGCGATGCGCTGTCCCTCCGCCACGCCGATGATATACCCCTGATCGTCAACGACCGTGCCGTCTTCGCGCAGGGTGCCAATTCTCTTGCCTTCCAGATCATAGACGTTGCCGTTTTCATCCGCATAACCGATGGGTTTTCCGTCCGGCCCCAGAATGACACGTCCTTTTTTGCGCAGATTATCAATGACCGAACCGCCGCCCGGCGCTTCGTCACAAACGCCGCACATGCTTGTGTCAATCGCCATGGCCGACACGGGAACAATCACTTTTTTCCCGATGATGCCGAAGGACTCATCACGCCACCGGATCGACAGATTGCTCTGGATGCTCCGCGCCGTTTTCGGCTCCCAGCGCACAATCACGTTACAGGTCGCGTCCGGCGTCAGAATCTGGTCATCCTTGCATTTGTTCTCGAGGGTAAAGCCGTCCTGCTGATTTTCCTCGAATTCGACGGCAATGATTCCGACACGGCCCGAAGAAGCGGAGAGCGTAATTGTCCCTTCCGCCAGAGTCCCCAGAACAACCTGGTCGAATTTCAAAGCATCCGGCGTTGCCACGACGCGTACGGACTGCGGCGCGGCGGCGTCTTCGGGCATGTTCATATTGAAACGGTCGGCATCGCTGCCCAGGACATTCGTCGTGCTTTCGGCCGATCCGCCGATGGTGACTTTTGCGTCTTCCTTCTGCTCTTCCTCTCCGCTCAGCAGGACAATGATGCCGCCCAGGAACGCCAGAAGCGCGACGATCCCGACAATCAACAGCATCCTGTTGGATTTTTTTAAATACCTGTCCGATGAGCTGAGTAATTCTTCGTTCATTGCGTCCGTACAACCATGCAAGTCACACCACGGCGCCCCAGCTGATTACACAGCTTGTCGCCTTCCTTAATACTGCTGACGGGCCCGATGCGCAGGCGGAACAGGTCGCGCGATTCGCCTTCGGCCACGGCGTCAACCGAGAAATACGGTTCAAAGCCGGACAGAAGGTCTCTGTTCTTGCGCGCAATATTGTCCCATTTACGTTCCAAAGCCACGATTTCGCTGTCAGAGCCGAGTTCAATCGCGATATTTTCGACCGGGGCTCCTGATGAACGCCGCATTGAGCGGCTTCCGCTCCTTGAAGCGCCGCCCGCGCCCGGGATTCCCCTCCCGGCGGCTCCGGCGCTGACAAAGGCGTTCGGCGTATAGCCCCCGCCCTGCGGGGTAATGCCGGCCGCGACAATACTGCCGCCGCCCATCGCCGTTTCGACTTCCGTTGTAATCAGCGGCCCGGGGTTCCACGGTTTCTGAACCGACGGTTCATATTCCACCCATTCCGTCCCGTACGTCGGATCCTTCCGGATTTTCAGGCACAAGATACGTTTGCCGTTACGCAGAATCAAATCGCCTATGCCTTCTACCACGATCAGGCGTCCGTTCGGCCCGCGGGTGCGGAAACCGATGGGAACTTCACTGCCCTGAACCAGAAGGTTGACGATCGGCCGCTGGAGCATTGAAAGCGCCTTTGGCCCCAGATCAATATAGGTAAAGACGTCGTCACGCCAGACACGTTCCGGCGCCAGCTCCATATCATCGGGATTCGGCGCGAAAATATCAATGTCAAACCGGAGCTTCTCCGGATCGACCGGAATATCTTCCAGCCATCCTTCGGCCGGATTCACGGCTTTTTTCTTCCCGCTACCGCCGACGGCGCGCACATTACCGCCGCGTCCGAAAGACGCAACCGATCCGTTGTCCGCTGCTCCCGAAGCAACCGGGGTACGTCCCGAATCATCGGGCGTATAGTTTTCGTCATTGACAATAATGTCGACCACCGCGTTCGTAATACGGTCGGTATTATATGTTTCACTCCGCAGGTAAAAGACATAGCGGTTGCCCGAACGTCCGAACACGATCATGTTGCTGTCAACGCCGACGGCTCCAATGGCCGGATTGGCGTGAACCAGAAGCGCGTTCGGCGCTGGGAACTGAGCCGTAAAAGCTTCGTTGGAACCGATCCAGACGGTTTCCAGAAGCTCCCACGACGGGAAATTAATCAGCGTCACCATCCCTTCGCGGATGCGGATGGGAAGCACCAGATCGGGTTTCCAGTAATATTTCGAATATCCCGGCTTTGTCTGTCCTTCGCCCAGGTGCTGGGTCGGGTTGTTCCACGCCTTCTGCTGCATGCCGAGCGAGGAAAGATAGGACATATCCATTTCCGAATACTGTCCGTTATGCTGTTCAATCGCCGCGTCCATGGACTCGCGCGCCGCGGAAGGCTGCTGCGCAAAAGCCGTCCCGGCGCAAACGCACGAAACGAACAGGAAAGCCAACGCCTGAATTTTCAATTTTTTCTGCACGGCACCATCCTCTTACTCATTGGCACTTTCAATCGAATATCCCTCCACGGAGAACCCCAGGGGATTTTTCAGCCGGTTAATGTATTTGACTTCGTTCTGGTCTTTGGCAAAATAACGGATGGCCATCCGGATGCGCCAGCGGGAAACCGCCGGTTCCTCGGCTTCCGGAAGCATGTCCCGCGTCACGATGTAAATAATCCAGATGTTCTGGTTACGCACGACGGATTCAATACGGACTTCACGGGTCAGGCCTTCCAGCTTGATCCGTGACAGCCAATCCTTGACCGTTTTGTTGAACTGATTGTAAACGCTGCTGGAAGACATCCAGCGTATCGGGCCGTCGGGCCCCCAGCGGAACGACATTTCATCAATGTCGGACATCATTGTGTTGCGGAGCATGACATACTGGCGGATCATGGCTTCGGAAATGACGTCTTCGGCGGCCATATTCTTGCTCAGCGGCTGAATCCGCACGACCTGTTCTTCCTTGTTCTGGAATGTCAGAAGGTACGGTTCAACGCGTTTCAGAGGCAACAGACTGCCGATGGCCAGAAGCAGAACCAGATTAACGCACAGAGCCACCGCCGAAACGATGGCAAAGGCGCGCGCCGTCCACAGATAGCGGCGTTCGCGCAGAAGGTCGACGGACAGTTCCGACACTTCGGCCAGCTGTGGGACTTTCTCCTTTGCCTTATTGACCAGCGCCGCCGCATTTTCCGCAGCTTTGGCGGCGGTCTTGGCGGCGTTTTGAGTGGTCAGCTGCTGTTTCGGCTTCGGCATGGTTCGTTGCTCTGTTTAAATTAAGACATCATCCATTCGGGCAGACCGGGTTTCAGATCCAGCTGCAGGCAGGCGCACGGCGATTTCTTCAATTCCGAGTAATCGGTTCCGATCCCCACGGGTTCCAGTTCGAAAATGGATCCGCACGCTCCCGCCAGTACAATCAGACCGATGATAAAAAGCCATTTTTTCATTGCCGTCCGTCTCCTTCCTTATCCTTTCGTTTTATCCGCTTTCCCGCGTCTTGTCCACATCAAGCGTCTTTCGTCATTTCCTTTGCCGCGCCAGGTGATACTGCGTCACCGTAAATCCCAGCGGATTGCGCAGGCGGTTGTACATCACCGCGTTGCCCGGGTAGTACCGGAACTGAATCGTCGCAATCCAGTGATCAATCACCGGTTCGCTGATCGGCGTTTCCATCAGGCGCGTATCAAAGAAAATCTGCCAGCTGTTCCAGCCTTCCTTGATAATCCGCCGGATGTCGGGCTCGATCATTACGGACGGAGCCCGTTCACCGTCAAAATAACGTATCGCTTCGCGACGCCAGAACTGATCGTACACCGCCGGCGTGGACATGTAGCGTACAATGCCGCCCGGCCCCCACATCCGCCGCATTTCCGGCAGATCCTTCCATGTGGTATTGCGGACGGTCACATACTGACGAACGAACATTTCGGCCAGAACATCCATCGTCGGCATGTCCATATGCAAAGGTTCAAAGTACGCCAGATTTTCAGAATACGTCGGCTTTGACACCAGAAGGGCGTTCGCCTCCGCTTCCGACGTCAGATGAATCAGCGACAAAGCCAGAACCGTCGCCGACGTCACAAGCGCAAAACAGATTCCCCCGAAAATCCGGGACAGCCACATAAACTGTGTCGCACGGTCAACGCCGCCGGAAGGACGTCCTCCTCCGGACGAACGAGAGCCTGTTTTTCCGCGCACGTTTGCGTCTGACATACTTTTTTCCATTCTTTGATTTTGCCCCGACTTCGTTAAAAATACCTTTCCGTTCAAGCGAAAACAGCACCTTTTACATAATATATAAGAAAAAAGCCTCCCGAAAAGGAGGCTTCCGTCCTTAAAAAAATTTACGGCCGGGGCGTTTCAAGGCCGAAACCGCGGCGCAGAGCGTTCTTCAGATGGAACATCGCCGTGTCGTCAATCCCGTGCATCAGGTCGGGGACAACAAAACCTTCGACAGGAACGCCCGCCTTTTTCAGATTGGCCATCGACAGACGGTAGGAGGCGAGCGGAACCACATCGTCCGCATCGCCGTGTACAAGAGTCACGGGCGGTTTTGACGTAATATCGGATGGCGAAAATGTCTGGCCGTCAAATGTTACGGCCACAGCGGACAGGCCGACGGCCGCCGCGATTTCTTCTTTGCGGCGCAACGCCGTGTACAGAGCCATCAGGCCGCCCTGAGAAAATCCGACCAGAGCCGTATCCTTCGGCTTCAGCCCGTGGATTTCCTGCACCTGCGTCAGATAGCGGTCCGTCAGGGGCCGCACCTGTTCCGCCAGAGGCAACATCCGGCGGCACAACGCTTCGGCATCTTCCTCTGTCAGCAGAACCGTCGGATCGTAAAAGGACAGGTCAAACCACTGGCGGCCGCCGAAAATCTCGCCGCCCGGCACGGGTTGCGGGGCGTTCGGGAAATAAAAGGCTGTTTCGGGAAACGCCCATTTCAGAAAACTGCTCAGGCCGTACAGGTCATGGCCGTTCGCGCCGTATCCGTGCAGGAACACGACCGCCTGCTTCACCTCGCCTTCCGGCAGAGCCGCAGGCCCGCTCAGCACCAGATCATTTTTCGCCATGTTGTCCGCCCCTTTAAATCTTGATGTCGTACGTCATGAAGGCCGGCACGACGCTGCCGAAAGCCGTTTCCGTCTTCGCTTCCTTTTTCCCGGTTTCTTTCCGCGGCTTTTTCTCCTTCTCCGCCTTCACGGGGGTCGTTTTCACCTCGGCCTTTGCCGTTTTTTCAGCCGTTTTTGCCGGACGGGTGTTTTTCTTTTCGGAATCGGCCGCTTCGTCCTTTGCCGGCCTGGAATGTTCACTCCGGCGGCCGCACCGCTTTCCGTCCTTTTTCTCCGGCACCACATTTTCGTCCGAGAAGTTCGGCATTTCGTCAATTTTCCGGCCGATCAGCTTTTCAATCGCGGCCAGGTTCCTGAAGTCCGCCGACGTCACCAGCATGAACGCACGGCCGCTGCGCCCGGCACGGCCTGTCCGTCCGATTCTGTGGATGTAGTCTTCGGAATTGACGGGAACGTCAAAATTGAAAACGTGTGAGACTTCGGGCAAATCCAGCCCGCGCGCCGCCACGTCCGAGCAGACCATCAGCTGTGCCTTGCCTTCGCGGAAGGCATTCAGAGTGTCCGTCCGGATGCCCTGTGCCATGTCGCCGTGCAGAGCAACGACTGAAAAGCCATGCTTGGTCAGAGATTTGTACAGAACGTCAACGTCTCTTTTCCGGTTGCAGAAAATCATGGCGTTCCGGACGTTTTCCTCGCTGATCAGGCGGCGCAGGATGTCGCGTTTGCCCTTATCATGGGTTTTGATCATGAACTGTGTGACCGTAACGGCGGTTGACGTCGGCGGATCAACGCGAACTTCGACCGGGAAGTTCATAAACTTTTTGGCCAGTGCCTTGATTTCCGGAGGCATCGTCGCTGAGAACAGAAGAGTCTGGCGCACCTTGGGCAGTTTCGCCGCGATTTTTTCAATATCGGGGATGAAGCCCATATCAAGCATACGGTCCGCTTCGTCCAGAACGAAAACCTGCACGTCGCGCAGAAGGATTTTTCCCCGCTCGCACAGGTCAATCATGCGCCCCGGCGTTGCGATCAGCACGTCCACCCCACGGCTGAGGATCTTCTGCTGTTCAACCATGGATTCCCCGCCGATCAGCAGCGCCATGTTCAGCTTCTGGTATTTCCCGTATTTCTGAAAGCATTCGGCAATCTGGGTCGCCAGTTCGCGGGTCGGCGACAGAATCAGGGTTCGGGGCATCAGCGCCTTGGCCCGGCCATTCGCGAGGATGTCAATCATCGGCAACGTAAAGGCCGCGGTTTTTCCGGTCCCCGTCTGTGCGATGCCGATCACATCGTTGCGTTTTAAAATCTGCGGGATCGCCTGCTCCTGAATGGGGGTAGGGTCTTTGTAGCCGAGTTCATCAACGGCTTTGAGTGTTTTTTCGGAAAGTCCTAAATCGTAAAAACTCATTTTTATGTTTTGAATCCGTTTAAAGTGTGACAGGAATAGAGGGATACCTTATACCGAAATGAAAGGCAGAACAATGTTAATCAGCAAAACCGACGTATGTCTTTTGATTATAGACGTCCAGGAACGCCTTGCACCGGCCATGAACGAGCCGCGCCGAGTCATCGACGGATGCGCGCGCCTGTTGAAAGGAGCCGCGATCACCGGTGTTCCGGCAATTGTCACGGAACAGTATCCGAAGGGTCTTGGCCCGACGCTGTTTGACGTCCGCGACGCGGCTCCGCCAGATGCTTTTTTTGAAAAAACAAGCCTTTCCGCCGTTGCGGAACCGGGTTTCATGGAACGTCTGGCCGCGTTGGGAAAAAAACAGGTTGTCATTGCCGGCATCGAGGAGCATATTTGTGTTCTGCAAACGGCGGTGGAATTAAAGGAAAAAGGATTCGACGTTTTTGTCGTCACGGACGCTTCGGGTTCCCGCTTGCCGGACAGCGAAAAAGCCGCGCACGAACGCTTTGTGCAGGAAGGAATTTATATCGTGACGGTTGAGATGGTTCTGTTCGAGTGGCTGCGCCGCTCGGGGACGCCTGAATTCAAGGAAGTCCAGAAGCATCTGATAAGATAAGAGGAAGGAAATGGAAAAAACGCCGGTTGTTCTGCTGCCTGCCCTGATGTGTAACGCGGGTCTGTTTCTTCACCAGATTCAGGCGCTGAAGGAAGAAGTGGATTTTTTCGTCCCCGACCTTACCCTGGATACGGATATTGGCAGCGTGGCGGAAAGGGTTCTGCGGGAAGCGCCGGATTATTTTGCTCTGGCGGGCATATCCATGGGCGGATATATTGCCTTTGAAATCATGCGCCGGGCGCCGGAACGTGTGAAGAGGCTGGCTCTGATTGATACGTCGGCGTTGCCGGACACCGAAGGAGCGCGCCGCAAAAGGATGAACATGATTGAAACGGCACGGGAAGCAGGCATGAAAAACATCATCCATTCCGTACTGCCCAATCTGGTCGCGCCGCAACATCTGGACAACGACATGGTCTGCCGGGTTCTGCTCTACATGGCGGAAAAAGTGGGCATTCAGGGGTATATCAATCAGCAGAAAATCATCATGAGCCGCCCGGATTCCTTCCCCCTGCTGCCGGGCATTACATGTCCGACCCTTGTTTTCGGAGGGTATCAGGACAAACTGACGCCGCCGGACCTGATGAAAAAGATTGCCGATGCGATTCCGAATGCCGTGCACGCCGTCATCGCGGACAGCGGCCACATGTCGCCTCTGGAAAACCCGACGGCGGTAACGGCTGTGATGCGGGCGTGGCTGTTTGGAAACCGTTCGGAAACAAGCGCCGCAAAAGAACACGAAGCGGCGTCCGCCTGAAAAAACGTTCCTGCGGCCGCGGGGCACTCTTTGAAACCACGGTATCAGCCGCGTTTCCGCCTCGGGACAACGCCCCCGTCCTTTGCGGGCAAACCTGACACCGGCGCAATGTGGATACGCCGGCCGCCTGAAAAAGAAAAGGCCGCGGTGAACCGCACGGCCTTTTTCAAAAACAGGGTACAGATTCAGTTCAGAATTCGGGGTGAAGCCGTCTTAATCGGGAAAACGCCTTTTCATCGTTGCATGGCAAACCGTTCCGCCGGAGCCCCTCAGGCATTAAGCGCCGGATATGAAAAAATCCGTCCCCGCGGCGTTTCCTCTTTCCCTCTCGGAAAAACCTCTTCGCATTCGGGAACCTTCGACACGAAAGCACCGTCTCATCTCTGCCCGGCGAATCGGATCAACGGGCGCCGCGGGATACGGCGGATGTCTGAAAAAAGCGCCGTTCCGCATTTGGGAAAAGCGCTTTTTTTCATCTCTGTCGTGTAAATCCGCCGGCCGACGGTCGTGCCGTCCCGAAACCTTACCAGCTGGGCAGTCCGGGCTGGCGTTCCGACTGAGCCACGCCCTTGTTCAGAATCTTTTTCATAAACGGTGCGCGCAGACGGTAAGCGTCCGGCATCTTTGATCCCAGAAGAGGCCGAAGATACATCCGGAAAGCATCCGTCACATCGTTGCCTTCCGGCGTAATGAATTCGTCAGGCATCATCTTTGTCTTGGCCGCGACCCAGTCCAGCGGAACCAGGTCATAATCGCAGGAATAAAAGCCGATCCGTTTGATGACCACGGAACCGTCTCTGTCGCCCCACATGGCGAACTGAACCGCCTTTTCCCCGACTTCACGGGCTTCGCGCTGATCCACGTCGGAAACGCATCCGACGAACGAACGCTGCATATAGCCCAGCGTATCGGCTCGGACACGCCGGATTCCAACCTTCTCTTTGAGGAAACAGGCCAGGGCGTCCCCCAGAGCGCCGGAGCCTGAAAGCTGAATATTGCCATGCGCGTCATATTCATGACAGTGGTTCAGCTGTGTAATGACCGGGTTCCCGTTTTCATCATGGATCCCTTCGCTGACGGCCACGACACAGCGGTCATAGCGGTCATACACACGTTTGACATCCTCGGCAAAGCGTTCCATGCTGAAAACGCGTTCCGGCATGTAAATCAGATGCGGCCCGTCGTCGGGAAATTTCTTTCCCATGGCCGCCGCTCCCGTCAGAAAACCCGCGTGGCGTCCCATGACCACGGCAATGACCGTACCGCCCAACGCCCAGCTGTCGCGGTTCAGGCCGATAAACGCCTGTGAAACGTAACGCGCCGCCGACGGATAGCCGGGGCAGTGGTCATTGTGCATCAGGTCATTGTCAATTGTTTTCGGGATGTGGATGCATCTCAGGCGATAGTCGGCCTTTTTGGCTTCTTCGCTGATAATGCGGATTGTATCGCATGAATCGTTCCCCCCGATGTACAGGAAATAACGGATGTCGTGCGCCTGCATCACCTTCAGCATCTGCTGGCAGTACTTCAGATCCGGCTTGTCCCGTGTCGTTCCCAAAGCCGAAGACGGCGTGTTCGCGACCATTTCCAGATTATGCGACGTTTCGCTGGACAGATTCACCAGGTCTTCGTTCACAATGCCGCGCACACCGTGCACCGCTCCGTAAACCAGATCGACGCGGTTAAATTTGCGGGCTTCCAGAACAACGCCGACCAGCGACTGGTTAATAACCGCCGTCGGGCCGCCGCCCTGAGCGACCAGCAACTTCCCTTTCATTCTTTCATAAGGCATTCGGATTCTCCATAAGAACTGTTCTTTAGCTTCCAGTGTGACACATGGACAAAATTTCGTCAAATGCCGTTCGCCGCTTTGGGACAAAGGAAAAGGAGAAACGATAAAAAAGAGCGCCGAAGCGCTCCCGGGGTCATGACCGTTTTTCTTCAGTCCTCATCCGCCAGCTCCGTCACAGGCGGCTCTCCGGCCTCAACCGTTCCCATTTCCAAACCGCAACCGGCGCAGAAAAATTCCTCTTCAACGCCGAATCCGTCCCGCAGGACAATTGTCACACGGTTTTTCCGATGGCATTTCGGACAGACCGCTTCAAATGTTTCCAGAGCCCTTTTTGCTGTTTCCATTTCTTCCGCAATCATTTGCCCAATTCCTTCTGAAAGGCAAACAACTTCCGCACGACGGGAAGCGGCACGGTTTTCTTCAGATTTTCGGGCGCTTTTTTCGGCTTTGGCGTTTCCTTCACCGGTTTTTCCGTCCCTTTGCTCACGTTTTCGCTGACCGGCGCGTCCTTCTTTTCAAAATACTCCATCATGTTCTTCAATTCCTGCTTCATCTCTTCGCGGTGATGCAGGACGTTGAGGAATTTTTCCGGAGAACTCAGTTCACTGACAGGCAGTCCCATCAAACGGACGGTTTCGCCGGTACAGTCCCGCGCGGCGGTATCCCGTTTTCCGGCATAATCCGTCGGCGTCAGCGTTACCGGCGCCGGTTTTCCGGTGTTTATTTTTTCACCGGGGATTTCGCCGGCCGGCATGATGAATTTACCGTTCTTCACTTCGATCTGCGAAATGTCGATGTCCGCATGACTCCACGGATAGTGATTCTGATAAAACGCGTCGCGCAGGCCGACTTTTTTCAAAATACCGTGGTGATCGCGCTGCAACAAAACGGACAGCGTGTGTTCCTCCACCGTTGACGTCTTATCCGCAATGAACCGTCCGCTGCCGTCTTTCTTTGGCATATAGGGTTTTTCCATTTTCACCGGCGCCTGAACCTTGACGTCAATCGTACGCAGTTCATAGTTGTAAACGTCGTAAAACATGCCGACAGCCTTGTCGTACGATTTTTCATCCGATTGCTCCAAAGCCTTCATCGCCAAAGACAGGGCATGGTTCATCTTTTTCTTCTGCCAGCAGTCGAACATGATCTGCTTCACCTGCGCATGGTGGCGGCAGTCGCCAAGCCCCAGCGCGAACATGGCGGAAATGTTTGTTTTGGAATCGTCTTCCGAGCTCCGATCCTTGCCGCTCAGATGGATCAGAGCACTGACACATTTGTCGTACGAGCTGTTCTCAACCGCAGCGTTGTCTTCCAGATGAAGACCCGTATCCAGAAAATTATTCGTCCCGAAATGATACCGGATGAACTTGTCGGCCATGTTCATAAACGTATCGGGATTGTTGATTTCATTGAATGAGAAGGAAGAAAAAAGCCCTTCCGGCATATCTTCGGGCGGGAACAGTTCTCCGATACTCCGGTTCAGCAGGGCATCAAAAAATTCCAGATCCTTGCGTGAAATCGAATGCGCGGGAAGCTGGCCGCCGTATTTGAAATTACCGTCAATCGTCATGGATCCCCGGAAGCTGGACCCCGCACCGCGGTAGGTATAGCTTTTGGAATGAAGCGCGTGCAGGACGCTTTCCTCTTTGGAATTATCTGCCGGCGGCAGGGGCGGTTCCTTTCCGGTGATCAGCAGACGCAGGGAATCCACCACCGCCGCCGTCTCGTCGGATTTGAAATGGACGTTGACCCGCGACAGAGAACGGATGGAATCCGCCAGAATCCATTTTGGTGCGTCGGATTTGACGATCTGGCGCATGGTCTTGTCGATTTCCTTCTGGTCGCGCAGGATGCAGGCGGCTTCCAGACGAGCCGACATGCAGCGGAAATCGCTTGTTTCCTTCGCGCCGTCGCGCTTGCAGGCCAAAGACACCAGCTTGGCCATTTTCGCGGCTTTCTCCAGGTTCCCCAGCTCGATATGCCGGTGAACCGCCTGAATCCCGGGATAAAATTCAAAAAAACGAGAGAAGCCTTCTTCATAAAACGCGGCCGATTCCTCAAGAAACGTGCGTTTTTCGTTTCCGGATTCCGCGCTGTCACTCTGCAACAGACGCGCACGACCTAAAATCTGGTAAACTTCGCCGGTTTCGCGTCCTTCGGCGAACAGCATCTGAGCGATACGAATGGCTTTATCCGGCCGTTTGACCTTGTTGTAGGCGCCGCCCAGCATTTCACGCACCGTCTGAGCTCTTTTGAAATCCTCATTTTCCGCCTTCCCGTACATGTTGATCATGTCCTGAAAGGCGCCCTGGTCGCGAAAACCGCGGTACAGCATCATCAGTTCACCGCTGTTGGCCCAGGACATCAGCACCTTGTTGCCGGCGATTGCGCGCAGTGCTTTTATTTTCTGGTTTCTTCCGGGCAGGGCGTCAACCTTTTCAATTTCCTTCCGGAAGATTTTGCTTCTTTCCGAGAAATACCGGTTTGAAGAAAACGCCTTTTTCAAAACAGTCCGGTTCGGGGAAAAGGCGCCCTGGAAATAAATCCTGTCATTTTTCATTTAAGCATCTGCCGCGGTTAAAAATCCAACTGTGTCAGATTATAAAATGCTCTCCGGTGGGATGCAATTGTTTTTACGGAATTTTCTGGAAGGAAATATCTTAATCCGAAAATACGGATAATTATTAGACAAAAAAACAAGCCTTCCACCGGACGGATCCCCGCGCGGCGTTAGCGTTTTATGAACTTTTGTCTGCTATTTTATTTCGGAACAAGGATTACCAAACGGACATCGTCATGAAAAAAATTACGCTTTTTTTCGTAGGCCTTTTTTCTTTCGTCGCACCGGCCGCCGCCCAGCAGAGGCAGAGCGAACCGGCACAGCTGGGGACGGTTGCCGGAGTCGCCATGGCCTGCGGCGCTTACCGTCAGCTTTACCTTTACGAAGAAATCACCAGCCGTCTGCTGAGCAACACAGCCGCAAACGAACGGGTTGAAAAGGAAATGTACAAGGAATACGCCATTGCGAAAACGAACAGCTTCCGGGAACAGGCCGACCGGCGCAAGGTTCCGTGCTCCGAAGCCGTGGACGCTTTTTCAAAAATGCCTATTTTCCGGTTTGAGCTGTATGCCGACGGCAGCCTGAAAACCCCGGAAGGACGTTATCTTCTTCCTCGCGGGCAGAAAAAATTCAATCCCTCTGCCGAACGGCTTTATCCGGCGCCCGTTCCGGCGGCGCCGCGTCCGACCCCTCCGGCATCTCCGGTTCCCGCGGCGGCTCCCGCTCAGTCCGGCGGGTTCACCAGATCCGCGTTCTGAAGCAGATTCAGCGGCGGATAAATCCCCAGCCGTTCGGCGGCTTCCATATTGACCACGAACAGCGAACGTTGCGGCGATTCAATGGGAATATCATAAGCCGCTATGCCGTCCCGTAAAATCTCGGCCGCCTTGCGGCCGGCCATCTGGCCGACCGTATAATAACGATGCACGAACGCGAAAAGCGCGCCGCCGCGACGCACAGCACCTTCCGAGGCCGACAGAACGGGAATGTTCAGCGACGACGCCGTTTCGGTCAGAACATCACGGTGCGCGTTCATGAAGGCGTCGGTCCCCAGATAAATCAGCTCAACCTTTTTTTCCGCCAGCTCGGCGGTCAGATCCGCAATCGCCTTTTCATCCGGGCGGCCGTCCGGCCTGAAGGGAACTTTGCGGTCAATAACCTCAAAATTCATGATCGGCGCATAGCTTTTTATCTGTTCAACCGTCACGGAAGCATTCGTTTCGGCCGGATTGTAAATAATACCCAGCCGTTTGTAGGGAATAAACTGACGCGCGGCCTGCAGCTGTTCGGCCACGGGAACCAGATGCGTAACGCCGGTGATGTTCCGCCCCTGGGCTGCGATTCCCGAAACAAGCCCGCTTTCCACCGGCTGAGACACGACCATGAAAACGGCCGGCACCGAACGGACATACCGCGACGTGCGCCCATCGTTTTCCGCACCCAGCATTTCAAGCGTTACCAGAGACCCCCACGTCACCAGCAGATCCGGTCTTTTTTCACGCACCTCGGAAACAAAGGAAGCGATTTTTGAACGATCCTTGCGTGCGTCCAGAAAAACAATCCGAGCCGGAACCCGCGCGGTTTTCAGATAATCCTGAAATCCCCGGCAGGCGTCTTCGCATCCGTCCCATAAAACCATGTAAACCGTTTTTTCGCCCGGCCCGGCCTCTTCCGCCGCCGCCCGCGGAACAAAGCTGTACAATGCGCACAAGGCCAGGACAAGGCTAATAAATCTTTTCACGGACGAACCTCTCCTTCACGCCGATCTGAACCCATCCGACATTGGCTTTTCCCATACCGATCGGTTCGGCCGCATTGTAATAACCGTGCCGCAGGCTGACTTTCCCTGTCCGGGGATCCGAACGGAAAGCCTCCGCCGCCGTTCCCGCTTCGTAAAGGACACGCCCGGATTTATCGGTCAAAAGGATGAACATGACCTCGGGATTTTTCTGGCGGATGCTGTCCAGCCACACTTCGACACTTTTCAGGGATTTGAACGGAACGCCCTTCTGCACCGCCCGCTCGACCTGTGTCTGAACCAGCCGGGCAATCACCTGCGTTTTCAGGGCAATGTTTTTCCGCAGAACGGCTTCAAAAGAGGAAAACATGCCCGAAACCGATGCCGGAACCGCGCAAAGCAGAAGAATCAGGGCGCCCCATAAAATCAGGTGCCTGTAAACCGGCCGCCGGATAAGCGGGAACGTCGCCAGGAACGGCCGGGCGAAATAAAGCATCAGGCATATGGCTGTCCCGATCAAAGTCAGCAGAACGCCTAAACGCAGGGCGATGCGCATCATTCTGTCACGCCCGTTTTCATAGGAATACGTTTCATATTCCGCCGCGACACAGCCCGTTTTTTCGTTAAAGGCGTTAATGATCGGAAGAGCCGTACGCACCCTTTCCTTTTCGGTTTCCTCAACGAAATTTTCCGCCGAACGGCAGAGACGAGCCAGCTTTTCCGACACCTTCATGCCGGCCTGTTCCGCCGATGTGCTGAACAGGATGCGGCCGCTTTCACGATCAAAGGAAAAAACCGACAACAGATCGGGGTCTTCATCCGTATAATGGAAAAACAGGGCTTCGGTTTTCGGGTTCAGAGCCAAAGGAGCGTTTCCCTTGTCCATATCGGTCTGCATGACCTGCTTCAAGGCCGACAGAGTCAGCTGAACCCGCGATTCCTGAAGCCCCTTCATCGCCTGATCGAACGTCATGAAACTCATGCCCACAAAAGCGAAGACAACCGCCGCCCACAGCAGCGCTGCCAGTACAGCATGGGTAAAATGCATGTAACGCATTAAAAAGTCTTTCCGTTGCGAATCATTCCAGAGCGTATATTGTCTTTTTTTGCGTCAAAGGTCAAAAGGTAACACGGCGCGGCACAACAATTCGGAACAGAACACCGCTTTCCCGGCCGTTTTCGACGGTGATTTTTCCCTTCAGATGGAAATGCACCATCCGATAGACGGTAAAAAGCCCCAATCCGCCGCCGTTTTCATGCGAAGACGAAAAAAAAGGCCTGAAAAGAAAGGGAATGTCTTTTTCCGGAATACCGACCCCGTCGTCGGTATACACGATTGTCACCCGGTCTTCGGCGGGATCCAGCGCGGCGCTCATCCGGATATGCCCTTTCTGCCCTTCGCGGAAAGCATGGTTCAGAGAATTCAGCACCAGATTGATGACGACCAGAGTCAAGGCGCCGGCGCTGCTGACCATGCGGAGGTCTTCCGGACAGTCAAGAGCCACCGCATGGGGGGTCCGGCGCAGGCGCGGACGCAGGCTGAACACGATTCCCTCCAGACATGTCTTCAGGTTGAAGGCACAGACTTCACGCCGGGCATGATTCATGACGACCTGCCTGAACGCCTGAACAAGCTCCGCCATATTCGTCAGATTGACCGCCACCAGCTCTGAAGCCTCTGCCGCGTCGGACAGGAAAGCATCCATATCCGAACGCTTCAGCGTCCCCTGCTCCAGAGCCTTTGCCGTATCCGCGACCTTTGATTCCAGAACGGACGCCGCAGTCACGCCGATACCGATCAGATTGTTCATTTCATGCATGAAGCTCGGCATCAGTCCGGCAACCGCCGCGTCATTCTGACGTTTCGCGGCGGCTTCGCTCAGACGGGTCAGTTCGTTTTTCAGTTTTTCCTTTTCATCCATAACTTATCTCGGATACAGCGGCGGCACGGGGGCGTCATCCTCGGGACGAGAAGACCCGGCGTACTGCCGCGTGGCGCGGAAAGCCTGCCAAAGGGCTTCGCCGGACCATTCGGAAGCCTCCCGCGCGTAAAGCGCCTGATTCAGGTTTTCAACCTGTACAAAAAAGGCGTCGTCCGCAAACCGGTCAGCCAGTTCGGACAAACTCAGCGGCGGATTTTCCGGCCAATAGACCGCTCCCACCTTCAACAGCGCCTTTTTCGCTTCTGCCGGATTTCCTCCCAGGCAGGCGGCCTTGAACAGGCGCACGGCCTTCGCACGCGGCATGTCTGCGGCTTCGTGTCCTTTCCGGCGGGTCGCCGTGTCCTTTCCATTACGCAACAGCCGGTAAACCGCCCACAGAAGCAAAATCGCCCCGGCCCCGGAAAGCAGCCCCGCACCGAACAGACGCACCGGATCCGCGCCAACAATCGTCACGGAACCGCCTTCGTTCCCGGCCGCCGGAGCCACGGCGGATGCCCCGGATGGAGCGGACGACGGCGTTTGGGGCGTCACTGCGTCGTTCTTTTCCTCTGCCGGAACGGATGTGCTCGGCGCCAGAGCCGGCGATACCGCCCCGCCCTCACCCGGCGTGACCGTAACAGTCCGCGACGGAAGAACCGCCGTTTTCATTTTCCGGGTTTTCACATCAAACCAGGGGACTTCCATTGACGGCAGAACCAGCTCGCCCGGCTGTGTCGGCATAAAAACAATCTGCCGTGTCTTCACTCCGACAATGCCTTTGTCGTCGAACAGATTCTTTGTATCCGTCTTGCCCGGATACTGTTTATAGCCGGCGCCGTCCGGGAATGAAGGATCGGGAATCTGTGTATCGCGCACGCCGCTGACCATGACCGTCACGGTACGCGTCAGGGCGTCGCCCATTGTCACCGTCGTTTTCGGCGGTGTAATGTCTTCGGACACGGCAACGTCGGTTGCCGGAAGCCACGCACCGACGGCGGAAGCCGGCTTCGGGCGCACATCCAAAGTAATTTCCTGCGACTGTACCGCAATATTCTTATGTCCGAAGAATCCCGAAAACGCTGTCCGGCCGCCGAAACCGAAACCGCCGAACATGTCTTCCATCGACTGTTCCTGAGCATCCGGATCTGTAATCAGCCCCTGAAACCGCGTCGGCGGCAACGTGATTTTTCCGCTTTTCTGGGGAAACAGCACAAAGCGGTATTCCGTCACCGTGTAGGGTTGGTCATTAACGACCGTCTGTGAACGTTTCGGGTCGCCCCACTGTTCAATCGCGACACCGTCGGCGTGCGGCGGTGTAATCATGCCGTCCAGAATCGGGGTCGATGTGAACAGGCGCACGGTATAAACAGTCTGCTCCTGCACGAACGGCTGTGTCTTTCCGACGGCGGCGCGGACGAACACTTTCGCCTGCGCTTTCGAGGACGGGGCGCTGCCCTGCGCGGTGGCGGACGGAACCGGCGTGCCTCCCGGAACGACGGTCAGCGTCACCGGCGCGGTTTTTTCCTTTCCCGCCGAAATGGACGGCAGGACAACCGTGCCGGTCTTTCTGGGAATCAGGGTCAGGACGGTTTCGTTGAACTTTTCGGATTTGCCGTTGATGTATGTCGATTTAAAGCTTTTCCTCTGCCCCGTAATGATAAAGTCTTCGTTCAGGACGGAAATGTCGGGTTGTTCCGCATCGCCGTCCTGACGCAGATAAAGCTGAAAGCTTTCGCCTTCGGGGATCGTCGTCTGGCTGACCGATCCTTCAAACCCGGCGGACGCCGCCTGATGAAGAAGCAGAGTTAAAATAAAAAAGCTTAAAAAGTAAAACCGTTTCATCCTACCATATCCTCCGTTTCTGCATATTGCGCCGACGGATCCGCTCCCGGAGCAGGCCGGAGGGATCGTCTTCAATCGTGCTCAGCCATTCAAGCTGTTCCTGCTTTTCCTTATCTTTTTCATCCGTTTTCGTGCCGGGAGCGCCCTTTTCAGGGCTTTGTTCCGCTTTGTCGTCTTTCCGGGCTTCCTGACGCTGGGGCGCACCTTTCCGGTCGTCCTCCTGCTTTTCCTCTCCGGCTTTTCGCTTTTCCTCTTCCTGCCGGCGGCGCTCGGCGTCGGACATTTCCGCCGTGCGCTCTTCCGGTTTCCCGGTTTCGTCCGGTTTACGGTCTTCCGAAGTATCCGACGCCTGTCCGTCTTTGGAAGAATCCTTCCGTTCCTGATTTGAACCGGCATTCTGAGGCTGATTCGGGTCGGATTTACCCTCCTGATTCCGGGACTGATCCGACGCGTTCTGTTGCGGGTTCTGATTCTGTTGATTTTGCTGATTCTGTTGATTCTGCTGTTGCTGTTTTTTCAGCTGCTCTTCCAGATATTTCTTGTTAAACGCCGCATCCGCGTGTTCCGGATTCCGTTCCAGCACGTTTTTATACGCATCAATGGCTTCTTTGATCTTACCGGCATGAGCCAGCGCATTACCGCGGTTATATGCCGTTTCAACAGCCGCGGAACGGCCGAGCGTCTCTGCCGCCCGGGTATAATCTCCGGCTTTGTACTCCGCCGCACCGCGCCAGGCCGGATCATCTCCGAACGCTTCGGGTCGTAGGGGTTTTTCTCCGGCATACAGACGTGCGGCCTCCTGCCGATCGGGACGTTCCCACAAATCCCGCCACGTCCATGCCTGTGCCGCCGACGGTGTCAAAGCCAGGTACAGAAGCACGGCCCCAAGCCATCCGCGCCGGAATCCGAACGCCACGAAAGGAAGAAGCAGGAGCGTCAGGTAAACGCCCGCATCCCGCCAGGCATCGGCCTTCTGTAAGTTTTCCTCCTGCCGTGCGAAATCGGGCGCTTCCGAAGGCGCTGCGGCCAGAATCGCCTTCACATCGCTGTCCCCGAGAGCAATCCGCCGGTAAACGCCGCCGCCCGCCGCGGCTATTTTCTCAAAAGCCGCCTGACTTAACCCCGACAGAAGGGGTTTTCCGGCTCGGGACTGATAAAAAGACCCGTCCGGAAGCTGAATCGGCGCCCCCTGAAGTGTCCCGACCCCCAGCACGGAAACAGTGTATCCCGACTTTTTCAAGGCCGCCGCCGCCTTCACCGCCGCGTCGACATAAGACGAATCGACATACGCCCCCAGAAGAATGACCTGCCCCCGCGCTGATTTCGCCTGCTCCAGAAGCTGTTGCGCCTTTTCCAGCGCCAGATCCGGACGCGGCATCCGGCCGCCCATCATGCCGGCGGCAATCGTCGGCAGGACGTTTTCAATCATGTGCACATCCGATGTCAGGGGCACGGCCACAAACGGCTCGTTGTCATAAAGCTCCAGGGCATACTGGCCGCCCTTCATATCCTGCAGGAAATCGTGCAGTTTGAAGCGTGCGCGATCCATCCGGGAAGGCTTCAGATCAGTCACACTCATGAACAGGGAAATGTCCAGCACAAAAACCGTATCATTTCCTTTTGTCAAAACCGGCTGCGGCAGACGTTCCCACGCCGGCCCGGCCAGAGCCAGAATGCCGATGATCCAGCACAGCGCCGCCAGAACAACGGGAAAGAATGAGCGGCGCGCCGTCCCCGAAACCAGCTGGCATTTCAGCAGTGCCCGGTCGCACACCATCCGCCACAGGCCGCCCGCCGTCCGGCTTCTTGACGCCAGAAACGGCAGAAGAAGGAAAACCGCGAAACCCCACAGCCATTCGGGGCGCAAAAAATGGAATTCGTTCATTTGCGTTTCCCTCCGACAAGCATGAAAACCGCCCCCAGCACGCTGAGGCCGAATGCGGCCGCAAGCGGATAAAAGAACAGCTCGCGCACCGGACGGATGAAAATATCGTCGTTCTTCACCGGTTCCAGTGCGTCAATATCCTGGTAGATACGAGCCAGCTCGGCCGTATTTTTCGCCCGGAAATACCGGCCGCCCGTCATTCGTGCGATTTCCTGCAGAGACTTTTCATCAATTTCCGCGTCGCGCGGCATCTGTGTCACGCCGAACAGCGTCGGAACCGCCACCGTGTCCGACCCCGCGCCGACGGTATAAACCCGGACGCCCATTTTTTTTGCCAGCTCTCCGGCTTCCAGCGGGCGCATCTTTCCCGCGTTCGCCGCCCCGTCCGACAGCAGGATGACCACCTTGCTGGACGCGGGCACGTCAATCATTGTTTTCAGCGCCAGCCCCAGAGCGTCCCCGATTGCCGTCTGTGTCCCCGCCATCCCGACGTCGGCCTCGTTCAACAGTTCGGAAACCGTTTTCAGGTCAAACGTCAGAGGTGCGAACAGATAGGCTCGTTCGCCGAACAGCACGACACCGACCCGGTCGCCTTCTCTTTTCCGAACAAAGTCATCCGCCACGGCCTGCACCGCGTCCCAGCGGCGCACGGGACGTCCCTGTATCACGAAATCAGGTTCCTCCATAGAGCCGGACACATCCAGAACCAGCATCAGGTTACGGCCTTCGGAAGGGATCTTTTCCGGCGTGCCGACCCACTGCGGCCGCGCCGCCGCCGTTACCAGAAGAATCCACATCAGCGCACCGAGAATCCGGCGCATCCTCAATCCGCCCAGAACCGACAGACGCCCTCCCATGGGCAACGCCTGCAGGCCTTCAAAAAAAGGAACCTTCAGCGCTTCTTCGTTTTTATCCCCGACGCGCGGCAGAACCGCCCGCATCAGAAACGGCAGGGGAAGCAGTATAAAAATCCAGGGCCAAACAAAATGCGTCATAAATTGCGCCTCATCCAGTTTTCCGCTGAGCGAACCAGCCGTTCGCCCCGTTCGCGGCATTCCCCTCCCCGGCAGGGCGGAGCATATGCCTGCGCCGTCAGCAACGTTTTTTCATCATCCGTCAGGACAGCGCCCGTCCGTTCCAGAAAGGAAAGCCACGCCGCGCCTTCCAGATGTGCGGTTTCTTCCCGGCCGAAACGTGACAGCGCCGAACGCCGCAGGAGAATCGACACACCGGCCGACAGCGCCGAAATGTCACCGTCGCGGGAAAAGGACTGCCGCAGTTCCGCCAGCACGGTGAACGCCCGGCGCCGGCGGCGCATCCGGAAGCCCGTGAAAAACAGATACGCCCCGGCCGCGACCGCAGAGCATACCGTCAATACTATCCACCATCCGGGCGCCAAAGGAAATATCCCATTTGGATATAGCGGACGCAGAAGCGCCAGCAGTTCCTCCCGGCCGAGGTTTTCGGGCAGTGCGTTCATCCTTTCCCTTTCTTTACTTTAAGAAAAAATGTAAGCCGCCGGAATTGACGAATCAAGAAGGTTTCCGTTTGTTTTTGTGGACAAAAAAAGTTTTTTGACCCACACTGGAGAAAAGTATAGCCGATAAGAGGTCAATATGAAAGATCTGATGCCGCCCTCGCGGGTTGAAAATGCCGGAGACGAACCGGAAGCGCAAGCCTCCCTCCGCACGTTGGCCGATGTTCCCGCGCGTTACCGCAATTATCCCGGATTTGAACGCCTGGCCGTTGATCCGGCCCATGAAGATCGCCCGATTCCAAAAACCATCCGCGAAGCCATGTCCGCGGTTGAAGCGGAGCTGAGCGGCGCGGTCAAAGGCCCCGTCACACGCTCGGATACCGCCTACATCGATTTTTACGACGGCGACGGCTATCCCTTTGACGTCAAAACGCCGCTTTCCCCGTCCGGGAAGGATAAATGGGAATTTGACAGCGCCGGAAACGCGGAAACCATCCTTGCTCAGCTGGACAAAGTCCATAAAATAAAGGGATCAACGGAACAGGCGCCCGTCGCCGTGCTTCTGGACACGACCTATCTGTCGGCCGAGGATCATCATGCCCTGTGGCATCAGCTGCGCAAGAAAACAAAGGAAGACCGGAGCCTTCTGAAACGCATTTATGAAGTCAACGTTGAAACCGGCCGCCGGACAGCCCGGCTTTCCCCGGCCGTTAACGCCGCTTTAATCCGACAAACCCGGGGCCGCTGAATGAAAATTGTCCGTTTCTTATTTGTTTTTCTGCTCTCTTCCTGCGTTTTCTGGCCGAACGACTATTCCAACTGGAATGGCGGCGATTCATTCAAAGAAGGCATCACCGCCTTCAATACCAGCCGTTACTCCCTGGCCCTGGAAAAACTCAAAGAACCCGCCGAAAGGGGAAATATTGACGCCCAGTACCTGATGGGGCTGATTTATCGTTACGGACTGAGCGGCGAAAAAAACAGCTTTCTGGCCGAAAAATATCTGAACATGGCCGCCAACAACGGCCAGACCGCCGCACAGGTGCAGCTGGCCTTTCTGTATCAGGACAGAAACGCGCCGCTGTACAATCCGCTGGCCGCCTACCGCTGGTTCGAAATTGTCGTCGGAAGCCGGCCCCAGTATCAGCAGGAACTGCAAAGTCTGCGCTGGACACTCCAGACGCAGGGGCTTCTCCTGAAGGTCAAATCCCTTGACATTCCGGATCCCAAATTCGTTTATTATCGCGGCGTCGATTACAACGACCTGTTCCCCCCGAGGTAAGCGATGTCCTCCGTGGGAGACCGCTTTTTCCGCTCATCCCCCCTGCAGCTGACCGTTTTCATGCTGGCCGCGTGCACGGTGTCGGCCATTGTGCATTACGAACTGCTGTGGGATTTCGTCAATTACCATTATTACAATCCGTATGCCTTTCTGAACGGACGGCTGAATTACGACATTACGCCCGCCGGTTCCGTCAATACGTTTTTCAATCCGCTGATGGACATTCCGGCCTACCTTCTGATTCAGGCTCTGAATGATCATCCTCTGGTTTTCAGCTTTTTCATGGGCGTTCCCTACGGACTGCTTCTGTTCGTCGTTTTTAAGGTTATCTGCCTTTTTTTTGACACATCCGCTTTTCCGGGACGCTGTGCGGCGGTAGCCGCGCTTTTAATCAGCGCAACCGGTTTCGCCACGCTGGCACAGGTCAGCACAACAACAAACGAAGTTCCGCTGTCCGTTCTGGCCGTGGCGTCATTTTACCTGCTTTTGAAAGACGTGGCCTTTACACAGGCCTTCCGCCCGAAAACGTATATCATCGCCGGCTTTCTGCTTGGAGCCGCGTTCGGCCTGAAACTGAATTTCGTCCTGTATTGTGCTTCAACGGGGCTGACGCTGATCCTGTTTTACCGGACGCTTTCCCGACCTAAAACGCTGATTGCCCTTTTTTCTCTGGCCGGATTGGCGGGTTTTCTGCTGTTCAACGGGTTCTGGATGTGGATCATGTGGAAAAATTACGGCAATCCGGTCTTCCCGTTTGCCAACGCCGTCTTCAAATCACCGTATTTCGATCCGGTGAATTATTCCGACCCGCTGTATTTAAAAGACCGGACATTCTGGGAAACCGTTTTTTATCCGATTCTGCTGTCATTTAAATTCATGTTCAGAAAAGATTATGGAACGCCGCTGGCTCTGGCGGATTTCCGCTATGCGGCGGGGTTTCTGCTGGCGTTCGGCTATCTGTTTCGGCTTGTGCGGAAACAGGCGGGAAGCCGGGCCGGGCTGTTTCTGTTTGTCTGGCTGAGCCTTTCGTATGTCCTGTGGCTGCTGAACTTTTCCATTTTGCGGTATCTGATCCCCGTGGAAACGCTTCTGTCGATTCCCATTGTGAAAGCGTTCCGGATGATTCCGAAACCGAAAAGCATTCCCGGTGAAGGTGCCTATTATGCGCTTGCGGTTTTCGGCCTGTTCATTTTTCTGACGACCATGGTGTTTTCCCAGAATTACGGCCAGAGAAAAACCGATCAGGGTGTTGTTTCGTTTGAAAGAATCGTGCTACCGGACGACACGCTGGCTCTTGTTTACGGCGCGCCGGCCGCCGCTGTCATCCCTCGGCTGGCCGAGGAAACGAAAAACATCCGCTTCCTGGGCAATACGGCGCGGACGATGCGGACAATCAACGGAACGGATTTCATTCTGCGCGGTCGTTTCACCGACGAAAAGGCTGAAATTATCCGGAATCACAAAGGGCTGACAGTCTCATTTGTTTCGATTTCGTTCGCCCAGCTGCAGGAAATTATGGACACGTCGCCCGAACCGCATATCTGCCACCAGCTTAAAAATTCGTTCTGGTCCCTGCTGTTCATCTGTGTCCCGGAAAGGCTGAAAAGCCAAATCCTTCCGGACAGCTATCCCTCAGAACCGAAGCTCTGATTTTTCCAGGCGGCGGATTTCATCGCGGATTTTCGCCGCCTGTTCAAATTCCAGCTCCTCGGCGGCTTTGCGCATCTGTTTTTCCAGTTTTGCAATCCGCTCTTTCACGGTTTTGCCGCCGACCGGAAGCGCGGTTTCGTCCGACGCCAGATCGACATAATCCCGGTCGCACAGATCCTGAAGGATATCCGCGACGCCGCGCCGGATGGTTCGGGGCGTAATGCCGTTCGCCGCATTGAATTTTTCCTGTCTTTCACGGCGGCGTGCCGTTTCGGACAAAGCCCGCTCCATGGATCCGGTCATATGATCCGCATACAGGATTACGCGGCCGTCCACATTGCGGGCCGCGCGGCCGATCGTTTGAATCAGGGATCGGTCGGAACGCAGGAAGCCTTCCTTGTCCGCGTCCAGAATGGCGACCAGCGCGCATTCCGGAATGTCCAGCCCTTCGCGCAACAGGTTGATACCGACCAGCACATCAAACACGCCAAGCCTTAAATCACGGATGATTTCAATGCGTTCCAGAGTTTCAATGTCGGAATGCATGTAGCGCACCTTCACGCCGTTTTCGGCCAGATAATCGGTCAGGTCTTCGGCCATCCGCTTGGTCAGTGTCGTGACCAGCACTCTTTGCCCCTTTTCGGCGCACAGGCGACACTCTGCCATCAGGTCGTCCACCTGGGCCGCGACCGGACGCACTTCACAGACCGGATCCAGAAGCCCGGTCGGGCGGATGATCTGTTCGGTGAAGACTCCCTGCGTCTGTTGCAGTTCCCACGGGCCGGGCGTGGCAGACACGTAAATTGTCTTCGGACGCATCTGATCCCATTCCTCGAACTTCAGAGGCCGGTTGTCAATACAACTGGGCAGGCGGAACCCATAATTCGCCAGCGTGCTCTTCCGGTTGAAGTCCCCCCGGTACATGCCGCCGATCTGCGGAACAGAGACATGGCTTTCGTCCACAAACAGCAGAGCGTCCTTTGGCAGGTATTCAAACAGGGTCGGCGGCGGTTCGCCCGGCGCGCGGCCGGTCAGATGACGGGAGTAGTTTTCAATGCCCTTGCAGTGCCCCGTTGCTTCAAGCATTTCCAGATCGAACCGCGTACGCTGTTCAATGCGTTCGGCTTCCAACGGCAGACCCTGTTCACGGTAGAACGCCAGCCGTTCCTTCAATTCCTCACGAATGGTCTTCATCGCCTGCGACAGCGCGGGGCGGGGCGTCACATAGTGGCTGGCCGGGTAAACGGTGATTTCCTTCAGCTCCAGCTTTTTCTCGCCGGTCAGAGGATCAAATTCAGCAATCGATTCCAGTTCATCCCCGAAAAAGGACAGACGCCACGCCAGATCTTCGTAATGGCTCGGGAAAATATCCAGCGTATCGCCCTTGACGCGGAACGTCCCGCGCGTAAAGGCCAAGTCGTTGCGCTGATACTGCAGATCAACCAGACGGCGCGCCAGGTCGCGGACTTCCAGATTCATGCCCGGCTGGAGTGAAAACGCCATTCCGGAGTAGGATTCGACACTGCCCAGACCGTACAGGCACGACACCGAGGCAACAATGATAACGTCCCGGCGTTCCAGAATGTTCCGCGTCGCGCTGTGGCGCATCCGGTCAATCTGTTCGTTGATGGCGGAATCCTTTTCAATATACGTATCCGTCCGCGGGATGTAGGCTTCCGGCTGGTAATAATCATAATAGGAAACGAAATATTCGACCGCATTTTCGGGAAAGAAGGCCTTCATTTCGCCGTACAGCTGGGCCGCCAGAATTTTATTCGGCGCCATAATCAGAGCCGGGCGGCGCATTTTCTGAATCACCTGAGCCATCGTAAAGGTCTTGCCCGACCCTGTTACTCCCAGCAAAACCTGATCGCGTTCGCCGCGTTCCAGCCCGTTGACCAACGCCTGAATCGCTTCGGGCTGATCTCCCGCCGGCTCGTATTCGGACACAAGTTTAAAATCCGCGGGTTCCTGCGAATCCGAAGTGTTATACATCGGGATGCTGTTCATGAGCCGTTTTCCTGAAATATCTGTTTACGGGATACTCCTATTTAGGTAACCTTGTCCCTGATTTGCAATACGTAAAATTATTTAAGGAACATTTCATGGAAAAAAACGCGTCACGGGCGTCTTGGGCGCTTCCGCTTTTTCTGTGTCTCACCGCGGCCTGCACGCTCAGCGCAGTCCTGAAATACGATGTTATCTGGGACTTCGTCAACTATCATTACTATAACGGCTTCGCCTTTTTGAACGGCCGTCTGAATTACGATATTGCTCCGGCCTTTCTGAATACGTTTTTCAATCCGCTTCTGGACGTCGTTAATTATCTTCTGACCGAAAAATTCAATACACAGCCGACCGTTTTCCATTTCATTCTGGGGTTGCCGTTCGGATTCGTTCTGTATTTCCTGTACCGGACGGCACGGCTGTTTTTTGACGCGGGGACGCTGAAAGGACGGGTGTGTGTCGCCGCCGTCCTTCTGATCGGCACAACGGGATTCGCAACTTTTTTCCAGATCGGCTCGACGACGGGCGAAATGCCTCTGGCCGCCCTGATTCTGGCGGCATTCTTCCTTCTGGTGCGGGACATCGGCTTTGAACGGCGGTACAGTGCCCGAACATTCCTCCTGGCCGGTTTCCTCCTGGGCGCCGGGGCCGGGCTGAAGATGACAGGGCTTCTGTATTGTCTGTCGACGGGGATCACCCTGCTTCTGTTCGTCCGGAGGTTTGAGCGGCCGTGGACGCTTCTTGGAATTTTCATTCTGGGCGGTGCGGCCGGGTTTCTGCTTTTCAACGGG
>USCC01000011.1 GCA_900553035.1 uncultured Rhodospirillaceae bacterium | reverse complement strand
CATCCGCCCGACCCGTTGGCTTCCTGTCCCGAAGGACACCGGCATGAATCGCCGGCAGAACAGGAGATGCACTCGCTTCCCGAGCACCGCTTTCCTGCAGTACAGTGAGAATCAGAGGTACAGTCAACGCAGGTTCGTGTATGGCCGGCCTGTGCAATGCACTGTTTCCCGGAAGCACACGGGCTTGCCGTACAGACGTCAACGCATTTATTGCCGGAGCATTTCTGAGTCGAGCCGCAGTTATCGTCTCGGGTGCAGTCGTATTTTTCCTTTTGAGCTTCAGAGATATTCTTGCCCGTGAAACCCTGTGCATCATCCGTCAAAGTCCCGAGCTTGACCGACCGGGCAAGCGTGAATGTGCCGGAGTTGTTCAAAACGGACGAGTGGACTTCAAGAGCGGAGGCTGAGCCCGCCAAACCCCAAAGAACAGCTGTTGTTATCATGATTTTTTTCATTTGCTTTCCCCATCTTTATTCCAAGATTCAGAATAGCATTGAAATATGGCCGAATTGCGGCCTGAATTACGGCAGGATTATGGCGCGGCTGTCGGCCGGATCACATTTTCTTCATAAATCCGTCACATATGCGACGCACGTTTTAATGCGCCGTCGCCCAGTTGTCTGCCACACCGACTTCGGCGATCAGAGGAACGCTGAGCTGATAAACATTTTCCATGACGTTTTTCACAAGCGCGCCGGTCGCTTCCGATTCGTGTTCGGGGATTTCAAAGACAAGTTCGTCATGAACCTGAAGCAACATTTTCGCGGACAGGTTCGCGGCATCCAAAGCATCGGGCAGGCGGATCATCGCTTTTTTCAGAATATCGGCCGCCCCGCCCTGAATCGGGGCGTTAATGGCGGCGCGTTCGGCAAATGAACGCCGCGCGGCGTTGCGGTCGTTCAGGTTGCCGACCGAGCATTTGCGGCCGAACGGTGTCATGACGTACCCGTTCGTCCGGGCGAAGTCAATTGTCTGTTCCATATAAGCCTTGATTTCGGGAAAACGTTTGAAATAGGCGTTGATATATTCCTGCGCTTCGGTCCGCGAGATGCTCAGCTGACGCGCCAGGCCGAACGCGGAAATGCCGTAAATGATGCCGAAGTTGATTGCCTTGGCACTGCGGCGAATCATCGGGTCCATACCTTCGACGGGAACGTGGAACATCTGTGATGCCGTTGCCGCGTGAATGTCGATTCCGCGGGCGAAAGCGTCCTTCAGCCCCTGTACATCCGCGACATGAGCCATCAGGCGCAGTTCAATCTGCGAATAGTCCGCAGACAGAAGGAGATTCCCCGGTTCGGAGATGAATGCACGCCGGATTTCGCGGCCTTCTTCGGAACGGATGGGAATGTTCTGCAGGTTCGGGTCGTTAGAGGACAGCCGCCCCGTCGAAGTCACCGTCTGCATGAAATTTGTATGCACACGCCCCGTCCGCGGATTGATCTGTTCCTGCAGAGCGTCGGAATAGGTGCTTTTCAGCTTTGAAAACTGGCGCCATTCAAGGATTTTCGCCGGAAGTTCGTATCCTTCATCCACCAGACCTTCCAGAATGGTCGCCTCTGTTGACCATGAACCGGTCTTGGCGTTTTTACTGCCGTGCGGAAGCGCCAGCTTTTCAAACAGGATTTTGCCCATCTGTGCGGGCGAGTTCAGGTTGAACTCTTCGCCGGACAGGGCAAAGATTTCTTTTTCCAAAGCGTCAATCCGCGTCCCGAAGGTGTGGCTCAGCTTCTGGAGTTCTTTTTCACAGACCTTGATACCGCGGCGTTCCATCGTGTACAGAATGGGAATCATCGGACGATCCATGTTTTCGTAAATCGATACCATGCGTTCATTCAGCAGACGCTGTTTCAGGTAGCGGTACAGGCGCAACGTGATGTCCGCGTCTTCGGCCGCATAATCACAGGCGGGCTGGAGTTCAACGCGGTCAAACGTGATTTTCAGCTTCCCTTTGCCGCAGACGTCTTCATATGTGATTGTCCGGTAATCCAGGTACAAGTCGGCCAGTTCGTCCATACCGTGCCCGTGCGCCGCCCCGTCCAGATCATAGGACAGGAGCATCGTGTCCTCCAGCGGCGTGATATCCAGATCATCGCCGTATTCGTTGGCAAAAATGTGCCAGTCGTATTTGATGTTGTGCCCGACTTTCAGGACGCCTTTGTTCGTCAGGAGCGGTTTGAGGATTGCAAGCGCCGTTTCGACGGGAATCTGTTTCAGGCTGTTAATCGGGGCTTCTTCCGCGCCGAACAGCTCGCCCTGCCGGGCTTTCCCGATATGGCGCAGGGGAACGTAACAGGCTTTTCCGTCTTCGTAGGACATTGAAAAACCGACCATATGCGCTTTTGTCGGCGACAGAGCGTCGGTTTCCGTGTCAATGGCGACCAGACCCGCCGCAATCGCGCCGTCCACCCATTTCCGTAGCTCTTCAGGGGTCTGCACCAGCGTGTATTCCTTGGTGATTTCAGGCACAGCCGGCAGCGCGGGATGTTCCGCGCCGGGCATAATCTGCGCCCGGGAAGACAGCCAGTTCGGTAGTTTGGCGACCAGGCTTTTGAAGGTCTGCCGGGTCAGAAATTCCCGGATTTTTTCAATATCCGGCGTCTGGACAGCAAAAGAATCCAGGGATTCCGTCACCGGCGCAAAAGCGTCAAGCCGGACGAGCTGTTTTGAAATACGGGCCTGTTCAGCCTGCGCGATGATGGTTTCCCGGCGTTTGGGCTGTTTGATTTCCTCCGCCCGAGCCAGAAGGTTTTCAAGAGAACCGTAATCGTTAATCAGCTGAGCCGCCGTTTTGATGCCGATGCCGGTGATGCCCGGGACATTGTCGGTCGAATCGCCGGCCAGAGACTGTACATCAACGACCTTGTCCGGTGTGACACCGAATTTTTCCAGAACTTGCATCTCTTCGACAACGCGCTGTTTCAACGGATCAAAGATCGTAACGCCGGAACCGACCATCTGCATCAGGTCTTTGTCGGCCGAAACAATGGTGACATCCGCGCCATCCTCATGGGCAAGGCGGGAATAGGTCGCCAGCAAGTCATCCGCTTCATAGCCTTCCATTTCCACCTGAGCGATGCCGAACGCGTCAACAGCCTGGCGCAGGAGGGGAAACTGGGGAATCAGAGCCTCGGGCGTTTCCTTCCGGTTGGCCTTGTATTCCGGATAGATCGTCTGCCGGAACGTGATGCGCGAAGCATCAAAGACGACGGCCAGATAATCGGCCGGCATTTCTTTCAGAAGCTTCATCAGCATGCTGCAGAAACCGTAAACGGCGTTGACGGGGGTTCCGTCGTCGCGGCTCATCGGGGGAAGGGCGTAAAAGGCACGGAAAATATATCCCGAACCGTCGATCAGGACGACTTTTTTATTTTCCAGGCGTTGGGTCATGGCTTTCCTCCGGTAGGATTTTTTTCCAGTTATGACAGAGAACGCAGGAAAATAAAACAGAAAAGCCGTTGATAAAAAGGAGAGGATTTCCCTTTAAAAGAACGGGGTGCGACGGGAAAACGGGCGTGTTTCCCGATTCCGGAGCGTCATCCGGTTCGTCCGCGGTTCTTTTCGGAGTACCGGAGTCGGGCTCTTTTTATGGAAAAAGGAGGCGCGAGCCTCCTTTTTTCTTCACAGAGACAGGGACGGAAGCCCTTTTTCCCCCGGCCGCCGACCCCATTCCGAAGCCAGACGGATGATGTCGGGCATCGCCTGATATTCAAAAAATGTATGATCCTTGTCCCAGATAACCTTCGTCACGGTCTTTTGCCCGGTTTTGAACAGCGTGCGGTCCGTCAGCAGGTGACCCTTGTACGGAACCGTCGTATCCTCTGAACCATGCACCAGAACGAATGCAGGTTTTGACCGGCTCGGATGGGCTTCGACTTCCGCCGCATTCAGAAGACAGCCCGCAATAATCATCACTCCGCCCAGAGGGATCAGCTCCCCTTCCGGCGTTTCATCGGCCAGCAGATCGCTTTCGGCAATCAGCTGAACGCCGAGCATGGCTCCCTGTGAAACGCCGAAAACATACGTGTCTTTGGCTGTAATGCCATGGAACTCCATCCGTTCCCGGATGAATTCGACAACCCTGAGCGCGGCCGGATTATAGTTTTCGTACATCTGTTCCAGTTTTTCCCGGGCATGAGGCGGAAGTTTGTCCGGATGAACGGTCAGCCACGAATCCCTGAAACCTTTCGGAATGGAAAACCACTGACGCGTTTCTTCGTTTCCGTCAATGGGTTCCAATCCGTCCGGAACATAAAAGACCGCACCGGGCATGGCATCCTGCAAGGCTTCGACAAACCAGACGTTTGAATGCCCGGTTCCACCCATTCCGTGCAGGTAGATGACCAGTTGCGAGGGCTTTTCACCGGTGCGGGGGAAACGCACGGCGCCCGAAAGCGTCGGCGTTTTCCATGTGTTCTCGGTCGGCGAAGCAAACGGTTCGGCCATCGGTTATCCCCTCAGCTCCGCACCGGTCGCCGCAACGACAGCGCCGACAACACGGCGGCGGACGCTTTCGATTTCTTCGTCCGTCATCGTTTTTTCCACCGGCTGAAGCGTCAGCTGAATCGCCACCGATTTCCGGCCTTCGCCCAGGTTCGCGCCTTCATACAGGTCGAAAACCGAAACGTCGGAAATCAGATTTTTATCAACGTTTTTCGCGGCCGCAACGATTTTTTCCGCTTCAACCGAAGACGGAACGGTGAACGCCAGATCCCGGATGATCGGCATGAACGGCCGGGGTTTCAGAAGCTTCTGCGTTTTGCCGTTTTTCGCGCGCGGCAGGGGAAGGCTGTCCAGAAAAACCTCGCAGGCAACGACAGGACCTTTGACGTCCATGGCTTTCAGGATTTTCGGGTGAATCTCACCGAAATAAGCCAGAATCGTTTTTCCGATTCGGAAAGAACCGGAACGTCCCGGATGATACCAGTCCGGCGCACCGCGCGCGACCTGCATCGAAACGGGGGCTTCTGCCGCGTTCAGAGCCGCCAGCGCATCGGCTTTGGCGTCAAAGACATCTGCGGGTCGTGTCTTTTCCGCCCAATGACGGGGAACAGCGGCGCCAAAACGCAGGGCGCAGGCGACGGTTCTCTGCTGTTCGGGGATCGAACCGAAAAACTCGGGGCCGATTTCAAACAGGAATCCGTCATTCGCCCCTTTTGTTATATTGTTGCGTGCCGCCGTCAGCAGGTTCGGAACCAGAGACGGACGCATCTCGTCCAGATCCGAACTGATCGGATTGGCCAGACAGATCGGGTCGCCGCCGCGGAAATGTTTCGCGTCGGCCGAGGACATGAACGACCAGGTGATCGTCTGGTATCCGCCGCGGGCGGCCAATGTCCGGCGTACCATCGCTTCACGCCGCTGTTTGGGCGTCAGGACGGGACGTTGCGCCGCCGGGCGCGGCAGTGAAAATTCCGGAAGCTTGTCATAACCGTGAATGCGCAGGACTTCTTCGACCAGATCGTGCTCGCCGGTGATGTCAGAACGCCAGGACGGCGGGCGGACTTCAAAGGCACCGCCTTCCATATGGAACAGATCGGAGGCCGTGACCGCGCAGCCGAGTTTTTCCAGAATGCTCCGGCATTCCTCATCGGGCAGAGCAATGCCGCAGAGCTGTTTTACGCGCATCGGCGAAAACAGAATGACTTCGCGGGCTTCCGGAGCATTCCCGGCTTTGATCATTTCCGAAACCTCACCGCCGCACAGTTCGGCAACCATTTCGGCCGCGCGGATTGAACCCGGCAGAGTCGTCGCCGGATCAACGCCACGTTCAAAACGCTGGCGGGCGTCGGAACTCAACTGAAGCTTCTGTCCCGTCCGGGCAATCGCTTCGGGCGTGAAGAAGGCCGATTCCAGAAGAACGCGCGTTGTGTTTTCGTCGCATCCGGTCGCTTCGCCGCCCATGACACCGCCCAGCGACTGGACGCCGTTTTCATCGGCAATCACGATCATTCCTTCGGACAGTTCGTACGTCCGGCCGTCCAGCGCGGTCATCTTTTCACCGTTTTTCGCGGAACGGACTGTCAGCCGACCCTTGACCTTGTCCGCGTCGAAAACGTGCAGGGGTCGTCCGTAGGCCAGAGTGAAATAGTTCGTAATGTCCACCAGTGCCGAGATCGGACGCAGGCCGACCGCCGTCAGTCGATCCTGAAGCCACTGCGGACTTGGGACATTCTTTACGTTCCGGATTTCACGCAGGGTAAACAGCGGACAGCCCTTTTCGACGGCGTCGTTGACCAGAACCACGTCCGAACGGAAGCTTTCCTTCAGCTCGATCGGCTTCAGCGCCTTGAATTTTCCCAGACCGGAGGCGGCCAGATCGCGGGCAATGCCGCGGACACTCATGCAGTCACCGCGGTTCGGCGTTATGGAGACATCAAAAACAGGATCAGACGGATAAACCGACGTCAGCGGTGCTCCGGCAACGGCTGAATCCGGCAGGTCAATAATGCCGTGATGGTCGCCACCCAACCCCAGCTCGCGTTCCGAACACATCATGCCGAGACTTTCAATGCCGCGGACGACGCCTTTTTTAATTCTGTCGTTCATGGCCGGAATGAAATCGCCGGGACGCGCCAGGATGCCCTTCATTCCCGCCCGGGCGTTCGGCGCGCCGCAGACGACCTGAAGGGTCTCTTTCCCTGTATTGACCGTCAGAATGTGGAGATGATCCGAATTGGGATGTTTTGAGCATGTTTCAACTTCGGCGACGATCAGTCCGGCCACGGGGGCGATCGGATCCACGACCTCCTCGACTTCAAGACCGATGGCCGTCAGACGGTCGGTGATTTCGTCAACGCCGGCGTCCGTATCCAGATATTCCTTTAACCAGGACAGTGTGAATTTCATAACTTGTTCCCTCCCGTCAGGCTCAGCCCCGCCGTTGTCGTCGGCACATCAAGAGGAACAAAGCCGTAATGTTTGATCCAGCGCAGATCCGAATCGAAAAATGTCCGCAGATCAGGGATGCCGTATTTCAGCATGGCCAGGCGCTCAATGCCGATTCCGAAGGCAAAGCCCTGATATTCCGCCGGGTCAATGCCGCACGCGGTCAGCACGTTCGGATGCACCATGCCGCATCCCAGAATTTCAAGCCAGCTTTTGCCGGCGCCGATTTCCAGTTCGCCGTTTTCGCGTGAACAGCCGATATCCATTTCGGCCGAAGGTTCCGTAAACGGAAAGAACGAAGGACGGAAACGGATTGGAACGTCGTCCAGTTCAAAATACGTCTTGACGAATTCAACGAGGCAACCTTTCAGGTGCGCCATATTTGTCGTCCGGTCAATGACAAGTCCCTCAACCTGATGGAACATGGGCGTGTGGGTCATGTCGGAATCGCAACGATACGTCCGTCCCGGCGCGATGATGCGAATGGGCGGTTTGCGGGATGTCATTGTGCGGATTTGAACCGGAGAGGTGTGGGTGCGCAGTACGAAGCGTTCGTCAGAGCCGTTGTCGGCCAGATAGAACGTATCGTGCATCTGGCGCGCCGGATGATCCGGCGGCAGGTTCAGAGCTGTGAAGTTATGGAAGTCGTCCTCCAGATCCGGGCCTTCGGCGACGGCAAAGCCCATCTGTCCGAAAATGGCGACAATTTCATCGTATGTCTGGCTTGTGGGATGAACGCGCCCCTGCTTTTCGGGGCGGACGGGAAGAGTGACGTCAACGGTTTCTGTCGCCAGACGCGCGTTGATTTCCGCATCCTCAAGCTGTTCCTTTTTTGCCTCAATGGCGGCGGCCAGCGCCTCTTTTATGGCATTGAAGCGCTGTCCGGCGGATTTGCGTTCTTCGGGGGACATGGCCCCGAGCGTCTTCATCTTTTCAGTAATCACGCCTTTTTTGCCGAGCGCGGCGACACGGACATCGTCCAGTTCGGCCAGTGTTCCTGCTTTATCGACGGAGGCCAGCAGTTCAGCCTGTAATGTATCCAAATCACTCATGACTTGTCCTTTTACCTTCCGATTCATGAAAAAGGGTCGCTTGTTATGACAGGCGACCCTTTATATCTGAGCAAATTGTTTGCTTATGCCTTCAGAGCAGCCTTGACCTGGTCGACAACTCCGGAAAAAGCGGCGGGCTGGTTCATCGCCAGATCAGCCAGGATTTTGCGATCCAGAGTAATGCCGGCCTTGTTCAGACCGTTGATAAATCGGGAATACGTCAGACCATATTCGCGGACGCCGGCGTTGATGCGCTGAATCCACAGAGCGCGGAAGTCGCTTTTTTTCTTGCGGCGGTCACGGTAAGCGTACTGCAGGCCTTTTTCGACCTTCTGCAAAGCAACGCGATACAGTTTGGAGTTGCTTTCACGATAGCCCTTGGCGAGCTTCAAAACTTTTTTGTGTTTGGCATGGGCGGTCACACCGCGTTTTACACGAGCCATTTCCTTATTCCTCCCCGTTAATTATAAGGCATAAAACGATCGACGATCGTAAAGTCGCACGCTTTGAGCAACGTCATGCCGCGTGCTTTGCGCTTCATTTTCGTCGGTTTGGAAATCAGGCGGTGGCGCTTGCTGGCAAAGCCGCGCTTGATCGCGCCGGAACCGGTACGGGCAAAACGTTTTTTGACCGAACTTTTTGTTTTCAATTTGGGCATTTCCGTCTCCTTAACTAAAATTTTGAACGGTTTTGCGTTTGCAGGCTGCCCTTTACAAGCCTGCGGAACGCGATTCCCTTCCTGTGCGGAAGGAAATTTTTTATAGGCTTTTCGCGTCTGTTTTGCAAGTCTTTTTTTGATTGTTGCGAGGCGGCCGTTTCGTGTACACTTCCTGTGTCGTCCGCCGGAGGAATTTTATCGAATGCCGAATATCTGCCTGTCTGTTTCCGTGAATGCCTTACAGCACAATTTCCGCCTTCTGCGTGAAAAATGCACCCCATGCGAGGTCGGAGCCGTTGTGAAGGCCAATGCCTACGGACTGGGTGTTCCGATCGTCGTTCCGGCTTTGGATGCCGCGGGGTGCCGGTGTTTTTTCGTGAACCGCTTCGCCGAAGGACTTGAAGTACGGCGCCATACGGCGGCTTCTGTTTATGTTTTTGACGGGCTGATGGACGGCGAAACGCCCGAAGACTGCCGTCATTACGGCCTGATTCCCGTGTTCTCGACGTTTGAAGCGCTGAGCCGTTTTCCTGAAGAGCAGGACATCGCCGTGCGGCTGGACACCGGACTGAACATGGCGGGATTAAGCGTTTGTGATGAAAGCCGTTTGGAAAAGGCGCTTTCCGGCCGCCGCGTTGCATTCCTGATGTCACATCTGTCATGTGCGGAACGGCCCGGGGATGAAAAGAACGTCCGTCAGAGGCGGCTGTTTGAAAAATGGGCGGCCCGTTTTCCGACGGCGCGGAAAAGTCTGGCGGCCTCATACGGTATTGCGCTGGGCGAATCGTACTGGTTCGACATGGTGCGCAGCGGCGCCTCCCTTTACGGGGCTGAAATTCTTGAAGGCAGCCGCCCGGCGGTTCGTCTGTCGGCGCGGGTCGGTTGGATTGAGCGTTATGGCGCGGGGGAGAGCCTCGGCTACAACGGTGCGGCCGTTCTGAAACATCCGGCGACGGTGGCGACTCTTCTGATCGGAAGCGGCGATGGCATCGTTCACCGTGAAGGATGCTTTGTCGATTACCGCGGTACTCTTCTGCCCGTTCTGGGGACGCCGACGACAAACTATCTGGCTGTGGACGCTTCTCTGGTCGCGGATCGGATCGCTCCGGGTGACAGTATGGATCTGTTCAGCGAAACCTGCACACCCGACCGGCTGGCTCGGGAGATCGGGGAAACCGTCGGTGCGGATTTTCTGATTCGTCTGCGTGAAAGCATTCCGCGGCGTGCGGTTTAAAACATTCGTCTGTATTGATTTTTAATTGTTTTGCGTCAACTCTATTAAAGCGGAAAAGGAAATGAAATGAATCCGAAAGCAATGTTCAAGCTTACCTACGGGTTATACGTCGTCGGCGTCCGGAACGGCACCGGGTTCGGCGGATGCGTGGTTGATGCCGTCATGCAGACGACCTGTTCGCCGGATACGCTGGTCATCTGCTGTCTGAAAGGGACACGGACGCGGGAATGCATTCAGGAAACAGGGGAATTCACACTGTCGGTTCTGGCAAACGATACGGATCCGTTTGTGATCGCGAATTTCGGGTTCCAGTCTTCCCGGACGGTTGATAAATGGGTGAACGTTCCGTATAGTGAATTTCACGGACTGCCCGTTCTGGACAGGTGTGCCGCCTGTCTGTACTGCCGCGTCACGGAAATAAAGGATCTGGGAACACATGTCCTGTTTTTCTGCGACGTTGCGGATGCCGAGGACGGTAACGGTACGGCATTGGGATATTCGGAATATCAGGCGTCCTGGAAACCGCGTGTCATGGCGGCTTTCCAGGCAGGTCCGGCGGCTCGGAAAACGGGTTCGGCGGCGGAAAACACAGAAAACAAAGGAGATAAGAATATGGATTACAAATGGGTTTGCAAAGTTTGCGGTTATGAATATGACGGGACGATTCCTTTTGAAGAACTGCCCGACGATTACGTCTGTCCGGTCTGCGGCGTCGGCAAGGATCAGTTCGAAAAGATCGAAATCAAAAAGGAAGCCCGTTCGGCAAAAGAGGAATGGGTATGCAAGGTCTGCGGTTATGTGTATGACGGCGACGTTCCCTTTGAAGAACTGCCTGACGATTATGTCTGCCCGATCTGCGGTGTCGGCAAGGATCAGTTCGAGAAGCGTTAAGGCGCAGTTTCCCGCTGAGGAACAGATTTAAGACGAAACCCGGCTTTTGAAACAGGCCGGGTTTTTCGTTCTGTACCTCAGCGGAGGAAAGGCTGTCCGAAGCGTTTTTCGCTCTCGGAGAACGGCTCGGATAAGAAAAAAGCACGGTCGGAACCGTGCTTTATTTTTTCAGGACGCCATCCGCGTCATTTTCAGGAATTTCTCCTGCCGATCCTGCCGAACCATGTCGCGATCCATTCGCAACAGTTCCTGCAGATGTTTGTAAATGGCGTCTCCGACCGCGGCGACGGCTTCCTCACGTCCGCGGTGAGCGCCGCCGACCGGTTCGGGAATGATTTCATCAATGACGTTCAGCTCTTTCAAATCAGCCGCCGTCAGATGCAACGCTTCCGCGGCTTTCTGAGCCTGCGTACCGTCGCGCCACAGGATAGAGGCGCAGCCTTCCGGCGAAATAACGGAATAAATCGAATTTTCCAGCATCAGAATACGATTTGCCGTGGCAATAGCAATTGCGCCGCCCGAACCGCCTTCGCCGATGACACAGCTGATCAGCGGAACCCGGACGGCCAGGCTTTCATCAATACAGCTGGCAATCGCTTCGGCCTGTCCGCGTTCTTCGCCTTCAATCCCCGGAAAAGCCCCGGCCGTATCGACAAACGTGATGATCGGAAGGCCAAAATGGTCGGCCATGCGCATCAGGCGGATGGCTTTGCGGTATCCTTCCGGTTTTGCCATGCCGAAATTGTGTTTCATGCGCGTTTCGATGTCGTGGCCCTTTTCCTGGCCGATGACGACCACGGAAAATCCCTGGAAACGTCCGATACCGCCGACAATCGCGGCGTCTTCGCCGAACAGACGGTCGCCCGCCAGCGGAACAAAGTCGGTAATCAGGCCGCGGATATAATCAACACAGTGGGGCCGGTTCGGATGGCGAGCCACCTGTGTTTTCTGCCACGGGGTCAGTTTGGCGTACAACTGCCGGATCTGTTTGCCCAGTTTTTCCTGAAGCCGGCTGATTTCCTCGGCGATACTTACGCCGTCCGCACTGCTCAGGTGCCGCAGTCCGTCGATTTTGCTTTCCAATTCCGCAATCGGTTTTTCAAAATCCAGATATTGTTCTTGATCCATGACTACCACTTTACAAAATTTCGCATTTCTATCCTTTTACCACTTTCGAAGCGGCCGAGAGAAGATAAAAATAACACGGAAAGCAAATTTGTAGCAAAATTATAAAAAAAGGCTACAATATTTTTCATGTTTTTGAAATTTGAATTCCTGGGATAAAAAACGTGATCGGTCTGATTTTGTTGTTCAGTTTCGCTGTGGCCGCTTCTCTCCTGTGGTTGGGGGGCGTCCTTTTTTATGTGTATGCGAAAATAGGTTTCCCTCTTCTGTTCGGTCTGCCGCTGCCCGATCTGGCCATGCTGGCGGGCACGGCGTTCCTGCCTGTCATCTTTTTATGGATGGCCGTCGGACTGCTTTATAACGTCATGGTGCTGAAAAAACAGGGCGGGACGATTAATCTGCTCCTGACCCAGACGCGTCGTTCTGCGGATCATGCCGAAGCGATGGTTCGCACGCTGATGGAAACACAGCTTCAGTCCCGCAGTGCCATGGTCCTTCATAACGCCGATCTGTTCATTAACGAGCTGAACGACCTGCTGGCGGACATCACGGTGCGTTTCGGTCTGATGCAACCCGCCCATACCGAAGTCGTCTGGCAACGTGTCGGCGATGGCAACCGATGGGCCTTCTGCAAGGTCGTTCTGCAAAACGCGGATAATTCTCCCAAATTTCAGGACGATCTGAAGGAACAGCTCCGGCGTGACCGGATTCTGTCCCATGCCGTTCATACGTTCTGTTACCGTTTTGAACAGATGTTCACAATGCTGGAACGACACGATATTGAACATTACCTGACCAAAATTTTTGAAGAAGGAGCCATGGGGCGTGTCTATCTGCGTTTTGTCGAGGCGTGCCGCGAGGTTGACAAACCTTACGAAGAACCGGCGGCGGCCGACATGGAGGCGGGCATGACCTATTCCCGCGGCGCGGAACCGGTCTATGAAGAACCGGAATATGCCCGCGAAACCGGAGCGTATGCGGCGCCGGAACAGGCTTACGAAGTTCCCGCGTACGAGGCCGTTCCGGAAGAGGAAACAGCATATTACGCGGCCGAAGCCGCCCGGGAACCAGAGCCTGCCGCCCTTCCGGAAAACCGCGAAAGGCATGAGGACGCGGGCACGCCGTTCGGATTCCTGCATCCGACGCGCTGAATTTCGGCACGCGGCGGCTTGCATTCAAAACAGGCTTATTTTATAAGGAAGTAATTTTCATCTTCATGAAAGGGCAGGTCATGATTGAATTCGACTTCGACATTCCGACAAAAATTCTGTTCGGACCCGGGAAACTGGATGAACTGAAAAGGGAAAAACTCCCCGGGAAGCTGGCTCTGGTCATTCTTTCGTCCGGCTGTGTCATGCGTGAAAAGGGATATCTTGACCGTCTTCTGGATGTCCTGAAACATCATCAGATTGATCATATGATTTATGACGGGGTCTCGTCCAATCCGACAAAGGATCAGGTGATGGAGGCCGCACAGTTCGCCCGTGATAATTTCTGTGATTTCGTCATCGGCCTGGGCGGAGGCAGTGTGATTGACGCCGCAAAGGCGATTGCCCTGATGACCCGGAACCCCGGCGATTACTGGGATTACATTGTTACCGGGTCGGGCCGGGGTCTGCCGGTCAAAAACCCGGCATTGCCGGTCATCGCGGTCATCACGACCGCCGGAACGGGAACAGAGGCCAATTCCTGGGCCGTTATCACGAACGCGGCTCTGAACGAAAAAATCGGTTTCGGCGTTCATTCAATGTATCCGGCCGTTTCAGTCGTTGATCCCGAACTCATGCTTTCCGTTCCGCCGTTTCTGACGGCCGTACAGGGCTTTGACGCCCTGTTCCATGCCGTTGAAGGCTACATTGCCAAAATCGCCATGCCGATCAGTGATGCCTTCGCTCTGCGGGCCATACGTCTGATTTCCGCGAATCTGCCCGTGGCCGTTCATGAAGGAAGCAATCTGGAAGCCCGGACGAATGTGGCTTTGGCCAGCACACTTTCCGGAATGGTCGAGGCGCTGTCCAGCTGTACGTCGGAATATGCAATGGCTCAGGCCATGTGCGCGTTCCATCCCGAACTGACGCACGGTGCAGCCCTGGTCATGATCTCCGCCGCATATTTTTCGTTCTTTGCCAGATACATTCCGGAACGTTTCATTGACCTGGCTCATGCCATGGGGGAATCCACCGACGGTTTGCCCGAAGAGGAAAAGCCGTATGCTTTCGTGAAAGCGCTGAAAAAGCTCCAGGCGGCATGCGGCGTGGACGGGTTGAGGATGTCGGATTACGGCGTTTCCCCGGATGAAATGGAAAAGCTGGCTCGCAACGCCCATAAAACAATGAGCAACCTGTTTGCCATGGACCGCTATACGCTTTCGCTGAAAGAATCGGTCGGGATCCTCAAAGAAGCCTACCGCTAGAGTACCCCGGTTTTCAGAAGCCCGCTTTCAGAGCGGGCTTTTTTATGGCGCGGCGGTAAGGAAAAAGGGAGCATCGGAATGCCCCCTTTATGAAAGAATGTCCCGGATGCGGAGTTCGTTACAGCGCCCGTCCCGTTGCCGCAATCCGCGCGTCCCAGCGAGCCAGAAGGACTTCGATTTCTTCGGCGGGAAGAGGACGCGAGAACAGATACCCCTGAATAATGTCACATCCCAGGTTTTTCAGAATTTCAAAATGCTGTTTGTTCTCCACGCCTTCGGCCAGGACGGACAGGTTCAGGGCATGCGCCATTGCAATGGTGGCCCGGACGATTTCCGTGTTTTTCGGATCGCTCAGCTGAAGGACAAAGGAACGGTCGATTTTCAATTTTTTCAGCGGGAAGCTCCGCAGAACACTCAGCGAGGAATAACCCGTCCCGAAATCGTCCAGAGCGCAACGGATGTTGTTGTCCAGAAGCGTCTGAATAATGCGCTGGGCGTTTTTCGGATCGTACATGGCGGAACTTTCCGTCAGCTCCAGCTCCAGGAGGTAAGGCGGAAGGCCGGTACGGTCAAGCGCGTTGTCGACCAGGCGCAAAAGCTGGTTTTCATTATGGAACTGGCGTCCGGAAATATTGACGGCCACCGGAATCGAACACAGGCCCATGGCATACCATTTTTCGTTCCACTGGCACGACTGGTTCAGGATGATTTCGGCCAGAGAATCAATCAGTCCGTATTCTTCGGCTTCGGGAATGAAATCCGCCGGCGGTATCATGCCGTCACAGCTTTTCCAGCGAGCCAGAGCCTCCAGTCCGATAATGCGACCCGTTTTGATGTCGACCTGCGGCTGGAAGTACGGGAAAATATCTTCGTTCTCAATCGCCTGTTTCAGCTTTTTACGCATGCTCATATTCGCGACGGCGGGCATGGAAAGCTCGCCCGTGTAAACGCGCATGGATCCCTTGGCGTCGGCTCGCGCCTTTTCCAGAGCCAGATCCGCATGGGCAATCAGGTCGTCAATTTTTTCGCCGTCCTGAGGACAGAAGCAGACGCCGATGCAGACGGAGACTTCAAATTCCAGGTCATCAACAACCAGCGACGTGTTGAAGGCCTTTAAAATCTGCTCGATTTTCTCTTCGGCCTCAAGCGTGAATTCCAAACCGCACAGAAGCACGACGAAATGATGACCCGATGTGCGCAGAAGAATATCCTGATCCGACAGACAGGACTGAATCCGTTTCGCCATTTCAGACAACAGCCGCGTCCCGATGACATGACCCGCGACAGCGTTGAACTGTCCGACACTGTCCGGCGCGATGGACAGGATGGCAATCTGCGTTTTCGTGCTTTTGGCCTGAGCCAGCGTATGCGGGAAAATGTCCTTGAGAAAGGCATAGTTCCCAACACCCGTTTCCGCGTCATGATAGGCCAGGTACTGGAGCTGAAGCTCTTTCTGCCGGCGTTCGGTAATGTCACGGAAGACGGCGATATAGAACTCATCCGCCTTTGAAAGAGAGATTTCCAGAGAAATGGTTTCGTATTCTTCATTCCGAACCGTCGTCGTAAAGACGGTCTTTTCCCGGACGCCGCCGTACGGAGTCAGAAGGAAGTGTTTGATGGCGTCCGAGGCTTCCGAATCGGGGAACAGGGTAAAAACGCTACTGTTTTCAAGCTTTTCCGCCGGGCACTGGAGCAATTTGGCCAGTGCCGGGGTCGCCATCAGAATAATGCCCTGACGGTCAAAGGCAACAATGCCTTCCTGAATATTTTCCAGAAGAAGGCTCTGGAACTGATCCTTGCGCTTATCGGCGGAAACGTCGACCCAGATGCCGTTCCACAGGACGGATCCGTCCTTTTTCAGGATGGGTTTGGCATAGCCGTAAAACCATTTGACTTCGCCGGAGGGCAACACGGCCCGGAACTTTTCCCGCGAAACGGAAAGCTCTTCCGCCGAACGCCGGATTTCCTTTGCCAGCGGATCCTTATCGCTCCAGTGAACGATGTCCGGGCATCCGTCATCGTCCGTCAGAAGCTCGTCAAATAATGAAAAACCGAGGACTTCCTTACCCTTTGAGGAAACAAAAATGTAACGAAACTGTCCTTCCGGTGTCCGAAGACGCTGGAAGGCCACGGCGGGTAAGTCCTTGATCAGGGAAGCATAGGAGAATGACTTGGAACTTTGTTTTAACATCCGGAAACCTTCTTCATATTTAGCGCTAGTCTAACATTTAGCCGAATGCAGGTCAAATAGTGACTGAAGCCTCCGAAAGGTTTTCTTACGCCGTTTCCGGGCAAACGAAAAGGGCCTGAGATTCAGGCCCTTTGAACGTTGCGAATTTTACCGTCCGCCTTCTTTCAGGCCGGCGGCAAACCCGTAGATTTTCTTTTCCCTTGTCCGGCGCGCGGTTGCTTCCTGCACTTTTTGGGGAGCCGCACCGTAAGCTGCCCGGACGACTTCCTGCATCACGGCCGGAGCCGTTTTGCCCAAATTTTCCGCAAGCTTCGGTTCCTTCATGACGGCCTCGGCCAGTTCTTTTCCGGCAAAGCTCAGCGTCAGGGTCGTTTCCTCTGCGCGCCAGGCGGCGGGATTCATGATGTTGATGGACATGTTGTCCATCCATTCGGGATGCTTGTGCGCGGCCTGCTGAACAACGGTCTTTGAAAGTTCGGGAATCTGCTTCACGATTTCCCAGGCTTCCTTGTCCGCGCGCAGGGCAAAAGCGTAGTTCTGTGCCTTCGCCTCGGCTCGGACAACGTTTTCAAAAGACTTGCCTTCCGCTTCAACAGCCTCGGTCAGGCGTGAGCCGAACAGCATTTTGTTCACGCGGGATTCCGTTTTTGCCGCCGTTTCCTGTCCGGCGGCAAGGCATTCCATTTCCGCCGACAGATACGCTCCGATCAGCGCGGCGCCCGTTTCGGGAACCTTGACCCCCTTCGTCTGTTCGGCAATCATGCCGGCAATCGAGGCGCGAGCCGAAGCCTTGAGCGTCGTATCCTGAGAATAACCCAAAAATTCGGCGTTCAGCGTTTCAATTTTCTTCATATCCAGCGGATGGCGGAACTGGCGGAGCACATCTTTTTCCTGTGCGACGACATTTAAAAGAGCCGTCCGATCGCCGCCTTCCTTCTGGATGCGCTTCATCATGTTCTTGCGCCACGCGTCCATCGTCGCCTTTTCGGCATCCCGGGGTTCGGGAGCGTACGTCCGCGGCGTATGGATGCCCTTGCGCGCCTTGATCATTTTCTGGATATGCGCGTCCGTTTCCTTTTTGCGTTTGGCATACTTTCTGTTCAGTTTTTCCGGATCAACGCCCATATTGGCCTGTGCCTGTTTCGCGCGGCGGCACATGTGCACAACATCCGGCGTCAGTGCGCCAAGCATGGAAGCCGCGCATATTTTTTCGATGCGTTCCGCCGAAAGCGAATATTTGTCAACAATTTCCTGCGCCGTGTCCAGTACTTCACGATCCGTCATCTTCATAAGCGAACCGTCTTTCAGGCCTTTTTCCGCAAAGGCAATGGCTGCATCGGCCACGTCCGTCGTGTGATATGCCAGGCTTGAACCCAGACCGGAAAGGCGCTCAAAGGTTTTCGACTGTTTTTCCAGCTTGTCGAAAAGCCCGTCTTTTTTGGCCGGCCGAGCGGCGGCCGCCGGCTGAGCCGCCGGAGTCTGTGAGTCCCCGGCGTTCGTGTTGCCGCCGTTCTGCTGGGCAAAAGCGGCTTCCAGAGCCTGACGGCGCATTTCCTTTTCCAGATTTTCAAAGTTATCGACGGGGTTGCCGCTTTTCGTCTTCTGATCAAACGGGTAGTAAGCGTCAAGAGCCGTAATCGTATTGTCCATGCGCAGATCCGCCATCAGCCGGCAGGGTTCCGTCGTTCCGAAATCACGTGCGACCTGAAGCATGGCATGGGCGTCGGCGAGGCATTCCGTCTGGTGACGGCGGAGCAACTGCTCGATTTTCGTGCCTTTCAGCGGATCCGGCGTAACGTTGCGGTCAAGAGCATGCCCGATTTCATGATACAGAACCAGGCGGCGCGCCTGATCCGACGTAAATCCGAGGCGTTCAATCCGTTCAACGGCGCCGGGCACCCGTGTGAACAATGTATGCATCGGCATGTCGGGATTGGAGGCAACGACCAGAGCCACCTGGCGTTCGCCCATATGGTCGCCTTCCTTGACTCCGGTTTTGATCGCCATGCTGAACGGGCTGTTGCCGTCAAAGGCGGCATTCCTGAACACGCCGGCATCGCCGGGTTCAATATCAATGTCGTTTTCTGCCCGCCGTTCTTCCACCTTGTCCTGCAGGTACATCAGGAGCTGTTTGTCAAGGCTTCGGTCGCGCGTATCATCCATGGCGTAACGGCCGCGGATGACATCCGGGTCAATGATGATCAGCGTCGCGTCGGGGCGGACGTTTTTGAAACGGTTTTCAACTTCACTCAGGAAGCTGTGGCTTTCGGTGTCCAGAATCGACGCCGCGGCCGGTTTTCCGACAGACAGCGTATAATTCCCCGCCGCCGTTGCTTCCGGTGAGTTGGACAGATAAGAGGTCTGTTCCCGGGGAAGGGCCTGGAAGAAATAACGATCCTGAAGGCGGGTCGGAGCGTTTTCCTCAAGTCCGGCTTCGTAAATTTTGACTTCGCCACCCTTGAAAAAGTCGGATAACGCGGAAAATAAAGCTTCGTTCTGTTCTTTCTTCATTTCAGCCATGGGAAAAACCTTTGTCTAAATAAACCAACCTTATATTTCTCCTCTGATATCAGGAAAAAGTCAAGGGATTTTTAGACAAAAATAAAATATATTCTGTTAAACTTCGGGCGTCGGCGTACAGGGGGCTTTGGGGAAAAGCGGTGATATTCTGCCGGTTCGGGTCGAAGCAGAGACGGATACTGAAAAAGGCTTTGATTTTGCGAAATTCAAAAAGGGAACGCGGTGTTTCAGAGGCAGAGAAAGGCCGTTAAGGTTTTATTTCAACAATTGTCCCGTCTTTGACAAGATGCCATATTTCCAGCATTTCCTCATTGGTTTGTACGGCAATACAGCCCAGTGTCCAATCTTTTTTCAGCTTCGTGCGAAAGCCGAAAATCGTGCTTATGTTGGGAAGTCCATGGATCATGATGTCTCCGCCCGGCGAGACGCCGGCTTTTTCCGCACGTTCTCTGTCTTTCCTGTTCGGGTAAGATATTCTTAATGACAGATAATATCTGGAATTGGGATTGCGTCCTGAAATTTTATAAATACCTTCGGGCGTTTTCCGGTCGCCTTCTTTTTCTTTCGGGCCTTCCGGATCAGCCCCTAAATCCACGGCGTACTCCCGGACGGCTTTCCCTTTATGAAGCAGGTACATTTTTCTGTCTCGCTTTTCTATGACAATTCTGTCGATATCAAGCTCAGCAACATTTTTTTCCCGGTTCATCTTCCTGTGCGCCGGAGACATTATATTGTATCCGCTATAAAAGAGCAGACCAATAAACGCAATAATCAGGAAATAGGACGTTTTCTTCATCAGATACTTTATCTATTGCCGGGTAAGGCGATTCATCGGAAGATGTTTAAGATATTCCTTTTAAATATTTCATGTATGCGTGTTATTTTCAATTATATTATTAAAAATAAAATTAAATTTTTTGTTTTGATACCAAATGACCGTCTTTGAAAAAATAAAGAGCTGTTTTCGGATGAGATATAAATGACGACGGATGGTCGTGGAATTTTTCAGAAAGAATAAAAAAGAAGGGGCATGCGTCAATTCTCTTCTTTGAAGCTCATTAAAAAATTTTTCAACCCGATCGTTAATTCACTCATACGCCCGTAATCAAGTGTATCATACGTATCCGTCTGCTTATGATAATTCGGGTTTCTGAAAAAGGATGTATCTGTTATCATGATTGCGCTCATGCCTTTCTTCCAAAAGGCCCATTGATCCGAAAAATCAAGAAATTTTGCTGTAAAATCGAATGCAATCCTTTCAACGGGAAGAGGAGTACTCTTTAATATTTCCTGTTTTATTTTTTTAGTCAGGTCTGAAGACGAAGCATTTCCGACTAAAGCAATAAAATTTCCTTTATTGGGAAAAAAGAAACCGAATAATCCGGGATATTCCTGTGAGAACCAGGTATCCTTATAATAACCGACCATTTCCAAAATAAGGGCTGTTTTTATAGAACGATTTTCGTTCTTCAGCGTTTCGACATAGATAGAGCTACCCATTTTATCAGAATGGTAATATGGCGGCTCTTCGTTAACGAATGCGACGAATTCAACAGGTATGGGCATGCTGATGTTTGAAAGCTGCCGTGCCAGTTCCAGCATCGTCGCGACACCACTGGCATTATCATCGGCTCCCGGGTTATCCGCCGTATCATAATGTGCGCCGACAACGATCACTTTCCAATCCTTTCGGGCAATTATATTTTCAACAGGACCCTCATTTACGTTATAACTCTGTCTCTTTACTGTATATCCATATATTTCAAATTCATTTTTAATATACTCCGCTGCTTTATTCAGATTTTCCGGATGGCGGGTCTCTCTTCGCCCAAGTTCGTGTGAAAAGCGGTATACATGCTGTTGAAGACGAGATGAAACCTCAGGATACGCATTTGTGGGAATATAATTTTTTGAGAAAAAACGAAATCCCCAAAAAGAAGCCGGTAAGAGAACAAAAACAATGGCAAAGACTGTAACTAAGCCTTTTTTCCAACGGTTTTTCATATCGAGTCCTTTTTTAATTTGATCCATTCCTATGTACAGAATAAAAGAGGTTTCATTTAAAAACCAGGGAATTATCGCATACAATTATCCCAGCATTTTTTTGTTCGGGGCAGGCGGAGGCAAACATCGCTGATATGATCTTCTGCACTTGATTATGGCCGTGTCGTAAATATAAACGGTCTTCGGTATACGAAAAAAATATCAATTTTCCCTTTTAATCCGGCCGATGTTTGCTTTGGGCGGCATGCCGAACATCCGTTTATATTCTTTGCTGAACTGAGTAACACTTTCATATCCGACGGCATAGGCGGCTTTCTGAGCGTTAAAGTTTTTAGCAAGCATCAGCCGCTGCGCTTCGTTTAAGCGAATCCGTTTTTGGTATTGTATCGGGCTCAGGCTGGTTACTTTCATAAAGTTACGGTAAAAAGTTGATGAAGTCATGCCGAAATCCGCGGCCAACATGTCAATATTGATTTTTTGGTTATAGTTGCTTTTTATCCATTCGACCGCTTTAAATATCTGATTATCTTTGCTGCCGACCGTATTGATCGTCATTATATACTTGCCCAGCGAACCGGTTATTAAACGGTAATGAATTTCCCGGATAATCATGGGCGCCATAATTTTTTGCTGCTCTGACGATTGTTCCACCAGTTCCGTCAACCGTAAAAAAGCATCAATCAACGAAACATCAGCCTGCGCTACAGCCATAGCCCTGTGAACGGCATTATCATCACACCCCGGTTTTATTTCCTGCAAAAGATTGGCAATGACATCAGAATCCAGTTCAATGTAAAGCGCCAGATAAGGTTTTTCCCGCGAAGCTTCGGTAACGCAACAGGAGCTTGGAATATTAAGGTTGTTTACAATATATTGTCCGGCGCCGAAAACAATATCTTCACGGCCGAGAACGGTATGTTTTGTGCCCTGCAGAATTAACAAGGCCAAAGGCTTGTAAATGTTGTTGTGCGGAGATGTCGGTTGTTCGACGCGCGCCAGCGTCAGACAGCCCAAATTCGTTTTAAGCACGGTCGGTTGCGGCAGGATTTCCATGAGTTTTTGCTTTAAAGTCTCTGTTTTTTCTGCAATTTTATTATCAATTTCCTGCACGTTTCACCTTAAAATCTTTTTATGATATTTTACATTGTTGAAAACATAAAAGTCAACAGATTTGAGAGAATTTGATAAGAATTTGCCGGAATTGCATATTTATTTTATGACGTCATTTCTTTAAATTTAATAAATAAAAAGCGTCTGGAGAAAATAATGCGAAAAGTATGTCTGATAATGTTTTTAGCGTTTCTTTGTGTAATTTATTATCATTATTTTGTTATAAAAAATAACATCGTTCTTGCCGAACAAGGTTCCTTTTTCGCGGGAGGCCGACTTTTAACGCATAACGGACAGTACAATCCGGACAATCCGTATCTGTCGGACGGACAGACTTTCCGCGGTGATCATGCTTATGTTTTTTATCAAAAACCGCTTCACGCCCGCAAATATCCGCTTGTTTTCGCCCATGGAATCGGTCAATCATCAAAAACGTGGGAAACCACACCGGACGGCCGTGACGGTTTCCGGAATATCTTTTTAAAACACGGTTTTACCGTATATCTGGTCGACCAGCCGCGCCGGGGAAAAGCCGGCCGCAGTTTGTCATCTGCTGATATTTCCCCCTCGTATGACGAACAATTATGGTTTAACCGTTTCCGTATCGGCATCTGGCCGGCATATTTTGACGGAGTTCAGTTCCCTAAAGACGAAGAGGCGCTCAATCAATTTCTACGTCAGCAAACTCCAACAATCGGCAGGCAAGACTTAAATATTTATGCTGCCGGTTATGCGGCTGTTTTGAAAAAAAGCGGTCCGGCTATTCTGGTTACCCATTCTCAGGGAGGCCCTGTCGGTTGGCTTGCCGCGATGCAAAGCAATAATGTCCGGGGAATAGTTTCTTTTGAACCGGGTGGCAGTTTTCCCTTTGTAAAAGAAGAAAATCCAACAACAGAAAAAGCAGAATCCGGACAAGGCGAGACAATTGACCTGCCGGAAACCGAAGTTATGAAATTTACCCGCTACCCGATTATCATCTATTACGGAGACTTTCTCGGCAACGGCCGTCCCGATACGCCTGAAGAGCAGGCGCAATGGTTCAAACGTCTGCAGATTGCCAGGAAATGGGCAAAAGCAATTAACTCCCGCGGCGGCGATGTAACCGTTGTCCATTTGCCGGATGTCGGTCTGCACGGCAATACGCATTTTCCGATGTCGGACTTAAACAATGCCAAAATTGCGGATTTGCTATTGCACTGGCTGTATGAAAAAGGATTGGACACATATTAAAAGGAAAGAGCAATGTCAGATAATACCTTAAATTTTAACCGCCGTGATTTTTTTAAATCCGGAATTCTTGTCGCCGGCGGAATGCTTTTGGCCGGGAAGGTTCACGCTTCCGCCCCTGCCAAAAATATTAAATTGAGTGACTCGCCCGTGGTTGACGGCTGGCGCACGTTGGGCAGCGGTAAAGCGGCATTGAAAGTGTCAAACCAGGGATTCGGCTGTATGGGGTTAAATTACCACCGTTCGGATCATCCGGATAAGGCAATGGCAATTCGCTTGCTGCATCAGGCTGTTGACCATGGTATTAATTTTTTTGATACAGCCGAAGGATACGGGCCTTTTACCAACGAGGAACTTGTCGGTGAAAGCCTGGCTCCGTATAAAAACAGAATCTGTATTGCCACTAAATTCGGCCATGCTTATAAAAACGGCAAACGCGATATGAGCCATGAGGACAGCCGGCCGGAAAATATCCGCAAAGTCTGCGATGATTGTTTAAGAAGGCTGAAAATTGACACTATCGGGTTGTTCTATCAGCATCGTTTTGATATCAATACGCCGATTGAAGATGTGGCGGGAACGGTCGGTGATTTAATCAAAGAGGGCAAAGTACAGTATTTCGGTTTATGCGAAATCAGTGCTGAAACATTACTCAGGGCACATAAGGAATATCCGGTTACGGCCGTTCAAAGCGAATATTCTTTAATGTGGCGGCAACCGGAGCAAAATCTTCTGCCGTTATTAAAACGGCAGGGAATCGGTTTTGTTCCGTATAGTCCGCTTGGCCGCGGTTTTTTAACGGGAGGCATTACGGAATATACACAATTCTCTGCTAATGACAACCGCCAAACTCTGCCGCGTTTTACACCGGAAGCTATCCGCTATAATTTACAGTTGGTTGAAAAGCTGAACGATTTTGGGCGGACACGCGGCATGACGCCGGCACAGATCGCATTGGCTTGGCTTATGGCGCAAAATGAACAGATTGTTCCAATTCCGGGTACAACAAAGCTTTCGCATATGGAAGAAAACCTGCGTGCGGCTGAGTTTAAGCTCTCACATACTGATATTGAAGAATTAAATCGGATTTCTTCTGATTTCAAATTAATGGGAGACCGGTATGGTACGGATCAAGCTGCCTTGGTCGGGAAATAAGTCAAAAATCATGAAGTGACCTTGCAGAAGTCGGCCTTGTATGTAAATGCCGGAATTTTTGCGATTTTTGATTTAAAACAAACTGAGCACAGTCACTTCGGTGCAGCGAAGCGCCCGCAAATCCCGTGTTTCCGCCAGATACGAAAAAAGACGCTGTTACCAAAGCGTCTTTTTAATCAAAATGGCGGAGAGGGGGGGATTCGAACCCCCGGACCGGATAAACCGGTCAACAGATTTCGAGTCTGCCGCATTCGACCACTCTGCCACCTCTCCGCTGTCGCCGCGCTCCGCTTTCCAGAAGGTGCGCTCCTCCGGAAATCTTCAAAACGAAGATTCCAGAAAACAACCTCTTTCTTATTATCTTAACTGAAACAGAAGTCAATCGGAAAATTATCCTGTTTTTAAATCTTTCCGGATGATAGGCTGAAAAATCAATTTAAAGGGCCTGTAAAAAGGAGAAAGCAATGCATATCGCCCTTCGTACGGAAAACAACCGGGATTTTGCAGAAAGGAAAATATGGACATGGACCGTCTGGGCCACAATCGCGTGGCTGTTCTGTCTGATGTTGATGGGAGCGGGCGAATATTATCAGGAGAAAACCTCCGAAGCCGGCTTTTTCGTTTTCTTTTTTGCGGACTTTATGCTGCGCCCTCTTTTCTTTTTATCTCTGATCTTTGATGCTCTCCTGAATTATGTCATGATGTCCTTTCTTGGCCGCCGGATGTATCCGCCCGGTGAAATGCCGGAACGTCCCTTTTCTGATTTTTTTCTTGATCAGGACGGCGTCCGCCTGTCCTCCGGGACCGACGAAATTTTCATGCCTTATACATCTGTTTCTGAACTGGATCTGACGATCAACACGAAGATGTCCCGCGCCGTTTATGTGGTCGGAATGGACATGCGTCTGACGGATGAACACGGAGAGGTTCGGGACGTCCATATCGACGGAGATTTGAAACTGGTTTTTAAAATATTTGATTTTAAAAAGCATTTCCGCAGATTCGTCTGGCGTATCAACGGACCGGTTGAGGCTGTTGAAAAAACACTGCAGTTCTATGAAAAATACGGCCGAAAGCTGTACTGCGGGGACAGCCTTGCTTTTTTCCTTTTCGAGGCGGTCCTGTTTTTCGGGATCGGCTGTTTTCTTCTGATCCTCGGACCGCCGGAGCGGGGGGATGAACCTGTCTTCGCGCTTCAGCTTATCTTTGGCGTCCTGGGGAGCATTCCCGTCTTTCTGGGGCTGGGTGTTGGCGCTATGGCTGTCCATGATATATATGTCAGACGCGAGGTTCGGGAGGAGGACTTTCCCAAAAGGAGTGCTCTGTAACCCCATATAATCGAAAAGCGATTACGAAGGCCGCCGGGAATATGATAACATTAATGCTGTCGGTTTTTTAAATGCCGGAGGTGTGTATGAATAAAGCTGAAAAACCGGTTGTGGTCGGAATCGGGGAAATTCTGTGGGATGTCCTGCCGACAGGGAAAAGAGCCGGGGGCGCTCCGATTAATTTTGTTTACCATGCGGCACAGCTGGGCGCCGAGGGGTATGCGGTCAGCGCGGTGGGGAACGATCTTCCCGGAACCGAAATCCTCCAGGAACTTCAGAAAAACAAGATTGGACACTGCATTGAAACCGGCCCGTACCCGACGGGAAGCGTCATGGTGGAGTTGAATGAGGGCATTCCGGCCTATACAATCGTTGAAAACGTTGCCTGGGATCATATCCCTTTGACACAGGCGGCCATTGATATCGTGAAAAGGGCGGATGCCGTGTGTTACGGTACACTGGCACTGCGAAGCGAAGATTCCCGGAAAACAGTCGAAACGTTGCTGACGTATGCGCCGGCCGGATCATACCGTTTTTTTGATATTAACCTGCGCGGCGATTATTATTCAAAGGAACTGATCGACGAACTTCTTGTTTTTGCAAACGTTTTTAAAATCAATGACGAAGAAATCGCCGTCGTGAAAGAAATGTTCAACCTGTCGGGAACCGACGCGGAAATCTGCCGGTATTTTTTAAAAAAATATGACCTGCGCTGTCTGATTTTCACGGCGGGGGAAAAATACAGCGTTATTTATACGCCGTCCGAGGAATCGCGCCTGGAAACGCCGCAGGTGGAAGTCGCCGATACAGTCGGAGCCGGCGATGCCTTTTCCGGCGCTTTCATCTGCGCACTTCTGATGGGAAAAACCCTGCGCGAGGCACATGAGAAAGCGGTGCGTGTCTCTGCGTTTGTCTGTACAAAGCCCGGAGCATGGCCCGTTTACGACGAGGAGATCAGACATGGATAAAACAGAGCGGCATATGTTCCGGCAGATCATTCCCGTGATGCTCGCTTTCTTTGCCATGGGATTCGTTGACCTGGTCGGTATCGCCGCAAACTACGTCAAAGCCGATTTCGGGCTTTCCGATTCCGTGGCGAACCTGTTTCCTTCAATGGTGTTTTTCTGGTTTTTGGTCTGTTCGGTGCCCACGGGCATGCTGATGAACAAAATCGGCCGGCGGAAAACGGTTCTTCTGAGCCTGGTCGTTACGATGGCGGCGCTTCTTCTGCCGATGATTGACTACGGTTTCGCTGTTATGATGGTTTCCTTTTCGTTTTTAGGGATCGGGAATACTTTGATGCAGGTTTCCCTGAACCCCCTGCTTTCCAACATTGTCCGCCGGGAAAGACTGCCAAGTGCTCTGACATTCGGTCAGTTCGTCAAGGCATTGGCCTCTTTCAGCGCGCCTTTGATCGCCGGATGGGGCGCACTGCATTACGGCGGCTGGCGCCTGCTGTTCCCGGTTTTTCTGATTGAGGCGGTGATTGCGGCGGCGGCGTTGTCGCGCGACCGAATCCGGGAGGAGGAAATTACAGGGCGGGCTTCGACGGCGGCGGAATGTTTTTCGCTTTTGCGCGACACAACGATTCTGCTGTGTTTCGTCGGCATCATGTGTCATGTCGGCATTGATGTGGGGACGAATGTGTCCGCACCGAAACTTCTGATCGAAAAGCTGGGGCTGACCCTGGCTGACGCCGGGTTTGCGGCAAGCGTTTATTTCCTTTTCCGGACGGCGGGGTGCCTGATCGGAGCTGTTGCACTGGCGCGCTGTCCGACGAAAAAATTTTTTCTGTTCAGCGTGATTCTCATGGCGGCGGCCATGGCCGGAATGTTCGTGTGCGAAACAAAACCTCTTCTGTACCTCAGCATCGCTCTGGTCGGCTTTGGAAATTCCAACCTGTTTTCGTTTCTTTTTTCACAGGCTCTTCTTCACCGTCCGGATAAAAAGAATGAAGTTTCCGGGCTGATGGTCATGGGACTGTTCGGCGGGACGATTTTTCCGCTGCTGATGGGCTTTGCTTCGGATGCGGCGGGATCGCAGGCCGGAGCCGTCGCCGTGATGAGCGCCGGAGTGCTGTACCTGTTTTTCATCACGGGGAAGATACGAAATAATGCGGCGGAAGCGCAAAATGATTGAAGCCGCGCGTCTTTCCATATAAGTTGAGAACGTGCCCGGATCACCCCATGAAAGAAGAAGGACCGAAATGAAAAGGCTGTATTTGTTTGTCATATTCCTTTGCCTTCTTTTTCAGTCTTCTGCCGCCCGGGCGGTTTTCCTGATGCCGTCGTCGCTTCCCATGACGTCGAACCTGACCATGGCCATTATCGCGGACGTATCATATGACACGCTGGAGCGAATGATCCAGGGGGGAGCGGATGTGAACGGCGGCCTTGCGGGGGCGCTGACCCCGATGGAGATTGCCGTGGCAAAGGACAATCTGCCTGTCGCGGAACTGCTGTTGAAAAACGGAGCGGATCTGAACCGCCCGACGCTGAGCGGCACGCCGCTTCTGTTCATGGCGATATCGCCGAAAATGGCACAGTTTCTTTTAAAACAGGGGCTGGAACCCGATGTGCGCGACCGGGAAAGATACACACCTTTGATGAAAGCGGCGGCGGACGGTGAAGCGGACATGCTGAAGGTTTTTCTGGAAAACGGCGCCGATATTAATGCTTCGACCGTTCCCGCGGGATGCACATTGCCGGAGACGGCTCTGACGATTGCAGCGCGCGAAAATGAAGACCGGGCGGCGGTTAAGGTGCTGGCCGCGGCGGTTCTTAAGAAAAACGGGCGCCTCCCGCCGCTGGCTCTGGCGGAAGCGGCGGCCTACAACAGCAATCCGGATGTTTTGAAAATGCTGCTTAAAATGAAGGCGGACGTGAATGCGCGAACCCCTTATGGCATGACGCCTCTGATGCTGGCGGCGCTTTTGAACGCCAACCCGAAAAAGACCGAACTTCTGATTCGCTATGGGGCGGACGTCAACGCCGTCTTTGTCCCCGGAAGCTATGAGACCGCGGACGTCTGCGGGGATCCGTTCCTGGACAGCGTTGTCAAGGATGACTGGGCGTCGGCTTTGTCCCTGTCGCTTTTAAAGAATATGCGTGATACGGATTATCTGAACGCCCATGTCCTGACCGAAGCCGGGGCAAAGCCTGAATACTCCGGCCGTCACATGCCTCTGCTGATCGAAAAACTGAAGGAAGTGGATCGGAAGCGCCGTGAAGCAGGAGCTGAATCGGGCTTTTTTGAAAAGATTTAAAACAGCGGCGTTGGTGTGTCTTTTTATTCTGAATTTTTAAATAAAAACACTCTTTATTAAGTATTTATACCTAAAATAGGCCTGCACAGTGTGTGTGGGGTGTATTATGCATATTTTTGTTGCTCTGCTGGCAACATTTGTTGCCGCATCATGGGGCCTGAACGCCGCCGTTACGAAATACGGTGCGCTGAATATCCCGCCATTAACGCTCCTGGTTTTCAGATATCTTCTGACGACGCTGATTTTTCTGCCGTTTGCCCGAATAAAAAAATCGGAAATAGAGCCTCTTGTGAAAATTGCTTTCCTGGAAGGGGTTGTGACGAACGGAGCGATTTATACGGCGTTTAAATACCTGTCCCCGACGGCCAGTACACTTCTGCTGCAAACCGGTGCGCCGCTGGCGATCATGCTGGCCTGTCTTTTCGGGCGTGAACGCATTTCAAAAAAGGAAACGACCGGTATCGCTGTTTCGCTGGCCGGCGTTATCGTCATTGTCGGTCTTCCGGATGTCAGCCTTTTCGGGTGCGCACTGATCCTTCTGTCCCGGTTGTCGTGGGCGTCAACGCAGCTGCTGTATAAAAAACTGCCCTCCATTACGGCGGCGTCGTTCATCGCGTATATGTCGTTATTCGCTCTGCCGTTCCTGATTCCCGTTGCGCTGATTTCCGATTATGCCGTTTACGGTGCTGTGACGGAGATTAAATGGGGCCGTCTGGCCGTGAATATGGTGTATCAGGTGGGCGTTCTGTCTTTAAGCATGATCATCTGGCAGAAACTGATTGCGTCATATGGCGTCAGCCGGATTTCGCCGTTTTCGATTCTCCAGATTGTTTTCGGTATTCTGGGCGGCATCGTTTTGTTCGGAGACGTGATTACGCCGAAAATGGGGCTGGGCATTGCCATGGTGACTTCGGGTCTGGTCATGACGGTTTATTCAAGACGTTCCGTCGTTCCCAAAGTTGCCGAGATGGAGATATAGCCGTGTATGAACTTGTCCGATGCGGGGAAATGTCCTTTTATCTGGACGCGCCGGTGAAGTCCGGCATTGTTCTTTCGGGTGCAGGGGATATTGTCCTGATCGATTCCGGCGGCGACAAAGACGCGGGGAAGAAGATTCTGAAAATCCTGGAAAGCAACGGATGGCGGCTGTCTTTTATTGTCAACACACACTCCAACGCCGACCACATCGGCGGGAACGCCTTTCTGCAGAAACGAACCGGATGCCGGATTTTTGGTTCGGGAATGGAAAATGCTTTCATTCGCTTTCCCGTGCTGGAACCTTCATTTCTGTTCGGCGGCTTTCCCTGCCGCGAACTGAGGAACAAATTCCTGACGGCCTCGGAAAGCGTTCCCGAAGACATTTCCGGTGCGCCTCTGCCGCCGGGGACGGAAATCCTGCCGCTGAAGGGGCATTTTTTCGACATGATCGGCCTGAAAACACCGGACGGCATCTGTTTTGCGGCAGATGCCCTGTTCAGCGAAAATGTGCTGCGGAAATACGGGACACCGTTCATTTATGACGTCCGAGCTTTTCTGGAAACACTGGATATGTTTGAAGGTCTTGAAGCGCGCCTGTTCGTTCCGGCTCACGCCGAGGCCGTGGAGGATATCCGTCCCTTGGTCGGGGCCAACCGGCGCAAGGTCAATGAAACAGCGGAAAAAATACAGGAAATCTGCCGTTCGCCGTGTTCTTCCGAAGATGTGCTCAAATCTGTTTTTGACGCTTACGGCCTGTCCATGGATTTCAATTCGTATGTTCTGGTCGGCAGCACGGTTCGTTCTTATCTTTCCTTTCTGCATGACGATGGGCGGCTCCGGACATTTTTTGAAGGGAACCGCCTGTTCTGGCAAACCGTCTGAAAGTTCGTCGGCGCGGCAGAAAAAAAAAGCCCCCGGCGGGGGCTTTTTTTTGCATCAGATTTTGCGGAATATCTTGAACAGAAGGCTCAGTCCGACGGCGAACAGGGCGGCCAGCGCCATGCCCTTGAAATTGGCGGAACAGATTTGAAGCGAAGCTCCGCTGACGCCGATGATGAAAACAACGGATGTCAGAACCAGATTCACAGGTTTGTTGTAATCGATTTTCGCTTCGACAAGCATCCGTATGCCGGACGCCGCAATCACGCCGAACAGCAGAAGTGACACCCCGCCCATAACCGGCGTCGGGATGCTTTGAATCAGCGCCGCGATTTTGCCGAAAAAAGACAGGATGATGGCCAGAACCGCCGCGCCGCCGATGACATAGACACTGAAAACACGGGAGATGGCCAGTACCCCGATGTTTTCGCCGTAGGTCGTGTTCGGCGTCGAACCGAAAAAACCCGACAGGATCGTCGAAAAACCATTCCCGAACAGTGAACGTCCCAGTCCCGGATCTTTCAACAGATCACGCTCGATGATGGAACCTGTAACGATCAGATGGCCGACGTGTTCGGCAATAATGACGAACGCAATGGGCAGGACGATGATGATGGCTTCCATGTTGAAAACGGGTGTATAAAAAGTCGGCAACCGGAAGCACGGTGCGGCGGCGATGAGGGAAAAATCCACCCGGCCCATGACGGCGGCAAAGACATAGCCGGAAATAACGCCGATCAGGATGGGGATGATGGCCAGAAAGCCTTTGAAAAAAACGTATCCCAGCACAGTGACGCCAAGCGTCACCATGGAAATGGAAACCGTCACCGGATCAATAACCGGAGAAGTCAGACCGGCCATTTCAGCGGCCGTCGGCGCCAGCTCTAGCCCGATGACCGCGACGATGGCGCCCATGGCGGCCGGCGGAAAGATAACATTGATCCAACCGTGACCCAGCCGGGACACCAGAAGCCCGATAACGCAGAACAGCAATCCGACGGCGATGAAGCCCGACAGAGCGTCCATATAGGAATATTTCGACATCACCAGAAAAACAGGCGAGATAAAGGCAAAACTGGAACCCAGATAGGCCGGGATACGGCCCTTGCAGATAAAAATGTACAGAAGAGTCCCGATGCCGTTGAACAGAAGGACGGTCGCCGGATCGACCTTGAAAAGCATGGGGACAAGGACGGTCGCTCCGAACATGGCGAACAGATGCTGTAGGGAAAGGGGCAGGCCTTTGAGGAAGGGAACCTTCTGGTCGACCTGAATGGTTTCACGCATAATAAAACTCCGAAAATTGAAAAAGTTGATGCAAAACGCGGAATAGACTCCCGCATATATTCATAGGTTTTATATTATTGAACCCGGCGAAAGATAAAAAAGGATTAAATTCAACTTATTTTTCTTTTGTTCGTTTTTATGTTTTTTTTCGGAAATGCCCCGACAGAAGATAAAAACAAACATCCTGCCGCTTCCGGCGGCCAGGGTGCACCTGCGGATCCGGGAAAAATTTTCAGAAAACAGAAGGAGAAGCGGGTCGATTTCCGGCGTTTCAGACAGACTCCGTCCGTCCTTAAAGCGAACGCTGTTTCCTGTTCAGCAGAACATTCCGGACGGCGGCGTCTCTGTTTTTATTGCGGGACTGGCCCGCGATGATTTTCATCATCTGTCCCAGCTCATCGGGATCCTTGACGCTGATATCCGGGTGGCAGGGGTCAGATTTATCGGTCAGCCGGTTGTTTTCGCCGTTCATGACGTGGACGACAAACACCCGGTCGGCGGCGTTCTTTTTTTCAAAAAAGCCGCGGACGGCTTCGACCATATCACGGTCGGTACCGTTTTTGCCCAGGCTGTCCCCCATGACAAGAACCGGGCCGCC
>USCC01000010.1 GCA_900553035.1 uncultured Rhodospirillaceae bacterium | reverse complement strand
GTAAGGCAGGGGACTTTGACTCCCCCATCGTAGGTTCGACTCCTGCTGGCGCAACCAAAAGCCCCGTCATCCTGAAAAGGCTGACGGGGCTTTTTGCATCACTTTTCCACAAAATGCGGCTGAACGGTGCAAAGCTCAGCGGCGGCGGATCTTTCTGGTGGGCTTGCGGCGGTTCCAGTTGTTCAAAAGGACCCACGCAAAGTAGATGATGATGGAAATAATACTCAATGTTATTACAACTTTGAGGTACAGACTGCCTAAGAATTCCTGAAAACGCGCCACAGTGAACAGCAGCGGGTTCAGGCTGACATCCTGCCCGGCGATCAGGTCCACCACGCCAATGGTCTCACCGGCAAGCTTTAGCTCCACGGTACCCACCACATCGCCCTGCTGGACAGGGGCACACACGGAATCCGGCAGGTGGAAATATTTCTGGGTCACGCTGCCGTCGCCGGTGGAAGGCAGCAGGGTCATCATGCTGTCGGCGGGATACAGCTGCAGGGAGCTGGTATCGGAGGAATACTTCACCGGGATCTCGGCCAGCGTAAGGTCGGTGTCCAGTGCGGCCTGAATGGAAAAGCTGTCGAACACCCAGTCCATCAGCTTCACGGTCTCGCACAGGGCCGGGCGACGGTTGGCGTAGCCGAAATCGTCGCAGGTGTCCGGGCTTTGCATCACGCAGAAAATATAGGTGGCACCATCCTTATTGGCCCATGAAACATAGCTCTGATTGCCACTGTCGCTTTTGAATGCGGTCACATCGCACATGCCGCCCTGCATGGCGCTGCGGTAGTATTTGCCGCCGCTGGATTTGCTCAGCGCGGCGTTCTGGCTGACCAGAACAGACGAAGAACGGTGTTTTTCTTTGGCGGGCATGGTAAAGCTGGGCGCACCGGAAACCTCCACAAAGGCATCAAAACTCATCAGATAACGCAGGATCAGGTACATATCCACGGCACAGGTCACGTTGCCGCTGTCGATGCCGCAGGCATCCGTCCAGGTGCTGCCGGTGGTGCCGATGCGCTGGGACAGGGTGTTCATCTGGCTCACCCAGCCCGCGAGGTCGCCGCCGGAAAGGGCATAGGCAAGGCCCATGGCGGCTTCGTTGGCGTTGCGGGTCAGCATGGCGTACATGGCTTCGCGGTAGGTAAAGGTCTCGTTGGAGCGCATATCGGCGTTGTTGGTGTTATAAACGTAATCCGAGATGGCAAAGGGCATCTGGAAGGTGTCGTCCAGATGGTCGGCATAGTTGGTCAGCAGCAGGGCAATGGTCATGTACTTTGTCAGACCACCGGCGGATACCTGCTTTGTGCTGTCCTTATCATAGACGATGATATTGGTATCGGTGTTGACGATATAGGCACTCTGTGCCTGCACCTGATAGACCGGGGTGGGGTCGAACATAGCCCCGGCGGGCAGCACAAGGCAGCTGAACAGGACAGCGAACGACAAAACCAGCGCAAAAATACGTTTCATGTGGACAATTCCTTTAAAAAGCGATAATATAAAACAACAGGCAGTACGGCACAAGCGCCGTGCGCCGGGTAAGAACGAGATCACAGCGGAAGGCTGTATTCTTTATAATAACAGGTTTGGCGGGGTGTGACAAGGCTTATTGTGCCGATTTCACATCCGGTCAGGGAGGACAGGAATGGTATATCTGACAGGGGACACCCACGGCGACATCGACCGCTTCAAGCACGGCAAGCTGCGCTGGCTGGGCAAACGGGATACCGTGGTGGTACTGGGCGACTTTGGCTTTGTGTGGGACGGCAGCAAGGAGGAACAGAAAAAGCTGGATTGGCTGCGCAAGCGCCCGTATACCCTGCTGTTTCTGGACGGCAGCCACGAAAACTACGACCTTTTAAAGCAGTATCCCACCGAGGAACGCTTTGGCGGCAAGGTGCAGGCACTGGGCGGCAATGTGTACCATGTGTGCCGCGGCAGCGTGCTGGAATTGGAGAACAAAAAATACCTGTGCTTTGGCGGTGCGGAAAGCCAGGATGTGGAGGATCGGGAACCCGGCGTGAACTGGTGGAGGGAAGAAATGCCTTCGGAGGAGGAATACGCCTTTTGTGAGGAGAACCTTGCAGCGTGCGATTACAAAGTGGATTATGTGCTGACCCACGATGCGCCAAGCAGATTTTTGGATTTTACCGCCCTTGCCAGCGGCGAGACCAACCAGCTGCACAGCTTTCTGGATAAAATTTTGTTGAAGCTGACCTACGACAAGTGGTTTTTTGGCTGCTACCATAAGGATACCCAGCTTTCCACCAAAAGCCGCTGCGTGTTCTGCGATGTGATAAGCATGGGCGAACGGCACGCAAAGCGTTCCGTTCGATAACAGGGGCCGCTGCACCAGCCGTGCAGCGGTTTTTGCATTTGCTGTTGCTTGTGCGCAAAAAACCTCCGGATCAGTTCATGGCTCCGGCTTTCTCGAACATCTGCTGCACCTGCTGTTCCAGCAGTGCGTGCTCCGGCGCTTCCAGCAGCGGGTCGTCGGCCAGCATGGCAACGGCTTCCGCCTGCGCAGCGTGCAGGGTGCGGGTGTCGTTCATCAGGTCGGCGATCTGCAGGGTGGGCAGGCCGTGCTGGCGGCTGCCGAAAAAGTCGCCGGGGCCGCGGGTCTCCAGGTCGTACTGCGCCACCGCAAAGCCGTCCGTGGTGCTGCACAAAAATTTCAGCCGCTTTTGTACGTTTTCGCTTTGGTTGTCGCTGACAAGAAAGCACCAGCTCTCCGCTGCACCGCGTCCCACGCGGCCGCGCAGCTGATGCAGGGCGCTCAGACCGTAGCGCTCTGCGTTTTCAATCACCATTACGCTGGCATTGGGCACATCCACACCCACCTCAATGACGGTGGTGGACACCAGTGCGTCCAGCCGTCCGGCTTTGAAGTCCTCCATCACGGCAGCTTTCTCCTTGGGTTTGAGCTTGCCGTGCATCAGGCCTACCCGGCGCTCCGGCAGCAGGGCTTTGGCAATGTCCTCGTAGTAGCTCTTGACGGCGTTCAGCCCGCCATCCGGTGTGTCCTCGATGGCGGGGCAGACCAGATACACCTGCCGCCCCTTTTTTTCCGCCCAGACCCGATACCCTTCCGGCACCGATCCCGACAACAGGAGCTTTCCCCCCGAAGAGGACAGATGCCAGTTCTGAAGGCGTGCCGGCAAAACGGCAACGACCTGAGTCATATCGACGACACGGGGCGAAACGGGGGAATCAAAGGAAAGTTCGTATGTCCCCTTTCCGTTTGTTTCCGTGAAAGGAACCGGCTTATCCCATGAAAAGACGATTTGATCCAATCCGCGGCGCTGAACAGCAAAAAGGCGGAGAGGAGATGCAGGCCGGGAACGTACGGCAGGAGATGCGGGAGCGGGCGCCGCCCCCCCCGGCGGGGCGTTTTTCGGATCATTCGCCCCCAGCAGATCCAGGACGACATCGTTCTCCGTGCTGAAATCCCGCACGACGAACGGCCGCGACAGCCGCATGACAAGCGTGCGCCGATCCCGGGACAGTTCTGCGGAACGAACGGAATCCCGCAGTCTGCGGGGAATTGAAGACACGTCCTGATCCACGGGACGGGAAAAGGAAATTTCCAGACGATCGTCTTTTTGGCGGATTTTGTATTCGGTCGGAAATTCCCATCGGAATTCAACGCGGGAAAAACCGTCATAAACCTCGGGCGAAAGAGTCAGTTCGGCCGCCGCCGCCCGCAGGACGAACAGTCCCGCGGCCAGAAGAACCGCCCAAAACATTCCGCGTCTTTTCATTCGCCCAACCTTTCCGGCGTCCGTTCTGTCCGGATCTAAAAGGAACCGAACAGGTTCATCATGCGTTTTTTCAGCGTCGCCTTTGTAAACGGTTTTGCAATAAAGTCGGAAACGCCGACCTCCTTCATCGCGGCGAACTGGGCGTCGCTGCTTTCCGAACTGACGACGACGAAGGGAATATCTTTCAGCGCTTCATCCGCGCGGACCGCCGCCAGAAAATCCTCGCCCTTCATCGGGCCGGTGTGCCAGTCGAAAACGATCAGCCCGCAGGATCCTTCCTTTTTCAAAAGATCCAGGGCTTCATGGGTCGTTCCGGCCTCGAGGGTGCCTTCAAATCCGATCTGGTTGAACAGGTTGCAGATCACCCGGCGCATTGTCTGGTAATCGTCAACGATCAGCACCTTCATTTCTTTGTTTACAGACATTATTTTCCTCATTTCATGAAGTGATAATGCAGTTTAGTTTATCTTTATTTTTTATGAAAGCCTCAAATGAGGGGGGCTTTATTTTTTCGGCGCGGGGCCGCCCAGGTCTTCAAACCCGGGAAGCGCTTTCCTGTTGGCCAGTTCGGATGTCAGAGCCGTCGCCTTCGCGGGTTCCATGGCCGCCAGAATCGGAGCGGATTTTGCCTCCTTCATCCCTTCAAAGATTCGGGTCAGCAGATCCATTTCCATGTCGTTGAACAGGCGTGCGGCGTCCTTCGGCTTCATCGTCGAATAAATCTTCACCAGGTTCGTCAGACGTTCACGTTCTTTTTCATCGTAAACGCCGACCAGCTTCTTGATTGCCTCTTCCAGCTCTCTGAGTTTGGCGACCTTGGCGTCAATCTGCGCCTCAGCCGCCTTCAACACGGCGGCCTGCTGTTCGATTTTACGCTCACGGACGTCCAGCTCTTCCCGGCGCTGAGCCAGTTTCTGAAGCACTTCCAGTTCCGACTGACTGAACGAGGAATCCGGCGTTTTCATACCGGCCCCCATCGGGGTCTGAGGCGCGGTTCCGTTCTGCGCCTCACGTGCGACCTTTGACAAATCCTCCTGTTGGCTCTGAGCCTGCACCTTGCCCACGGCGACGCCGGAAACGGCAAGCTCCTGCTGTGCTTCAGTCAGGAACAGGCTGCGCCACAGGACGCCGACCCGGACGCTGAACATCAGCACGGAAAAGAAAATGACCAGCGGCAGAAGGCGGAAACGCGCCCGCTTCACTTTTTTCGCGGCACTTTTCCCTTTTGGGGAAACGGAAGCTTTTTCTTCGATCATCCGACGTTCTCCTACCGCATCGACTGCAATGCTTTCAACAATTCGCGTTCGGCTTCCGAACGTTCATCGTCCGCCTCGGGCGGGTTAAAACCGCCGAACCCCTTTTTCGGGTTCTTTGCGGAACGCGCGGAACTGTCGCGCAGGATGTCTTCGGCAACAGATACCGCCGAAGACATGATTTCATCCGGGCTTTCGACCAGGGGACGTTTCCGTCCGCGCGGCTCGGATCGGGCAACGGGCGCGGCTTCGGACGGCGCCTTTTCGGGGACGGAACGCGGCGACGGACGCAAAGCCCCTTCCAGGCGGGCCGTCGAAGCTTCGGCGCGTTCAACCATGAACGCCATGTCATCACGCAGAGCCTGGGCTTTCTGGATCTGTTCCTTCAGATGCGCTCCGGCGCTGTCTGCGGCCTGTTTCAGGCGGGGAATCCCGGCCTCGGCGCGCGTGGTCGCCTCGTTGAACGCCTCAATCAGCCGACCCAAGTCGTTCCGGCTGTTGCGCAAGACCTCAAGACGCTTGTTCAGGATGACGGCGAAAATAATCGTCGGCACCAAAAGGCAAATGATAATGACGTTCAGGAGCAGTTCAACCGACATGCGCTTAATCCTTCTGCCGTTTAATTTTGTCTTCAATCTGGATGGCAATGTGCGACCCCTTGCGTCCCATACGGCCGTAAAACATGGGAACGTCACCGCACAGAAGCTCGACTTCGGAATCCGGTGTCGCATTCAGCAGAAGCCGTGAACCGACCTTCCAGTCCAGAATGGACTTCAGGGGCATCATCTGGCGATCCAGCACTGCGTTCATATCCACCTCGGTCAGCCAGAGCTCTTCGGCCAGGTGAGTCTCCCAGATGCTGTCGCGGCCGAATTTTTCACCCATGAACATCTGGAGCAACAACTCGCGCACCGGTTCAAGGGTCGCATACGGCAGAAGCAGTTCCAGCCGCCCGCCGCGATCTTCCATATCGATCCGGAGCTTGGCGACGACAGCGGCGTTTGAGGGCCGTGAAATCGTCGCAAAACGCGGGTTTGTTTCCAGACGGTCAAAGCGGAACGTCACCGGGCTCAGCGGGTCGAACGCCGCCGACAGGTCGGAAAGAATGACGTGAATCATCCGCTCGACCAGGTTGCGTTCAATTGTCGTATAGGGTCGTCCTTCAATCCGCATGGCGGCAGTTCCGCGCCGTCCGCCCAGAAGGACGTCCACCGTCGAGTAAATCAGCGACGAATCCACCGTCAGAAGACCATAGTTATCCCACTCTTCGGCCTTGAAAACCGTCATCATCGCCGGAAGAGGAATCGAATTCAGGTAGTCGCCGAAACGCAGTGAAACAATGCTGTCCAGCGTGACTTCAACGTTGTCCTGCGTAAAGTTACGCAACGAAGTCGACATCATACGAACCAGACGGTCGAAAACGATTTCCAGCATCGGCAGGCGTTCGTAGGAAACCGTCGATGAATTCAGCAGAGCCTGAATACCCGTCTGTTCCGCGTCAGAGGCCGCCTCTTCACTGAATCCCAGCAGGCTGTCGATTTCATCCTGATTCAGCATACGGGAAGAGGACGAGTCGCTTCCGAACGGATCCTCGTCTTCCCGAGCCGCAGCCGCTTCCCAGGCATCGTCTCTCTCTGCGGCCGCCGTTTCGGTTTCATCCCCGATGTTTTCCGGCGTTTCCTGTTTTTCGTCGTTTTCCTGATTATCGGCCATCCGCTTTTCCTGCACGTCTTCCACTTACTGAATCAAAATATCCCTGAACAAAACATCCTTGATTTTCACCGGCGCCAGAATCTTGTTCATACGTTCAATCAGTTCTTCTTTCAAACGGTAGGTTCCCATTGATCCCTGCAGTTCTTCCATACGCATTTCACGCAGATAGAACTGCATGCTGTCAATGACGCGGGGCAGAAGCCGTTCGACTTTCGGCGCGTCATCCGGAGACGTCAGTTCAAGAGACACCTTTATCTTGAAATAAACAGGCTTCTGTCCGGAACGCGACGACAGATTGACCAGAATTTCCGGCACGTCGTAAAACGCCACGCCCGTCCTTTCCGCTTTGGGAACGTCGGCCGCCTCCGGTGAATCAGCGGCGTCCGACTTTTCCGAAACGGAAAAAAAGGAATCCGCAACCCCGGAGAAGTAAACCCCGACAACCGCGCCGATCACCAAAAGAATCGGCAGAAGAAACATGACTATCTTCCGCTTGTGCCCGTTTCCGACGCCCACGTCAACGGTTTCCGTTTCGTTTGACGCATCGTTCTGCAAAGTGTCCGCCATTCCGTATTCCTTTGAAAACTTACCGTATTCTTTCCTTATACCGTGTTTTAGTTAATAACAGGTTATAGGAAAACATATTTTTATCCGTCCGTCATTTCAAGAGAAGTTCGATATTTTTAATTTTGGCACGCCTTTTGCATATTCAATTTCGACACATTTTTTGCGTACGGACGCAGGAGACGGAAAGACATGGAAAACACATTATACATTGCCCTGGCGCGTCAGACCGGCCTATGGAACCAGCTGGACATGGTGGCAAACAACCTGGCCAACATGAATACGGTCGGCTATAAAAGCCTCCAGCCCCATTTCACGGAATATCTGTCAAAAAGCAAGACGGACGAGAAGCTTCTGGACGACCGCCTTTCCTTTGTCCACGATTTCGGCATCGTCCGCGATTTTACGCCGGGCGCTCTTTCCTCGACAGGGAACCCGCTTGATCTGGCCATCCACGGCGACGGTTATTTCGTTGTCGAAACGCCGGACGGCATCCGCTACACCCGCGACGGACAGTTCAAACTCAACCCGGACGGCATGGTTGTCACCGCCGACGGTTACCCCGTCATGGACGACAGCAACCGGCCGATCGTCATCGCGCCGCAGGAAACGCAGATCAACGTCGCCCGCGACGGTTCCCTTTCCACGGAAAACGGCAACGTTGCAACGTTTCAGGTCGTCGAATTTCAGGATCCGCAGAAACTGCGTGCCACCCACAGCGGCCTGTTTGAAACGCTGGAAGGCAATCCGATGACCGCCGTCCGTCCGGAACTTGAACAGGGAATGCTTGAAAAATCCAATGTCAACGCCGTCATGGAAATGACACAGATGATTAAACTTCAAAGGGCGTATGAAAACGTCCAGAAAATGATTGATACCGAACATACGCGCCGCCAGAACGCCATTCAGGCCTTTGCCCGGGCGGGCGGACAATAACGCGAAGAAGGAGTACAGGACATGAGATCTCTTCATATCGGCGCCACCGGCATGCTGGCTCAGCAGACAAACGTCGAAATCATTTCAAACAACATCGCAAACATGAACACGACGGCCTACTCGCGCCGCCGAGCCGAATTTCACGACCTTCTTTACCAAAACATGCGCCGCGTCGGAGCGAATTCGTCCGATTCCGGCACGATTGTCCCGGCCGGCGTCCAGCTGGGTCTCGGCGTCAAAACGGCTTCCGTCTATCGGATTGCCGAACATGGATCGGTTCTGAACACGGATAACACGCTGGATCTGGCGATTCAGGGCAACGGTTATTTCCAGATCGACCTGCCGGGCGACCGGGGTACCGCCTACACCCGTGACGGTTCGTTCCAGCTCAGCCCGGACGGCGACCTTGTGACTCATGACGGCTATACGGTTCAGCCGGGCATCACGATTCCCGAAAACGCCGTCGGTATCACCGTCAATGCTTCCGGCGAAGTCTGGGTCAAGCTTGACGGTCAGACGGATCAGGTCAACGTCGGACAGCTTGAACTGGCGAACTTCTCCAACGAAGCGGGTCTGGAAGCCATCGGTGACAACCTGTTTATGGAAACGGTCGCGTCGGGACAGCCGACGACCGACGTCCCTGCGGCTCTTGGCTTCGGTTCGGTTTTGCAGGGCTTCCTTGAAAACTCGAACGTCAACGTCGTGTCCGAAATCACCGAACTGGTCAGCGCTCAGCGTGCCTATGAAATGAATTCCAAGGTCATCACGACGTCCGACCAGATGATGTCCACCATTAACCAGCTGAAATCATAACGGAGTTTTGACATGAAGCGTTTTCTGTTCCTCTTTTCGGTCTTTGCCCTTCTTGCGGCCCCGGCGGCGGCAGGGGATGACCTGTGGGACGAACCTGCGGCGGCCGACGTCCGGGAATCAGCGCTTCAGGAACTGCCCGTCGCCCTGCGTGAAAAAAGCGTCGTTGATGACGAATATATCCGCCTGGGCGACCTGTTCGGCGGACTGGACGACAATCTGGACAGCACGCCGGTTTCCAGGGCTCCGGCTCTGGGCAAGGATGTCGTCCTGACGGCGGACTGGCTGGCTAAGGCGGCAAAACGGTACGGCATCAAATGGACGCCCGAAAACGAAAACGTCCGCATCACCGTCACCCGCGCCGCCAAAGAAGTCGGCAAAGACGAGATTCTGGAAGCCTTCCGGAAGGAACTGCTGGTTCAGGGAATGCCGAAAACGGCTCGGATCATGCTGGACAAGAACCGTTTTTCCATCGTTCTTCCGGTGGACGCCGCGTATGAAATCACTGTAGAGAAAACAACCTACACGCCGGCGACCTACGCTGTTTCGGGAATTGCCCGCATTGTTTCAAACGGAAAAACCGTCGAAAAAGTCGAACTGAACGGCAAGGCCATTCCCTTCGTCAATGTGCCGCTGGCTCAGAGAAGCCTGAGCGCCGGACAGATCATCACCGAGAGCGACGTTGCCATAAAACTGGTGCGCGAAGACATCCTGCGCAACGACGTCCCGGCCCGCTTGGAAGACCTGATCGGCAAGGAAGTCAAACGCGGCGTTCGCGCCGGACAGGTTCTGAGCGACGACGACGTCCGGACAAAGGTCATGGTTCCCAAAGGCAAAATCGTGACGCTTTCCTTTACGAAAAAGGGCATCCTGCTCAGCACGCAGGGCAAAGCTCTGGAGAACGGCGGCCTGGGAGATACCGTCCGCGTCATGAATACGCAAAGTAAAAACGTCGTGCAGGGGACGGTTACCGGGCCTGACACGGTCGTTATCGAGGCTCCGCTCCGATAAAAACCGGAAACATTTTTTACGGGAGGAAAAAATGAAACGAGAAACAAACAGACTGATACGCATGATGGTTCTGGCCGCCGCTGTTTCGGCGCTGTCCGGATGCGGTATCTTCGGCCGCCTGTCCCGCGTGGGACAGGAACCGGAATTCACCCGCATTGAAAACCCGGTCAAACAGAAGGATTACAAGCCCATTGACATGCCCATGCCCGAACCGCAAACGCCCTATGTGAACGCAAATTCGCTGTGGAGGCCGGGTTCCAAAGGATTCTTCAAGGATCAGCGCGCCTCGCAGGTCGGGGATATCCTGACCGTCCGGGTTGTTGTGTCCGACAATGCCCTGCTTGAAAACAAATCCGAACAAAAACGCGGTGACGATAAGGACAGCCTCAGCATCGGTGCTCTGGCCGGCCTGGAAAAATATGCCGGGAAAATTTTTCCGGCAGGCGTTGATCCGTCCAACCTGTTCAACATTACCAGCAGCCGCGACATCTCCGGAGATGCCTCAATTGACCGCAATGAAAAAATCGACGTGACCATGGCGGCCATTGTGACACAGGTGCTTCCGAACGGGAATCTGGTCATTTCCGGAAAACAGGAAGTCCGCGTCAACTATGAAATGCGCCAGCTTCACATGACGGGCATCATCCGCCGCGAAGACATCTCGACGCTGAACACCATCAAGTCCGATAAGATTGCCGAACTGCGCGTTGCGTACGGCGGCAAGGGGACCATGAGCGACGTTCAGCAGCCCCGTTACGGACGACAGGTTCTGGATATCGTCAGCCCGTTCTAAGCCTTTGGGCACTCCGGGAGCCATATCTCCTCCCGTTTTACCCGGCTCCCGGAGTGCCCGCTTTTTCTTTCCCCAAAAGACAACGACATGGAGGATTTCATGACAAACGAACTGTTTCCGGCTCTTTCAACGGCCGAAGAAGACGCCCTCGCCCTGATCAGCGCCGCGACGAACATTTCCCGCACGCGCAGTGCCGGGGACAAAACCGAGCTGACAATTGCTCTGGACGAGAATTTACAGCTGTGGACCGCGATTCAAACCGTCGTGTCCCGCGAAGGGCATCCGATGCCCCGCGAAACCCGGGACAACCTTCTGAAACTGGCTCAGTTCGTCGTCGCCAAAACGATCGCTGAAGGATGCGACGCTTCGGACAAGACGCTGGACACGCTGGAAAACCTGAACATGCAGATTGCCCAGGGTCTGATGGAAAACCTGCGCCTGCCGGCCCTGAAGGAAAACGCTCAGGCTCTGCTCCAGTGTGCGCAGGACATGACCGAAGCGGCAGCGCGCTGTGATAACGCGGCTCTGATCGCGGCTCTTGACGAAAACCTGAACGTCTGGATTGCGCTTAAAACTCTGACCGAACGCAAAGACATGCCCCTGACTTCCGAAACAGAGCAGAGCATTCTGAAACTGGCGGATTTTACGATTAAAAAGACGCTTGAACTGGGACGTGAACGCAATGATGAAACGTTGAGCACACTGATCAACATCAACCTGCAGATTGCCGCCGGTTTCCTTGAAAGCCGCCCGCTGTCCGCGGCCGAATCCGATGCGCTCGCACTTTTGAACGCGGCGCTCCGTCTGTCCGAAGCCAAAGAAACATCTGACGCTTCCGGGCTGGTTCAGGCGTTGGAAAATAATTTGGAACTGTGGACGGGCATCCGCACGCTGATCAACGCCAAAAATCATCCGATGGCGAAGGAAACCCGTGAAAACCTGACGCGGCTGGCGGATTTCACGGTGCAGAAAACCTTTGAAATCGGCGCCGATACGTCCAATCCGACCATTGATACGCTGATTAACGTCAACCTGCAGATTTCCGAAGGCCTGCTGGAACGCATCCGGTACGCCGCCTGAAAACGCTGTCCCGTCCCGCCGGGAATCAGGCGGAACGGGACATTTTTCTCAGAAGCCCGCAGCTTCAGGCCGGTTAAGGCGCCTCCGACCGTTCCAACACGTTTGCGTTCAGAACCGCCGTCCGGATTTTTTCATCCATGCCTTCCAGAAGGACGTCAATGTCATAACTGGATTTTTTGAACTCGTCCTCCAGCTTCCGGCGCAGGAATAAAAGCATGCTCTGGCCTTCCACCTGAACGTCGCGAACATAATACCCGTCGGATACGCCTCTGAGGGCGAAAATCAGAGTCAGCGTCGTCGCCTGAAGCGAAACGCCCGACATCGAGATGATTTCGTTGGCGCTTTGAAGGCTTTCCTGAAATTCCCGAGCCGACGCCAGATTGACGGACGTTTTGACCAGAATATCCTTTCCCGAAGGAGCCGTGCCCTGCACACGGAAGGTCACGCCCTGCACCGGCAGAGGCGCCGCCGTATAGGTCACAACGAAATAGCGCATAAACAGGGATTGGAAACGGGCTTTCTGTTCGGGCGAAAACTCAACCCAGTAACGCCCCATCGCCAACCGGGACAGTTCTTTCGCATTAAAGGAGTTTTCGGCCAGCCGCAACACAAGCCCCTGCCGCCGCTTCATACTCGGGTCGGCCAAAGCCTTCAGGAGTTCTCTTCCGCGGTCTTCGATCCACGCTTCCGGCGTTATTTTCTGAGCCCGAGCCGGCGTGAAAAAGGCGGCCGCACAGAAAAAAATCAGCCAAAAAAATTTCCGACGCATTTCACCCCTCTTTTCCCGAAAAAACTCTGTTCTTTTAAAAATAACAGAAAATGACAATCGGGATACACTCTTTTTCATTCTTCAGGTATATTAAGCAGGTCTTTTTTATTTTCATGATTATAAACGGGAAAAACATGACGCGCTTTCTGTCTCTTTTTGCTTTCCTGCTCAGCTTTACAACCTTCCTGCCCTCTGCCGAAGCGGGCGCTGTCCTGAACCGCATCAAGCAAACCGGCGTTGTCCGCTGCGGCGTCCGGACAACGGCCGATGCCTATGCCTATCGGAACAGGGAAAACGAATGGCAGGGAATCGATATTGAGGTTTGCCGCGCGGCGGCGACAGCCATTCTGGGACGCCCTGAAGCGATTCAGCCGATCCCCGCCAACCGTGACGAAGGATTCCGGATGCTGGCGAACAACGAAATTGACCTCCTGATGGCTGCAACGCCCTGGACCATAAAAAACGATTTCGTTTCAAACGCTGCTTTTCCCGCCATTTACTATTATACCGCCCTGGCGTTCATCGCCCACTACAATCCCGAAGCAACGTCAATGAAAGACTATGCCGGAAAGAAAGTGTGCGTTGAAGCCTCTTCCTTCCTGCTCCAGGCGTTGGACGAGTACAATAAAAAATACCAGCTTGACCTCAAAATCATGAGCTTCCCGGATCTGGGGCGAGCCAAAGAACTGCTTTACCTGAAGCGGTGCGACCTTCTTCTGGATCGGCTGGAAACCCTGCATTCCGATTATTTCAAAAAAACGCCGGACACCGTCGATCTGGTCGTGCTTCCCGAAATTGTCCGCACATTTCCGACAGGCCCCTACATCCGCAAGGACGATCCCGAAATGGCAAAGATGCTCCGCTGGCTGATTTATGCCCTGATCGCCGCAGAGAAAAAAGGCGTTTCATCCCAGAACATCGAGGATTTCCAAAATACCCGCGACCGGGAAATCCTGAACCTTCTGGGCGAAAACGATCTGTTCGCCCGGGAACTGGGGCTTGATCCGAAATGGCTGTACAGAACCCTGGCCGAACGCGGAAATTACGGCGAAATCTACCGCCGCGCGCTGGGAGACCGATCGCCCCTGAAAATCAAACGCTCGGCCAACCGCCTCTGGACGGACGGCGGCCGGATATGGGCTCCCTCTTTTGAAGATTAGGAGAATGATAATGAAGCTTCCTGTTATTGCGCTGACCCTGTTCTGTCTTTCCGGCATGGCTCGGGCCGGTGAAATCGACGCGCCGTCAAAAATTACGGCCGTCACAGTCTTTCCGGATCGCGCGAACGTTTCCCGCACGGCTGAAATTTCGCTTCCCGCCGGCAAAACCACTCTGCTGTTTGACGGCCTGCCCGCCGGCATTCTCCCGGATTCAATCCGTGTCGCGGGAAAAGGAACCGGCGCGTTTTCAATCGGATCGGTTGAAACGAAACAGATGTACAGCGACAAGCTCGTCGTCGCCGGCGAAAAAGAGCTGGATGATAAAATCACGGCTCTTCAGGACAAACGCCTTTTTCTGGAAGCCGAGCTGAAAGCTCTTGAAACCGGAGAGGCTTTCATCCGCGAAGTCAGCTATAATCCGAACGGCGCTCCGACCCCCAACACGGAAAAAGCCGTGCCGAATCCGGATTCATGGCAGAAAGCCCTGACCGTCATTCAAAACAGCATGAACACGATGGGAAAGGACAAAATCGAAAAGCAGATTGCTCTGCGCGGGCTGGATATGGAACTGAACGCTCTCCGGCTGAAGAAACGATCCATCGCGACAGGACGCAAAAGCTGGAAACAGATCCGCGTCAACGTTGAAACCAAACGCCCGGGGACAGCCCGGTTGACTTTGCAATACCAGATGTTCGGCGCGTCGTGGCAACCGCTGTACGAAGCGCGGCTGGATTCGGGGCAGGAAACCGTGAAAATCATCCAGTACGGAAACATTGCACAGAAAACGGGTGAAGACTGGACGAATGTCGCGCTGACCCTGTCGACGGCGGTGCCTTCGGTGAATACGACCCCGCCGGTTCTGACGCCGAAATGGCTGGATCTGGCGGCGCCGGCGGAAAAACCCGTTCATTTCCTGCGCGAGAAAAAAGCTCTGGGGGGCACCTCGGCGCAGCTGACGAACTTTGCCGCCCCGCAGCAACTTCAGAAGCTCGACAGTTTTGAAGCCGAAGTCATGCAGGACGCCGTCATGGAAACGGCATCCGTTACGGCGACCGAATTTTCGGGCGTGTTTGAAATCAGAGGAACGGCGAACGTTCCGGCCGACGGCGCGGAATACCGCTTTACGGTCGGTGAATATGTTTCCCCGGCGGAAATCCGAGCCGAAACAATGCCGGCTCTGGACGCGTCGGCCTACCTGATTGCCACGCTTATCTTCAAAGGCGAGCTTCCTCTTCTTCCCGGAAACGTTTCGCTTTTCCGTGACGACGACTTTATCGGCAGTTCGTACATAGACCTGCTCCGACCGAATGAAAAGCTTCATCTGTCGTTCGGGCCGGATGAAAAAATCCGCGTCAAATATACGGTTCTGGGCGGTGAAAAAACAGAGGGAGGCGTTCTGAACCGCGACGTTAAAATTGAAGCCCTTTCCCGCGCGGAAGTGCAGAACCTGCACAAGACTCCGCTGAAAATCGCTGTTTATGATTCGCTTCCGGTGGCCCGCGACAGCGGCATTTCCGTGAAGGTCATCAAGGACAGAACAACACCGGATTACGTTCTTGATCCCAATAACAAGGTCGGAACGGTCATGTGGGAAAGCCTTTACGCTCCCTCGGAAAAGAAAACCATCGATTTCGGCTATGCCGTCATTTATCCGAAAGACCGGATTCTGACAGGGCTTTAAACAAACGGAAACGGCCTTTTCCCGAACCAGGGGAAAAGGCCGTTTTTTATGAAACCTCAGCGTTTTTCGCGCACCCAGACCGTTGCGGCCTCTTCTTCCGGCAGGACAACGGTTTTCCCGGAAAGAAAGAAACGGTATTCTCCCGAAGTAACGTTGTAGGCCGGATTTTCAACGGCGGCGCCGCACGTTATTCCGACTTCATTCAGTCGCAGACGCATTTCTTCCGAACCGCTCAGGCGGCAGACGACGCCCCGTTCGGCGCTGAAAAGCGTCAGGGGTTTGGGCAGATCCCGATCGGCCGGCAGGGCTTCCGTCAGCTCGCGAACCCATTCCCGGCCGGCTTCGCGAGCCGAATACAGGAAATCAACCAGATTGAAAAAACGATCGCCGATTGCTCCTTTGACATGGTGTTCAATCAGACAGGCAATCTCGTCCGCCCGGCGTTCGTCGGCATCCAGAAAATCATGGAAAAAAGCCTTCAGCCGTTCGTGCTTTGTAAAGATACGCCACCCGATGCGCCGCCCTTCTTCGGTCAGGCGGATATTTCCGTACGCCGCATGAACCGCCAGTTTCAGATCCACCATGCGCTTGACGCCGGCAACAACGGTCCCTTTCGTCAGGCCCAAATTTTCGGCCAGAGCGGAAACCGTCTGTTTTTTCCCCGACACTTCCAGGTCGAACAGCGCTTCCAGATAATCTTCCAGACGGGATGAAATTTCCATAGCTTCACCTAAAATAAAACCATTCCTTTATTTATACGGGAAGAAACCCGCGCGGGCAACGGAAAAGCCTCCGCCATTCAAAGCGGAGGCCTTTCTGAAAACCATAAAAACGTTTATTCGCCGGTGACGAATTCGTTCCAGTGCTGGTCGACTTTCTGAGCAAAGTCCTGTGACAGGCCAACTTTGCCCTGTGCGCGCCGGATAGCGTCGAAAATGGCCTTTTTGAAGTCTTCTTCCGGCATACTGACCCGGGCATATACGCGGTAAATCAGCTTTTTCTGGCCGTTCGCGTCGGTCGTTGCGACCTTTTCCCAGTAACGTCCGCCCGGACGGATGGAAGATGTGGTCAGCTTTGTAAATTCAGCCCCGATAAAACGCGTCTGGCGGGCGTCAAGCTCCGTGCCTTCCTCAGCGTTCTGGAAAATATAATTCAGACGCTGTTCAATCGCGCTGGCAATTGCCCCTTTGGCATTGTTTTCGGCAATGCGATACCCCGCTTCGATGCGGCTGTCCGCCGAAATCGTGGTTGTGCCCAACGAATAAACGGTGCCGTCCTCGATTTTAAAGGATTCGGCTTCCTTCGCCCAGGAAGGACGCGAAGACAGATCGTCACTGCGGGAAACGACAACGTCGCCGCCCGTGGTGCTGCACGCGGCAAGACCGGCAAAAACCACAACGCTCAGAAAGAATTTAGCTGCTTTCATTGAAAATTCCTTTCATCAGAATAAATCGTGACAGCAAGTATAACTGAAGAAACGCTTTTCTTCAAAAGAAAGTCAAAAAAAAGAACAGCCATCCCGAATCGAAAAGCGGCGAAAGAGTTAAAAGGAATTGCCCTTGAGGGAAATTTTATACCCGCTGTTTCCCTCGGCCAGACCGTTTGTAAAGGCAAAAGAGGTTGGCTTTGATGCGTAAATCCGGTACAGCACTTCTCCCTGTTCAACCGAATCGCCGACCTTTTTGAACAGATCAACGCCCGCCCCCTTGTCCAGAGGTGCGCCGGCCGTCATGGCGATCCGGTTAATCTGAGCACCGTCGATTTCCTCGACAACGCCCGAAGCCTCGGCCGTGATGTCGCGCGTCAGCTGTCCCAGCGGCGGCGGCGAAAGTTTTCCCTGGGCGTGTACCAGCTGGCTCATCACTTCCAGCGCGCGGCCCGAATCCAGAATTTCACGCGCCTGATAGTACCCCTGCCCTCCGCGAAGCTGCGGATCAAATTCCAGAACGCGGCCTGCAATAAACAGCGATTTTTCCCGCAGATCCTGCGGCGCGTCCTCGCGGCAACGCAGGACTTTCATGACATCGCGCGCCTCCAGAACCGGGCCGATGCCGTTGCCGACCGGTTCGGTCCCATCGGTCACGACAACATCAATCGTCATGGAAAGCATGTCCCCGACGTATTCAAAAAGTTTCCGCAGGCTCATCGCTTCGCTCATGGATCGGATTTTCGCCGTTTTCCCGACCGGAATGTCAATCAGCAGATGCGTGATACCCATTGCAATCTTGTTGGCCAGAATCGAGGCGACAATCTGCTGTGGCGTACTGATGCCCAGCGCCTTTTCCAACCCCAGCAGAAGATCCTCCGTCGCCGACAGCGCAAAACGGCCGCCGTCCAGAACCATGCATCCGCCGATTTCCTGAACGACCTGCTCCATCTCGGGTTCGCTCAGCTCGACGCGGGAGAGAACTTCCATGGCATCGGCTGCCCCGGAACAGGATGTGACGCCGCGCGTCATTGAACCCGGCATGCACATGCCGTAGGCAATGGCGATCGGCGCGACAATCATCGTCGTGCGGTTCGCCGGAATCCCCCCAATGCAGTGTTCGTCAACGACCAGGTTCAGCCCCCAGTCAACAGGTTTGCGGTATTCAATCAGGGCTTCCGTCATGGACAACACTTCCTGCGGCGACATGAAGCTGGCGTTCGACACCAGAAAAGCCGCAAGTTCCGTCGGCGTATAACGGTAGGCCGCCACGTCGCCGATGATGGCGCGGTATTCGTTCGCGCTGAGGATGCCGCCGTTGATTTTCCGGCGTACGGAATCAATACTGGACGGCGCAGACGCGGGTGATACCGCGATTTCAGAACCTTCGGGCAGGTTGATCAGATGGAACGCCTGCTCGCACAGCCCGATTTCATCCACGTCAACAACGGCGTTGTCGCTGACGGCATAAGCCGTGGCGAAAATCGGCTGAAGCCCGCCGTGGATTTCGACCCGGTTTGTCCCGTTCAGTTCATCCAAACGAAATTCCGCGCACCTTCGGTTAATAAAGGCGACGTTTTCTCTTCCCGTATCGATCGGCACGCGTCTGAGACGTAACATGGACGGTTTTCAACTCTGTTTCATTCTGGGGCCGCGTTCAATCTATCAAGAACGTGTTTTAAATACCATCTTTTTTATCGGAAAGTTTCGTCTCCGGCCAGCGCCGCCAGAGACGCCCGGAGTTCGGGCAGACCCGCCCCGGTCTGTGCGCTTGTCGCAAGAACCCCGGGATAGGCGGCCGTATGACGGGAAAGGGCGTCTTCGACTTCTGTCTTCACCTTTTCCAGCGCCCCTGCCGGCAGTTTGTCGGTTTTCGTCAAAACAGCCTGATAAACGACGGCGGCCTTATCCATCATCTCCATAACGTCCGTATCGGATTTTTTCAGGCCATGGCGGCTGTCGATCAGAAGACACACACGACGCAACTGCGGCCGCCCTTTCAGGTAGGAATTCACCAGTCTTTTCCAGGCTTCGACCTGATCTTTCGGAGCTTGGGCAAAGCCGTATCCCGGCATGTCAACCAGCCGAAGCCGCCCGTCCAGATCGAAAAAGTTCAGCATCTGTGTGCGACCCGGCGTATTTGACGTCCGCGCCAGGTTTGACCGCCCCGTCAGAGCGTTGATCAGGCTTGACTTGCCAACATTTGAACGCCCCGTAAAGGCGACTTCGGGTTCACGGCCGGACGGAAGCTGGTTCAGGTCGGCGACGCTCAGCATGAACGTACATTCCTTTGCGAACAGACGCCGCCCTTCCTCCAGCCGTTCCCGGCGCTCCTTTTCCTCCGGCGTTTCGGAAGTGCTCATTTGCGCCGTCCTTTGCGTTTGTCCTTCAGCTTCAACGCCGCCTGCTGTGCAATGGAAAGCAGGTTGCTCCACGTCCAGTAGATGACCAGCCCGGAAGCCAGGTGCCCCAGAAGGAACATCATCATCCACGGCATCAGCGTCAGAATCGTGTTCTGTGTCTTATCGGTCGGCTTGGGACTCATCTGCTGCTGCAGCCACATGGTCAGCCCCATCAGAACCGGCCATACCCCAATGTTCAAGGCCGTCGGAATCGGCCAGTTGATCAGCCCGAACAGTGTAAAGACCGATGTCGGATCCGGCGCGGACAGGTCGTGAATCCAGCCATAGAACGGCGCCTGGCGCAGTTCAAGCGAAATGTACAGAACCTTATACAGCGAGAAAAACACCGGAATCTGAATCAGCATCGGCAGGCATCCCGCCGCGGGATTGACCTTTTCGCGCCGGTACAGCGCCATCATTTCCTGATTGAAACGCATCTTGTCGTCGCCGCAACGTTCCTGCAGTTTCTGAATCTGCGGCTGAAGCTCTTTCATTTTGGCCATGTTTTCAAACGATTTGTTCGCAATCGGGAACATCGCCAGGCGCAAAAGGAATGCGAACAGCAGAATCGCCAGCCCCATGTTCCCCAGAAGGCCATAGAAATAGCTCAGGATAAAGAAGAACGGCTTCGTCAGGAAATAATACCATCCGAAATCAACCGTCAGGTCAAAACGTTCAATTCCCAGCGTTTTTTCATAAGCGTCAATGATTTTCAGCTCTTTTGCCCCGGCAAACATGTGCGCCGTCGTCTGAACGGCCTTTCCGGGTTCAACAACGGTCGGGGGAAGCAGGTAATCCGCCTGATAATGTTTTCCGCCCGGCGTTTTGTTTTCGCTGAACTTCACGAAAACGTTCTGTGCCGACTGGTCAAAGGCCAGAATCGCCATCCAGTATTTATCGGTGATACCGGCCCAGCCGCCGGTCGTCTTGTACGTTGCCTGGCCTTCCTTGGCGATTTTGTCGTAGTTGAGTTCCTTGAGCGCTCCGTCAAGATAGCCCACCATGCCTTCGTGGACGGCGCCGCGCTGTGTCGGCGGAACGTTCGTCCGTCCGACCAGCCCATAGTTGAAAAGCGTGACCGGCCGGTCGCCATAGTTTTCGACACGGTCAGAAATTTTGAACATATAATTCTTGTCGACGGAAATCTGACGGATGAACTTAAGCCCCTGGCCGTTGTCCCAGCTCAGCGTAACTTCTTTGGCATCCGTCAGTTCGTCATTCGACGTTTCCCACAGCGTTTCGGCCGTCGGCAGGGAAATGCCGCTTTCGTTCGTCACCCATCCGAATTCGGCGAAATAGGGATATTCCGTCCCAACCGGCGAAAACAGGACGATGTTCGGGCTGTCCTTGGCCAGCGTTTCACGATATCTGGTCAGCAGAAGATTGTCGAACCGGACACCCTTCAGGCGGATGGATCCCGCCAGCGACGGCGTTTTCACCGGCATATGACGGAAGGAATCAACGACGTCCTCCCGGGGTTGGACAGTGGCGGAAGCCGCGGCAGCCGCATTGGCCGCAACAAGGTTTTCGGCGCTCAGCGTCACCGGAGCCGCGCCGTTCGTATCTTTTGCCGCGGGCGCCGGTGCGGACGTACCGCTCTGAGGAGCAGAAACGGTTTTCGGCGGCGTCTGAGGAACAACCGGCGGAGTTGGGAAAAGCGCATCAATGCCGAATAAAATAATGGCGGAAAAAATAACCGCGAGGATTAAATTGCGTTTTTCAAAACTGTTCTGTTCCATTGTAACATACTTTCCATCGTTTTAATTTTTCGCCGGTTCGGGAACGGGATCGTATCCGGACCCTCCCCACGGATTGCACCGCAGAATACGCTTGATCGTCAGCCATGTTCCCTTCAAAGCGCCGTGTTTTTCCAGCGCTTCCATGGCATACGCCGAACATGTCGGCTGAAAACGGCACTTTCCGGGCGTCAGGTGAGACATATTAACCTGATAGAATCGGACAAGCCAGCGTAAAAATCGTGTCGGTGCGTTAAACTTTTTCTGCGCGGCGGTTTCCGAGGCCGAAGACACGTCCGTCTCGCCGTCCGCGACGGCCTTTGCGTCCGGGAATGCTTTCCTTTCCATCTGGGCAACGATTTGCATTTCCTCTTCCGTCTGTTCCCGGTAAGCGCCGTCCATAACGGCATAAACCGCCGCGACGGCGAACAAAGTGAACAGGAATGTCGCCAGCAGAGCACGGCGGCGGCCGAACAAAAACGTCCTGTTTTTTCTTTCGCGCGGCGGCGGGACGGGATCATAACCGGACCCGCCCCACGGATGGCACCGCAGAAGGCGCCGGAGTGTCAGCCATGAACCGTACACCGCGCCGTGAACACGCAACGCCTCAAGAGCATACGTTGAACATGTCGGCGTATAGCGGCAACATTTCGGAAGAAGAGGAGAAATAACCTTGCGGTAGAAAAGGACGCCCCATGTCAGGACAACGGCGGCGGCGGACATTTCAGAATGATCGGAAGGCGGAAGCGGCGTCTTTTTGTTCTGGGTCATCTTTTTCGTTTTTTACCTGCTCTAAAGCGTCTTTCAAATCACCGTACAATTTTTCAAACGCCCCGTCGACCGATTTATAACGGGCGATCAGGACGTAATCGTATCCCGGAATACCGGCCGATGGAAGAAGAGAGGCCGCCAGGGCCCTCAGGCGGCGTTTTGCCCGGTTGCGGCGGACAGCGTTGCCGACTTTTTTGCTGGCGGTAAAGCCGATTCGGACGGTTTCGTCCTCCGGGACTCCCCCGCGCCGGAGCGCCTGCAAAACAAGGCCGGATTTTACGATCTTCCGCCCGGTTCGGGCGATACGAAGAAAATCCGGCCTTTTTTTGATTTGGACGACTTTATTCATCGTTCCCGCCTGTTAACGCGGGGAAACGATTAATCTAAAGCCAGACGCTTACGACCTTTCCGGCGGCGCGCGTTCAGCACCTTGCGGCCGGCGACTGTGGCCATGCGGGAACGAAATCCATGACGACGAGTCCGGACGATTTTACTGGGTTGATATGTACGTTTCATGGTACAGCTCCGTTCATAAATATCAAAGTCGAGTGCCTTATATACGATTTTCCCTTCCGCGAGTCAAGGAAAGAGTTTCATTTTTTCACGGGTTTAACGGGCTTTCATTTCGTTCAGGAAACGACACACATTTTCGGCCGCGGCGTGTTCCAGACCGAAATGCCCTGACGGCACTTCCGCCCGCCGGACGGGCAGTCCGTTTTCGCGCAACAGGCTGTCGGAAAAAAGATCAACGGACGGCGGAAAAATTTCGTCATCCCGGCCGCGGGCCAGCAGGATGGGAATCGGCGGAATTGAAGCGTTTGTCTCACCGCGCAGACGTTCAGCGCCGGGGATTCCCGCCCCGATGACGACCAGCGCTCCCAGAGAAGCCCCGCCGGCGTCTTTATGCAGTTCGGAACGGAAAAGTGCCATTTCAAAAGCCGTGATTCCGCCTTGGGAAATGCCGACAAGGAAAGCGTCCCGGAGACTCAATCCGCGTTCAAGGAGCCGCCGCCGGATGAACTTGTTCAGGATTCCCGCACACACGTGAGCTTCCCGAACGATCTGTTCCAGTCCCGGGCGTACTTCTTCGGGAGCAAGATACGGCATCGCGCCATAAAACCGGCCTTCAAACGACGGCAGATTCCACCATTGCCGGACATGAGGGCTGCCGCCTCCCGGGACTTCGGACAGACCGTTTGGAACGACGACAAGGGCTTCGGGCATTGAACGAGCCAGCGTCCGGGCGAAATTCATATTGGAATGCGCGTCTCCCTGATACCCGTGCAGAAGGATGACCATTTTTGAAGGTTCGGCGTCTTTCGGCGCAATCGCCCTCCCTGTCAGGGGCGCAAAATCCCAAGCATATTCATAAGAGGATTCATTCGAAAGCATGCGTTTTCCCTAAAAAACGAAAAAAACGAAAATATACTATTGCAAAACGAAACGCAGCGGTCTATAAATCTTTTTGTCTTCGGGCGATTAGCTCAGTTGGTAGAGCAGCTGACTCTTAATCAGCGGGTCGTGGGTTCGAATCCCTCATCGCCTACCATTATAACCCCTTGAAAAGAATAAACTTTTCAAGGGGCTTTCTTTATACAAATATAACTCCGTTAAACTCTGTTCCGTTAAACTGTCGCGCGACAATTATTTTAGACTTTTTGATAATCATTTTTAAACCGACATTACGGAAAAGGCGGATTATTCGACATTGCCGCATGAGTTCGCACATTTCCGGCTGTCTGAAATGGAAAGCCCGGTCAATTCAGGCCGGACATCGGACGAGGACATGAACCGGTGTGATATTGCCGGGGACGGAATGAAATCGGAACCCGGGCGGCCGGAGCACACGGCGGGCACAGGAACAATTCGCCCGCGGCACTGAAAATTCATTTCCGGCCTTTCCACATGTAATCATACCGCTCCCGGATCACCTGAAAACCGCTTTCGACATAGGCCGGATAGCCCATTGCAGAAGCCGAAAGAACAAAACGGCCGTATCCATTCCTGAAAGCATGGTTAATCACATTCTGCAGCATGGCCTTGCACAGCCCGCGGCGGCGAAAACGTGCCAGAACGCCAACCCATTCAATAAGGCAGGCCTCCCTCCCGCCCGATGACGCCGCAACAGCCGCCGGGATACCCTCCGCCTTTCCGATGTATTTATGAACCTTTTCAATCTTGAAATCAGGACACAATGAAGCAAACAGGGCTTCTTCATCCTTCTGCATTCCGAAAATCTCTGCGGCCAGAGCGCACCAGGAACGCAGTTCCTCTTCATTCCGGACTTCGCAGATTTCATACCCGGGCGCGCCGGACAGCATCTGACGCGCTTCAAACATCATGAGTCGTGAAACCTCTTCAAAATGGAAACAATCTTCATACGCGGGATCAACCGGCACGACACAGTGGATATTGAGATTTCCGTCCAGCTTCCTGCTCCAGAAACGGATGCGCTCGATTTCTTCGGCTCCGATTTGCGGACAGAATAGACTGTTGAGGCCTTGAATCCGGGGATCGTTCCAGAAAATGCCCGTCATATTCCCGTCATTGACAACCCGGTACCCGAATCCTTCACGCATCCGGTAGGCGTCACACAGCGCTTTTTCATACGGATTCATCCGGCGTCTCCTTCTGGCAAAAAAACGTCCGTCCCGGAAAAGCTCTCCCTCTGAACTGAGGATCCTTCATCCGGATGCCCGGTCGGCCGGCGAATCCGCGGCCTCCCGTTCCTGCGGCTTTGCCGAAAACGGGTCGCAGACCGGACAATAAAGATCGTTCATCCCTCCAATCCAACAGAGAAACGTTGAGCACATATAATATTTTCTCAAAAGCAACCCCTTTTTTCAAAGGTCGCCCTCCAAGGAGACGGTTCTCCGGCTCGGCGGATTCCAAATCAGCGAGCCGGCGCGGATTCTCCGGATGCATTCCGCGGAACGGCGTCCGGATCCGTCCACTGGTAAATCATGGAGCACTGCATCGGGCACGACGAACATTTATGGCCGCACGCTCCGCCGCACGAAGCGCTTTCCAGGCGGCATACCTTTCCCTTGCGTTCCCAATGTTCAAGCATCCCCTGCGCCGCTTCTTCCGAAACATCGAAATGCACGGCAATGTCACGCAAGGAAGCCTGCCCCTGTTCCTTCAGGTATTCTTTTATTTTAGACAGCATGGCGCCTCCTTCTTTTTCCGGCCAGATGCAGCCCGGTATAAACCAGAATTTCAATCAGGCAAAGAAGAACAATCCAGTACAAGGATGAGTCCGGATGTCTTTTAATTGTAGCAGACTGGTAAAACAAAGTCGACAGCACATACGCCTGCCCCGTTGTCCACAAGGCCGTAAAAATAACCCATTTCCATCCGAACTCTTTGAATATCGCCCCCATCGCCGCCAGACAGGGCATATATGTCAGAATGAACAGAAGGTACGCAAATGCCCCCACCTGCCCGTCAAAGAAAGCCACCAGACGCTCGGTTGCGACTTCGGCTTCGGACAGAGTGGCATACAGAGCGTCCAGAGAACCGATAATGGCTTCCTTGGCCATGACGCCGGTAAACAGACCCACCGTCGCCGGCCAGTTTTCCGCCGAAATTCCCATCGGTTCAAAAACCGGCGTTATCGTCCGCCCCACGGAAGCCAGAACGGAACGATCCGCGGCTTCCGGATTGAAATTCCCTTGGAAATCCACGGAATTCAGAAGGTTCAGAACAATCACCAGCGGTACGATCAAAGCCCCCGCGCGCACGATGAAACCATGCAGGCGATCCCACGTTTTGATACACATGTTTTTCAGCGTCGGCAGATGATAAGGCGGCATTTCCAGAATCAGCGGCATGGCTTCACCTTTCAGAATTGTCGATTTGACGACAAGACCTGTCCCGACGGCAATGAAAATCCCGATCAGATACAGAAGGAAGACGATATTTTCACCGTTTTCCGGAAAAAAGGCCGTTGCGAACAAGGCGTAAACGGGAAGCCGCGCCCCGCATGACATGAACGGCGTCATGGCCAGCGTCACCATCCGGTCGCGCGACGACGCAAGCGTCCGCGTCCCCATCACCGCCGGCACGGTGCATCCGAAAGCCACAATCATCGGGACAAAAGCCGTTCCCGGCAGTCCGAAACTCCGCATCAGCCGATCCATGACAAACGCACCGCGGGCCATATAGCCGGAATCCTCCAGCGCCGACAGAAAAATGAACAAAAAGGCGATTGGCGGAATAAAAGTCGCCACAGTGCTGACGCCCCGCCCCACGCCTTCGGACAGGAAAACAATCAGCCATTCGGGGGCATGTACGACGGACAGAAACTTTGCAAAGCCGCCGACAAGCCAGACATCCCCCCATTCGGCAATCGGTTCAATCAGAAGGCCGCCGACCGAAATCGTCCACACGAACATCAGATACATGACCAGCATGAAAACGGGAATCCCCGTCCACCGTCCCAGAGCAACGCGGTCAATCATGTCCGTCACCGACTGCGACAGACGATCCCCGCGCGTCAGCAATTTCTTGCCCACCGTGTTGATAAAGCTGTATCGGCCATCGGCAATGAGGGTATCGGGGTCTTCGCCGTACTTTTCCGGGAATCCGGAACGAACAGCCTCGACAGCGGCCTCGTTTTCCGGGCTTCCGGACAGGCGTACGTCAATGTCGCCGTCCAGCAGATGCACGGCCAGCCACCGGGGGGACCACCCGTAAGCGTCTGCCTGTCCGCGGACATGCGGCAGGATCTCGGCCACAGCTTCCTCAACCCCGGCCGGATAGGCGATCAGAAAATCACTGTTCGGACGAAATTCGGCATGCACAATCTGGGATTTCAGTTCCTCGATTCCCCTTGAGCGCGACGCAACCATCGGAATGACCGGAACATTAAACAACTGAGCCAACCCCAGCACATCAATCTTCATTTTCCGTTCGGCGGCGGCGTCCATCATGTTCAGGACAATGATCACCGGAATTTTCATTTCCAGAAGCTGAACCGTCATATACAGGTTACGCTCCAGGTTCGACGCATCAATGATGTTCACTGCGCAGTCCGGCCGTTCAAAAAGAAGAAAATCGCGCGTGATCCGTTCGTCTTCAGAGGCGCTGGAAATGACGCTGAGCGAATAAACACCGGGCAGGTCGATCACTTCGGCCCGGACACCGTCGAACTCAAAAAAGCCCGATTTTTTTTCGACCGTGACGCCGGGCCAGTTCCCGACATACTGCCGGCTGCCGGTCAATGCGTTGAATATCGTTGTTTTGCCGCTGTTCGGATTGCCGATCAAGGCGATTTTTCGAAACGAGGAGGACATGGACATCTTTCTGAATAAAACAAGCCGTTAAAAAATCAACCGTTCACCGCGGTGACGGAAATAATGGCCGCCTCATGGCGCCGCAGGGAAACCAGATAGCCGCGCACCAGGATTTCGACCGGATCCCCCAGCGGGGCGATGCGCACCACCTGAAAAGGCGTGCCGGGCGTCATTCCCATGGCCAGGAGTTTTTTGCGATAGGCCGGCGCCGCGCCTGAAAACCCCGCAATGACGGCTCGGTCGCCGGCGCGCAGGGTGGAAAAATCGCGAACAATCTGGTTTTCTGGCTGTGTCATAAAAGTTTTCCTAATCAAACTTTTCTTTTGCGAGTATGGTATCATACCCCCTTAAAAAAGAAAAGGCGTCTTTTGTTTCTTGCCAAACGTCTCTTTCTTTTTTAACGTGGGGTTTCAGGTTGTCTTTTTCAATACGGAAACTGCGGACATGTGGATTGAATCGGCGCACTATATCCTGCTTTTTGCAATGGCCGTCACAGGACTTGAGGCGCTTATCCTCTCGCCGACTCTGTGGTCGCAGGGCTCGGCGGTCGCCATCCGGCTCGGGTTCAGGGGGGCGGCTTTTTCATTCGCCCTGATCGCGGCGGCCTTCATCCTTCTGATGTACGCTTATGTGTCCCGGGATTTTTCCCTGGCCGTTGTCTTTGAAACCTTTGACGGCCGGACATCGCCCCTGTACGCCTTTTCCGCCTTCTGTTCCGAAAGGGAGGGGCTGTTTTTCGTCCTTGTCATGCTGCTTTCGGCCTTCAGCCTGGCCGGATACAGCCGGCGGGATCTTCACACCTATCAGGAACGCGGGCGGTATCTGTTCGGGACAAGTGCCGTTCTGTTCTTTCTGCTTCTGCTGATGGTCACAACGGCAAACCCCTTTGTCCGCATCAGCGAACCCGCTCTGGATGGCCTTGGTCTGGACGGAGAATGGGAAAGGCCGTACAAGACACTGAAAATCCTGTGTTCTCTGACCGCCTATGCGCTGTTGACGACAACCTTCATCAAAGCCGTAAGCATGTATTCCAAAGGCTGGCACTTCGCTTATCCGGCTCTTCTGAGCACACTTCTGGCAGTGGTTCTTCTGGTGTTTTCACTGGGGCTTGAGCTGTCGACACGTTTCATGATTGAAGAAAACCGGGAATTATGGCTGTGGACGCCGCCGACGGCTCTCCGTCTGTCCATCCTCTGTCTGACTCTGGGACAGCTGCTTCTGCTGTATCTGTGCCAGACAGGGCGCGTTTTCAGCCAATGGGCTCTTTTCTTTGCCCTGTGTCTTCTGACCCTTTTTTCGGCGGAATTTTTCGCCGCGGAATACAGTCTGTTCGCGCTGAACCCAAAAGCGGCCTATTTTCCGAACCCGATCATCGCCTTCTGTGCGACGCTTGGAATGCTGTCCTTTTTCCTGTTTTTTGCCTCGTCCCTGTCGGACAAAATCCTTCCGGAAAACGGTTTCGCTTTCTTTTCGCGGGAAAGCTTTGTCGCCCTGGCGGCGACGGCGTGCCTGACCTTTGGCCTGTGCACCGGCCTGCTGTCATTTACGCCGTCGCTGTTTTTGTTTGAACCCGATCTGCCTTTCCGTCTGCCGCCCGATCTTTTGAAAAACATGATGCTGGCTCATTTTATTGCCTTTGCCGTGTTTCTGACGCTGGCGTTCCGGCGGAAGCCCCTTTCGGGCGGATGGGCGCCTCCGAATGCCCGTCTGGCGTTCTGGTTCTGGGGTATTTCCGCCGTTGCCGCCGCCGTTTTCCTGTGGGACGGCGCGCCTGAAAGCCGACAGGTGTTCTTCTGGTCTCTGCCGGCACTTTTTCTGTTCTGGTCGATTCTGGATGCACTGCCTTTTTCATTCCGGCCGTTTCCTCGGTCTCCGGCGGCTCTGTTTCAGCGGCTGGAAAGCATTTCTGCGGCCTCATACGGCTTTTTCTGCTTCGGCGCGGGTATTCTGGTTCTTTCCGTGTCGCTCAGCACTGCCGTCGTTTACGGGAACGAAAGCACACAGGTCAAAGTGATTGATGACACCGTCGCCCTGCCCACGTTTACCATGCATATGGAAACGCTTTCCCCGAAAACGGAAGGAACGGCGGCGCGGCGGATGCTCCGTCCGGAGGCGCCCGAAAAACGTCCGCCCTCTCTGATCGGGGGAGATACGGTGTTCCAGTGGCCCGACAAAAAGCTGGCCGTTAAAATCGTACATCTGGACGGGCTGACCGTTTCGACCGTCGAGGCTGACCAGATTTCAGAAAGCGAAATCCGCGCCGAAATCCGGAGATATCCGGCGCTCCGCCTGGTGTGGAACAGCCTCTTTTTCATTGTGGCCGGACTGCTTCTGGTTCTTTCATCCTGGAAAAGGAAAAAAACGTCATGAGAGTACTCGGACTTATTTTCCTGTTCATCGTATCCGCCTTTTTCGTAAACGCTCTGAGCCTTGTCCGGCTGGATCTGGCTCCGGCGGATCCGCTCCATACGCTGACTCAGGATTTTCCCGTCCCGGCAGAACTGCTTGAAACGCTTGACGGCGGCGAACTGTCCGCCGAGACAATGCCGAAAGAACCGGCTCTGATCGTATTTTTTGGAACCTGGTGCCGTCCGTGCCTGATGGAACATACCCTGCTGAACGAACTGGCCGCGCGGACCGATTTGCCGTTCATCGGCGTCGCCATGCGCGATGATCCGGAAAAAGTACGCGCTCTTTTGAAAAGCAGAGGCAATCCCTATCGAACCGTCGCCCTTGACCCGAAAATGAAGTGGGCACGCCGTTTCAGCGCCGAAAGCCTCCCGGCGGCTTACCTGACGGACGCAAAGGGAAAGGTGATTTACCGGTTCCGGGGTCTTTTGACGGACGATTTTTTCGAAAACGAAATTCTGCCAAAGGCAAAGGAGGTGCGCCATGAAGCGCCTTAGAACCCTGCTGCTGCTTCTCCTGTGCGCGCTGGCGGCCGTTCCGGGAGTTCGAGCCGATGATACGGCGTCCGTCGAATCCGAAGCGCTGGAAATCGCCGACCGGCTGCGCTGTATGGTCTGTTCCAATCCCAACATTGAAGAAGCCGACGATGAAACCGCACAGGATCTGCGTTTTTTCATCCGGCGCCATCTGACGGACGGAAAACCGCAGGATCTGGTCGTCAATCTGGTTCTGGCAAATTACGGCGACATGGTGTCTCTTGAGGTCCCGCCAAACGTCTCTTCGGACGGGGAAACTCTTTTCTGCCGGATTCTGACGGGGTGTTTTTTCCTCCTCATGCTGATTTCACTGGGACGCCGTGCCCGGAAATACCGCCGCCTGAAACAGGAAGGACGCTCATGATTCTGTTTTTAATTCTGGTTCTCGTCCTGACGGTCGGCGCTTTGAATCTGTTCATCCTGCCGATCATGCCCCTCAGCCGCGGGCACAAAATCGGTAAATTCGTCAAATACGCCTATATTTCGTTCGTGTTCCTTTTATTCTGCATCGCCCTTCCCGTTCTGTACGGCGTTGTCGGAAACCCGACGCTGCGGGATTATCCGCTAAGGAACCGGGACCTTTTCGCGGCCGAAACGTCATTGAAAAGCATGGCTCGGGTGCGGCGGCTGGAACGCTATCTCGAGCAGAATCCGGATGACGGATTCATCTGGGAAGAGCTGGGAAAATCCTTCCGTGAATCGGGGCGTTACGGACAGGCGGCCATCGCTTTTCGCAACGCCATTGAGTGGGGCGTCCCCGAAGATATCAAAAACTGGCATGCTCTGGCCGAAACGCTTATTCAGGCCAACAACGGACGCATCCCGGGGGAAGCCCAGAAAGCGCTGGAAAACGTTCTGCGCTACCGGCCGGATGACCCGAAGGCGATTTATTTCCTGGGACTGGCTCAGCTACAGAACAGGAACCCGCAGAAGGCGCTGGCCTTGTGGCGTTATCTGGAACAGATTCTGTCGGCGGAAGACCCCTGGCTGACCGTTATTCACGAACGTATTCAGGAACTTGCCGAAGCCGTAGACGTCAACCCTCAGCGTATCAAGCCGCAGAAACCCGCTCCGCTGGCTCGAACGCTGTAAAAAGACGCACGCACCGGACAGAACCGGCTCCCGTATTTTCAGGAATATTGCCGGGTTCGGCGGAAAGACAGCGCCGCTTTCCGGCCGCGTATCCAACCCCGTTTTTTTCAGAAGCCGCGCAACAGGATTTAAACACCCGGCAACGGCAGATTGATGGTGTTTTCCTGACGCAGGACAGCGGCAATGTCTTTGACGCGCTGGTCATCACCGCCCAAAGACAGCACGACCGAAGCCCCCAGACGGATGCCGCATTCCAACGTTTCGGCAATGACCCCCGTCGCGCCCAGAGAGGTCAGCTCTGCCCATTTGGACGGTTCGTCACAGCGTACAAAAATCGGCACATCCTTGGAAACCAGGCGAGCCGCAGACAGGATGGCACAGGCCGTCGGATAACCGCTCAGGGCAATCACGACCGCTTTGGCGCGGGTAATGCCGGCAATGTTGAGGATACGCGGGTTTGTGGCATTGCCGAACAGATATTTCCGCTTGTTGCGTTGCGCTTCCTCCAAGCGGTGGATGTCCGTATCAACAACAAGGAATGAAAAGCCGTTACGATCCAGCATGCGTGCCGTCGTCTGCCCGACACGCCCGTAACCGATCAGGACAACATGATCTCTCAGCTCTTCGTCATCATCGTCCATCCCTTCGACGGCGGCGTCATCCGATGTCAGAATTTCCTCTGCTCCGGCGAGTGCGTCCAGACGGCGGTGAACAAAGGAACTCAGGAACGGCGTCAGCGCCATGGACAGGGCAATCACGACCTGAAGTTGGCTGGATGTTGTCCGGCTGATGATACTGAAATTCTGGCTGGCCATGCCAAAGATGACGAATCCGAATTCACCGGCCTGGCACAGCACGACAGCGGAAGAAACCGAGCTTTTGGTTTTAAGCCCGAAACGGCGATCCAGGTAGTAAATAATGACGAATTTGACAGCCATGACCGCGGCGGTCAGCAGCAGAATCTGCGGAATATGCGTCCAGGCGTAATGGACGTCGATCATCATGCCGACCGAAAGGAAAAAGACGCCGAGCAGAAGACTGCTGGCCGAAGAGATTTCCGCTTCGACCTCGTGGCCGAATTCCGTTTCCGCAATCAGCATGCCGCCCAGAAAAGCTCCCAGCGAAATGGACAGGCCGGCCATGTTCGTCGCCCACGACATGCCCAGAAAGACCAAAAGAATGGCGGCGGTGAAAGCCTCAGGGCTTTTCGTCGCCACAATGATCCGGAACAGCGGCTTCATGACCATACGGCCGATCAGGATGATCAGCGTCACGGCGCCGACGGCTTTCAGAAGGGAAGCGCCGACGTCCGACATGACAGAGGTGTCCGAATGCGCCAGACGCGGCAACAGAACCATAACCGGGATGACCGCCAGATCCTGCAACAGAAGGATACCGACCGAAGCGCGCCCCTGCAGGCTGTGCAGATCGCCGCGAGCCTGTATCAGACGCAGGGCGACCGCCGTTGAGGACATGGCCAGCCCGACGCCGATCACAAGAGACTCGCTCAGTTTTTTATGCATTAAAAAGGCGGCGCCGCCCAGAACAAGCGCCGTCGCCAGCAACTGGGCCACACCAAGGCCGAAAATATAAAGCCGCATGACCTTGAAACGGTGAAAGGACAGGTCAAGCCCAATGGTGAACATCAGGAACAGAAGACCCAGCTCCCCGATGTTTTCCGCGACATGCGTGTCCTGGATCAGGCCGAGAACCTGCGGCCCCAGAATAATGCCCGCCCCAATGAACGCCAGCAGGGGGTTGACTTTCAGCCGGTAGAAAATCGGAATGAAAATAACGACTGCGGCTAAAAATGCAATGACTTCCCAAACCTGATTTCCATTCATGACGGCCGCCTCCGCAAACAGACTTTTTTCGCGCTTCTTCTTATATTATTTTTTCACTGAAAAATCATCATAAAAAAGACGAAAAGCGCTAAATTTTACAGACGGCGATTGACGTCATATCAAAGCTCTGTCATCATAATTCAGGATCTGTTTCACAGCGTGTTGAGGAACAAATGACAAAATCAGAACTGATTGCCCGCATCGCCGAGTTGAATCCCCACCTGTATCAAAGCGACGCCGAAAAAATCGTCACAACCATTTTTGACGAGATTTCTGCCGCTCTTTCCGAAGGACGCCGCGTCGAACTGCGCGGGTTCGGCGTTTTTTCGGTCCGAAGCCGAAACGCCCGCACGGGTCGCAATCCCCGCACCGGTGAAAAAGTCAGCGTCGAAGCGAAAAACGTTCCCTTCTTCAAGGCCGGTAAAAAGCTTAAAGACCGCCTGAACGCCGAAGGGTGAGAACCGTTAACCGAAGGACAAAATTCTTGAAGTTCATCCATTTCATCATCAGCATTCCCGTTCTTTTTCTGACGGTTTCCTTCGCCGTGTCCAACCGGCAGGAATTCCCCCTGACCCTGTGGCCGTTTCCCTTTGAAATCGTCGTCCCGATCAGTTTCGCCGTCCTGTTTTTCGCACTTCTTTTTTTCATTTTCGGCGGCATTTACAGCTGGGTGCTGACCATCCCGGTTCGCAATGAAAAACACAGACAGGCAAAAAAAATCCGGGAACTGACGAAAAAAATCGGCGAAATGGAAGCCGCCGCCAATCCCGGCGAACAAAAACCCGCTCCATAGGCCATTATTTGTTCGCTTTATGAATCCGATTCTGATAAAAGGATAGATTATTTCGTTATAACTGCAATGGTGTCTTTATGAACTGGTTGACAAGTTACGTACGCCCGAAACTTCAGGGCCTGGTCGGCGCGAAGGAAATACCGGACAACCTGTGGGAAAAATGCCCGTCCTGCGGCAGCATGATTTATCACCGCGAACTGGAACAGAATTACCGCATCTGTAATCAGTGCGGCCATCATATGCGGCTTGATCCCGTCAAAAGACTTGAAATGATGTTCGATGACGGACAGTTCACGCTGATTGAACTGCCGGAAGTCAAGGAAGACCCCCTTCATTTTTCCGATCTGAAGGATTATTCCGACCGCCTGAAAGACACCCGCAAAAAAACAAAACGGAATGATGCCATTCTGGTCGCACACGGAACCATGGACGGCATTGGGAGTATACCGATGAGTATGAGAAGCTTGGCATTGCAACGGAA
>USCC01000009.1 GCA_900553035.1 uncultured Rhodospirillaceae bacterium | reverse complement strand
AGCCCGACCCGTTCCAGGAGGGTCATGGCCTGTTCTTCCGCGTGCCTTTTATCCGCCAGCCCGAGAAGCACCGGCGCCAGCGTCAGGTTTTCCAGGACATTCTTGTTGGCAAACAGGTTGAAGTGCTGAAACACCATGCCGACCTTGCGGCGCAGGGCGGACAGATTGACACCCGGCGCGGTGATTTCCTCTCCGTCGATGAAAATCCGGCCGGACGTCGGTTCAATCAGCCGGTTGATACAATGCAGAAGCGTGCTTTTTCCGGATCCCGAAGGTCCCAGAATGCTGACGACTTCCTGCGGTCGAACGTTCAGACGGACGCCGTTCAGGACTTTGTTCGCGCCGAATGATTTGCACAGTTCCTCGATTTTAATCATGAGCGGCCAACCTTCTTTCAACATACTGCAGAATCTGCGACAAAGTGACGGTCAGAAACAGGTAAATCGCCGCCACGGCGAACAGAGGCACAACGGCATCGTACGTCTTTGAACGCAGGATATCTCCGGCGCGCATCAGGTCAATGCCTCCGATGAAGCCGACGACCGAGGTTTCCTTCAAAAGGACGATGAATTCGTTGCCAAGGGCGGGCAGGATGTTTTTGAATGCCTGGGGCAGCACGATACAGCGCATGGCCATCGTTCGCGTCATGCCAAGCGAGAGGGCGGCTTTCATCTGGCCCCCGGCGACAGCATTGATGCCGGCTCGGACAATTTCAGAGATGTAGGCACCCGAATTGACCCCGAACGCGATGACCGCCACCAACCATTTGTCAACAGCGACGGAGGCAAAGATGACAAAATTGATGATAAACAGCTGAACCAGAACCGGCGTTCCGCGGATGCATTCAATGTAAAACATGGCAGGCCAGCGCAGAAGCCGCCTGTCCGATGCGCGCATCATGGCGACCAGCACCCCCAGAACAGCCCCGATCAGGACAGCGCCGAAGGTAATCGCCAGTGTGTAGCCCAGACCATTTAAAATCAGGACGCTGCCGGTCGGCTGGTTCACGCCCAGAGGTTCAAAAAAGCATATCTTGATTCTTTCCCACACGATATCGGCTCCGGTTTGTTGCGGTCTCACGGCTTTATAACAGCATGAACGGCTTTTGCACAAGCCGGAATTCCGGTGACGTGCAAAAGTTTTATGACCGGACGGGAGGCGCTCTGTAAAAAGGGCGCCCCCGTTTTAATCCGTAAAATGTTTTTCGAGAAGAATGTCCATTTCGCCTGAGTTCCTGATTTTTTTCAGGCTTTCATTGATCCGTTCCAGAAGCTCTGTATTGCCTTTCCTGACGGCGACGGCATAGTACTCGTCTTCAAAAGGCAGATCCACCCGAGCCAGTTCCGGATTTTTTGCGTGCAGAACAGAGCCGAGCGCTTCGTCCGTCAGGATCAGATCGACCTTGCCGTTTTTCAGCTCCATGACGGCTTCAAAGGCCGTGTTAAAGCGGATAACGTTCGGCGTGTACTGTGAAGCGGCGGTGTCTCCGGTTGTCCCGATGGCGACGGCGATTTTTTTGTTTTTCAAATCGTCCAGAGAGCGGATGCCCGCCGCATCCTTCGCCTGAACCAGAACAATCTGAGTGACTTTATAATACGGATCGCTGAAATCCACATTTCTTCTGCGGTCTTCGGTCACGGTCATCCCCGCCAGAATCATGTCGATTTTTCCGGTATTGAGCGCGGGAATCAGAGAATCAAACTTCATGTCTTCAATCTGAAGCTTTTTTCCGGCGTGCACGGCAATCAGACGGGCAACGTCCGGATCGAACCCGACGATTCCCTCTCCGTCCGGTCCGCCGCGCATTTCAAAGGGGGGAAATTCGGCGTTTGTTCCCATGACGAGCGTGTTCGGGTCTTTTTGTTCCCCGCATCCGGCCAGTGTGAAAAAAGCCAGAACGGTCAGCAGAATGTGTTTCATCGTCGTATCCTTTCCACGGAACGGTAAAGAAGGATTTTCTTGTAACATGGCGCCGCGGAAAGGTCGATAAAAGAATTCGGCTAGATTTTATGATTTTTGGGTTTTTCTTTCGGCAATCCGGGCAGAGGATGGTACAGGCCGCCGCACATGGAATGAGGGACACCCGTTGTTCCGGGGAACGAAATCGGCAGGCCGAACAGACTCCGAACCGCCAGAAAAGCAAAGCCCTGTGCTTCGACGAAATCGCCGTCCCAGCCGACGTCACGGGCGATTTGAACCGGGACGCCCAACTTCTGGCGCAGCATCCGCATCAGTGTCGGGTTGTTCGCTCCGCCGCCGCATACGATCCAACGTTTGGGCGGCTGAGGCAGGAAATCGCGGGCGCTGGCGGCGGCGGCTTCGGCCGTGAATGCGGTCAGGGTGGCGGCTCCGTCCGCGACCGTGGCGCCTTCCAGGTTCCCCATGACGCGCTCGGCGAATTCGTTCCGATCCAAAGATTTGGGCGGCTGTTTTTTAAAATACGGGCGTTTCATCATGGCGGCGACGATTTTTTCATTAACGGTTCCGGCGGCGGCCATATTGCCGTCAAAATCCATGTTCGTTCCGTGTTTTTTCATCATCCAGTCGTCAATCAGGGCATTTCCCGGCCCGGTGTCGAATGCGATGAGTTCACCGTTCGCTCCGATCCACGTCACGTTGGCGACGCCGCCGATATTCAGGACGGCGACCGGTTTTTCCATGTCCCGGGTCAGAGCCGCATGGTACGAAGGAAGAAGAGGAGCGCCCTGTCCGCCGTTCGCAAGGTCGGAATTGTGGAAGCGGTTGACGACGGGGATATGCGTTTCCGCCGCCAGAAGCTCGCCGTCGCCGATCTGAATGCTCATATGCTCTTCGGGGCGGTGCAGGACGGTCTGTCCGTGAAAGCCCAGAACGTCAACGTCTTCGGGGCGCAGGCCGGCGTGTTCCAGAAGTTCTCTGACGACTTCGGCATGAAAGAGAGTCATTTTGCGTTCGACGTCCCGGACACGTTCGGGGTCTTTGCAGCCTTCCTCGCCCATGACGGAACGCAGAGCCGCGCGCATTTCCATATCATAGGGACGATTCAGCGCTTTGCCGTATTCAAAAATGTCGACGCCGTCCGTCACCAGAAGAGCCGCGTCAACACCGTCCATGGAGGTTCCGCTCATCAAACCCATTGCCGTCAAAGGCTTAATAACTTCCATAATTTTGTTTTCTTCCCTATTGAGTAAATCATTCAATACTGATACAGCTAATAAAACGGTCAAAGCCGTACAGGCTTTCATCGTAGTGCAAAGACCTTAATAAAATCCAAACGGGACGGTTTTCGATGATCCAGTTCAAGTCAGAATTTTTAAACATCCTTTCGCAGCGCGGTTTTTTTAACCAATGTACGAATGAGGAAGGTTTTGACGCCTATCTGTATGAATGTGAACGCACGGGAACGCCGGCCGTGGGATATCTGGGCTCTGACCCGACGGGGGACAGCCTGCATGTCGGGCATATTGTTCCGGTCATGATGATGCGCTGGTTCCAGAAGCTGGGACACAAGCCGATCATGCTGGTCGGTGGCGCGACGGCGCGTATCGGCGATCCGTCGGGAAAGGACGCTCTCCGTCCTTTCATGACGCCGGAAACGATCGCGCACAATGTGGAGGGGCTGAAACGCTCCTACGCGAAATTCCTGCGTTTTGATGAAACGCCTTCGGGGGCTTTGATGGTCGACAATTATGACTGGTTCCGGGACGTCAACTATCTGGATTTTCTCCGCGACGTCGGGACGTATTATTCTGTCAACCGGATGCTGAGCATGGAAAGCGTCAAGGCGCGCCTTGACCGTGAACAGCAGATGTCTTTCCTGGAGTTCAACTACCAGCTTCTGCAGGGATATGACTTCTGCCGCCTGTACCGGAAGTACGGCTGCCGCGCCCAGATCGCGGGATCCGATCAGTGGGGCAACATTACATCGGGCACGGAACTGGGGCGGCGGAAATACAACGTCGAACTGTTCGGATTTACCAGCCCGATCATTACGGATTCCAACGGCAAAAAGATGGGAAAATCCGAAGGAAACGCCGTGTGGATCAATGAAGACAAGCTGTCTTCGTACGATTACTACCAGTACTTCCGCAACATTGGCGATGCCGAGGTCGGGAAATGCCTGCGCATCTTTACGGATTTGCCGATGGACGAGGTGATCCGGCTGGAAGGGTTGCAGGACCGGGAAATCAACGAAGCGAAAAAGATTCTGGCTTTTGAGGCGACGAAAATGTGCCGCGGCGGGGAAGCGGCCCGCAACGCCGCCGAAACGGCCCGGAAAACCTTTGAGGAAAAAACCGGCGGGTCGGATCTGCCTTCAATGGCAGTTTCCGCGGCCGAAACGGAAGCAGGGATTCCGTTGATTGACGCGTTCTGTGCTTTGAAGCTGACGGCCACGCGGGGCGAGACAAAACGCCTGATTGCCCAAGGCGGTGCGCGGGTCAATGACGAGGTCGTTTCCGGGGAAAATATTGTCCTGACATCAAAGGATATCAAAAACGGTGTCATCAAGCTTTCCGCCGGAAAGAAAAAGCATGCTCTGATACGGGTCGGCGGATGAACCGAAAGCCCTTGTGAAGCGCCGGTTTTCGGAAAGGCCGGATAAAAAAAGCCTTTGATCCGGGTTAATTTGAGTTCGGGCGGGCGGCCGATCCGGAATTTCATCCTCAGCCCGTGTCTTTACAAAACGTCCGGCTGTGAATAAAAACATAGCGGGAATCTGCGGTGCACCGGGGAACGGATGGCTGACAACCATGCCGTTCCGCCCGGCCTCAGGCTTTCAAAGCATAGAACGCACATTATCCGGGATGCCGGGACTTGACTTCATCCGTTCCGCTTCCGCCATGGATGTGTATCGGCAACTCGTGATACACGGTTCCGCGCTTCAGGTCTTAATGCTGTTGAAGCACACTGTTCTATTGCCAAGCATAGAAAGTGCATTATCGGGATGCCGGGGCTTGACTTCATCCGTTCCGCTTCCGCCATGGATGTGTGTCGGCAACTCGTGATACACGGTTCCGCGCTTCAGGTCTTAATGCTGTTGAAGCACACTGTTCTATTGCCAAGCATAGAAAGTGCATTATCGGGATGCCGGGGCTTGACTTCATCCGTTCCGTTTCCGCCATGGATGTGTGTCGGCAACTCGTGATACGGATGCTGCTGAACCCCCGTGTTTTTATTGCAAAGCATTGAAGACGTGTTCTCGGATGATGAGGTTTCCCGTTCGTCCTGCTCTGCTCTCCGCCTTGCGTTATGGCCGCCGGAAGTCCGAAAGACGGCTTAGAAGTCCGCTCCCGGATAAAACAGGCGCATGTCCCCCGAACCAAGACGTTCGGCCCAGGATTTTATGGCCGGAAGATACCCCTTCATTCCGGCAGGGGCCTTTCGCAGCTGAATTGATCCCGACTGAATGAACTGCATCAGCATTTCAATCCGTGTCGGCGTCGCCGGGTATTCCAGCAGGGGAAGAGGCTTTTTTTCTCCGGCCATTTCCGAAGCGGCGGCTACAGCGTCTTCAATCCCGCCGATGGCGTCGACCAGACCGTTTTTCACCGCTTCTTCTCCGGTGAAGACGCGTCCCCGAGCGACGGCATCCGTTTTCTTTGCCGTCAGTCCGCGCCGCGCGGCGACTTTGGCCGTGAAATCTCTGTAAATACGGTCAAGCGTATTGTTGAAGTATTTCTTCTGGGACGGTGTGAAATCCCGTGCCATGGACAGCAGACCGACGTTTTCTCCGATCGATACGGTGTCAACGTTAATGTTCAGCTTTTTCAGGAAATCCTTGAAAACAAGCTTGCCGCCGAACACACCGATAGAGCCTGTCACCGTTGCCGGCTGGGCGAAAACCCTGTCGCATCCCAGAGAAATAAAATAGCCGCCCGAAGCCGCCGTCGACGACATCGTACACACGACCGGCTTCTTTTTTTCCTGCCGCAGATAAACAAGGTCACGCCATAAGGAATCCGACGGCGTATAGCCGCCCCCCGGGCTGTCGATACGCAGGACGACCGCCTTGACCGCATCGTCCTCGGCCGCATCACGGAGCTGAGATCCGATAGTTTCCGTCCCCATGATGGAGGCGTATGAATCGCCGCCGAAAACGGAATCGCCGAACTGGATGACTCCGACCGCCGGAATGTAGGCGACAACCGGTGTCTTTTCGCTGATGAACGGTGCGGACACCGCCGCGTAATCAAAGAAATCCCGGATGTCGGCGTTTTCCTCTTTCACCCGTTTTTCCAAAACATCAACGTATTCGACTTTGTCAATCAGTTTCAGGCTCCGGGCTTTGGGAGCATCATAAGGGCCGGAAGTCAACAGGCGGCGGGCTTCTTTTTCCGACAGCCCCCGTGCGTCGGCCACATCGGCGGCAATACGTTGCAGAAGGTTGTCCAAAAGATCCGTCAGGTTTTTCCTTTCGGCTTCGGACATGTGCGAAGCCGTCATCATGTCGGCTCCTGTCTTGTACTCATAGCGGGCGGAAAATGAGGGGCGGATGCCGAGTTTTTCAAGAGCCCTGCGGATGTAGGGCATTTCAAACCCCATGCCGGACACGCCGACTTCTCCCGTCGGCTGCACCCAGATTTCATCAAACGCCGTTGCCAGATAATAAGCGTTCAGACCGCCGCCGAGTTCACCCAGCGTCGGCGCGTAAACGATGGCTTTCTTTCCGCTTTTCCGAAATGCGGCCAGAGCGCTCCGGATTTCCTGAACCTGAGCCAGGGAAAGGTTTGACCGGGTCAGCGAGGCAACCAGCATTGTTATTTTTTTGTCTTCGGCCGCGCGGCGCAGTCCGGTCACCACATCCGCAACGGTCGGTGCGTTTCCGAACGTGAGCGCGCCGATAAAATCGTCCGGCCGCGTTTCATAAAGGTCGGTGTCCAGATCCAGGCGCAAAGCCGTTCCGTCCGCAACAGCCATGGCCGCGTGCATCTGAACGGCGCCCCATACTTTCAGGCAGATGCTCAGGAACATGATGATTCCAAGACCGTAAAAAAACACGTTGAAAAAACGGCGCAAAGCCTCTTTCGCTTTCCTGAAAAAAGAGGAATGTGACGGGGATTCGGAAGATGAAACGGCGGAAAACAAGGGCATGTCGCCTCCTCAGGCGTATTGGGCGCGGTAACGTAAAAGATGATCGGCCAGCGTGCACAGCATCATGGCTTCGACAACGGGGACGGCTCGGATACCGACACAAGGATCATGTCGGCCCCGGGTGACGATTTCCGTATCCCGCCGTTCCCGTGTGACCGTTTTCAAGGGAAGAGCGACGGACGGCGTTGGTTTGACGGCGGCACGGGCAATGATTGTCTGTCCGGTGGACAGACCGCCGAGAATACCGCCCGCATGATTCGATTTAAACCCGATGCCGGACGGCGCAGAGGGATCCGCAAACATTCCGTCGGCGTTTTCTTCGCCCCGCAGAAGAGCAGCGGCAAAACCGTCGCCGATTTCCACGCCCTTGACAGCATTGATGCTCATCAACGCTTTGGCAATATCGGCGTCCAGACGGTCATAGACGGGTTCTCCCAATCCGGCGGGAAACCCCGAAGCCCGGACTTCAACAACGCCGCCGATTGACGAACAGGCCGCGCGGATTTCCGTCAGGCACGCTTCAAAGCGTGGAACGGCATCGGGGTCGGGACAGAAAAACGGATTGCGGTTTATTTCCGCGGAGTCCCATTTTTCTGCCTTTTCAGAGCCGAGGCGGACCAGAGCCGCTTCAACAGAAAAAGAATCCTTCAGAAAATTTTCCAGCACTTTCCGCGCCACGGCTCCGGCCGCAACACGCATGGCCGTTTCCCGTGCCGAAGCCCGGCCGCCGCCCCGATAATCGCGGTGGCCGTACTTCAGGTCATAAACGGCATCCGCATGCGCCGGACGGTATTTTTCGGCGATGTCCGCGTAATCGGATGAACGCTGGTTTTCATTTTGAATCAGCAGGCCGATCGGCGTCCCGGTTGTCCGGCCTTCAAAGAGACCGGACAAAATACGGACGGAATCCGCTTCCCGCCGTCCCGTCGTAAACAAAGACTGCCCCGGCCGTCGACGGTCCAGGGCAGTCTGTATGTCCGCTTCTTCCAGCGGGATAAGGGAAGGGACGCCTTCAATCACACATCCGACCGCTTCTCCGTGGCTTTCGCCAAAGGTGGTGAAACGGAAGATCTGTCCGAAGCCGTTCCCCGACATGTTATTCCGCGGTGCGCTTCGGGAATGATTTCAGGAGGTCGCCGCTTTCGTGCGCATAGTCCGGATTGACCATTCCGACGATATTATAGCCGCTGTCCACATGCAGGATTTCGCCCGTCACGCCGTTTGCCAAATCGCTCAGCAGGTAAACCGCGCTACCGCCCACATCTTCGATCGTCACGTTGCGGCGGAGCGGACAGTTGTATTCGTTCCAGTTCAGAATCAGGCGGAAGTCGCCGACGCCCGAAGCGGCCAGCGTTTTGATCGGGCCGGCGGAAACACCGTTGACACGGATGTTCTGTGCGCCCATGTCTTTGGCCAGGTATTTGACCGACGCTTCCAGAGCCGCCTTCGCAACGCCCATGACGTTGTAATTCGGCAGGACTTTTTCCGCGCCGTAGTAGGTCATGGTGATGAAGCTGCCGCCCGGGTTCGTGATTTTAGCGGCGCGGCGGCACACTTCCGTAAATGAATAGCAGGAAATGTGCATTGTGTTCAGGAAATTTTTCAGTGTCGTGTCGCAGTAGCGACCCTTCAGTTCGTTCCTGTCGGAAAAGGCAACCGCGTGAACGACGAAATCAATCGAGCCCCACTGCTTTTCAATTTCCTCGAACAGGGCGTCCATGCTCGCTTCGTCCGTCACATCGCACGGCAGAACCAGGTCTTCGCCCAAAGACGCGGCCAAAGGGCGCACCCGTTTTTCCAGAGCTTCGCCCTGATAGGTGAACGCCAGCTTTGCGCCGTGTTCGTGAAGCTTGGATGCAATGCCCCAAGCGATGGATTTGTCATTAGCAAGCCCTAAAATCAGGCCTTTTTTGCCTGCCATAAGTCCTGTGGCCATGTTACGAAACCTCGTTCATTATTTAAACGTAAAAAATTATCCTAGGGTCATACCATAAAAAAAAGGCGTTTGAAAACAAAAAAGGCGCATTTTTATGATAATCCCGCTTTGGCTCGCGGGTCAGAAGACGCGGCGGGCGTCCATTTCCTGACGAACGCCTCAAGCTCCGGATCGGGTTTTTCGGGAAGCGTGATAATGAGCTTCGCCAGAAGGTCGCCGGTGTGGCTCTTGCTTTTAATGCCTTTACCGCGCAGACGCAGAACCGTCCCGGAATTGGAATTGGCCGGGACGGTCAGTGCAACCTTGCCGTCCAGCGTAGGGATGGTGACTTTGGCTCCCAGCACGGCTTCCTTCAGCGTGACGGGCACGTCCAGAAGAATATCGTCGCCCTGCCGCACGAAATAGGGATGCGGCTGAACCAGAATACGAACCAGCGCGTCGCCCGGTTCGCCGCCGTTCAGACCAAGCGTTCCCTGCCCCTTGAGGCGCAGGGTCATTTTGTCCGCGGCACCGGCCGGGATCTTGACATTCAGCGTTTTGCCGTTCGGAAGCTTGATCTCCTTGTCCTTGCCCAGAGCCGCTTCCAGGAATGAAACGGGCAGGTCATAGTTGACGTTTGTCCCGGGGATTTTTGAACGGGCGTTACGTTTCCGGGCGGTGGTGAAGATGTCTTCGGGGCCGTTTCCGCCGCCGCCGAACATGTCGCTGAAGAAATCAAAACCGGAACGTTTGCGGCCGCCCTGCTGTGCCCCGCCGAAATCGAAATGAAAGTTTTCAAATCCCGACCCCTGATACGTTCCGCCCGCACCGGGATGGAATCCGCCCGCGCCCGGATTAAATCCGCCGAACCCGTAACCGGGTCGTTCCTTGCCGGTTTCGTCAATTTCGCCGTTGTCAAAACGACGCCGCTTTTCCGGATCCGACAGGATATCGTAGGCGCCGCTGATTTCCTTGAATTTATCTTCGGCTTTCGGATCATTGGGGTTCAGATCCGGGTGCATCTTTCGCGCAAGCTTGCGGTAGGCCTGTTTGATTTCGTCCTGAGTGGCGCTTTTGGGGACGCCTAAAAGGGTGTAAGGGTTAGCCATTGCTGTTTCCGCCGTTTATCAAAAAAACAATACTCCGTCCCTTAAAATAGGATTCTTTGCGCCGCGACACAACCTATTAAAAAGGTTTTTCGATCAACTTTTTACCGATTAGGGAGTTAACAGAAACAGGAAAGGCTGGTATACTCCGGCGTCATCCGTATTTTTTGGAAAGGCTGTTTCAAAATGTCCCAGCACGCCGGTCTTCCGGCTTCCGGCGAACAGGCGGCGAATGGAATCAACGAGCCGTCCTTTTTAATGCGCGCCGCTTCGACGGCATCTGTCGGTGTGGCTCTGTTCCTGATTGCAGTCAAGGTATTTGCTCTGGCCGCAACCGATTCGGTGGCCATGCTGTCGAGTCTGATCGATTCCTCGCTTGACGCGGCGGCTTCATTCCTGAATTTCTGGGCAATCCGGCAGTCTTTGATGCCGGCCGACCGGTCGCACCGTTTCGGGCATGGCAAGGTCGAGCCTCTGGCTTCGCTGGGGCAGGCGGCCTTCATTATCGGTTCCGCCGTTCTTCTGGTTTTTCAGAGCATCCAGTATATCCTGCGTCCCCGCGTCGTCGAAAACGTCGGAATCGGCATGGGGGCAATGGTCATTTCCATTCTCATGACTCTGGGGTTGGTTATGTTCCAGAAATACGTCGTGCGGAAAACAAAATCTGTCGCCATTTCCGCGGATTATGCCCATTACGCGGGCGATGTGATGCTGAACCTGAGCGTCATGCTCTCCTTATTTATAGGGGCACACTTTCATTTCAGGTACGCCGATCCCATCTTTGCCCTGTTGATTGCCGTCTATCTGCTTTTCAGCGCGGGAGGCATTCTGAAAACATCCTTCATGCAGCTGGTGGATACGGAACTGCCTGTTGAGGAAAAACGGAAAATCACGCAGGTCGTGATGAATCATCCCGATGTGCGCGGCATGCACGATCTGAGGACACGTTCGTCCGGAACACAGTGGTTCATTCAGCTGCATTTGGAAATCGATCCCAAATTGACTCTTTCACGTGCGCATGCTATTGCAGACGAGGTGGAGGACTCTCTGTGTCGGGCATTCCCGAACGCGGAAGTCTTCATCCACGAAGACCCGGCCGGGCTGTATGAGCAGCATCCCGATTGGTGCTACGATACGTTTGAACCTCCGGAAAAGAACAGCTCTCCGGTCCCTTAAAAAATCTCGCAAGGAGTACGAAATGAGAATTGAAGAAGATATCAAGCTGGATTTCAAAGATGTCTTGTTCCGCCCGAAACGCAGCACCCTGCGTTCGCGTTCTGAAGTCGATTTAAACCGCAGATATATTTTCAGAAATTCAAAAATGGAATGGACCGGCGTTCCCGTCATGGCCGCCAATATGGACACCGTCGGGACGTTTGAGATGTTTGCCGCTCTCAAGGAATTCGGCATGTTCACCTGCATCCACAAACATTACACCAAGGAGCAGTGGCACGATTTCAACAACGGACGTGCCGCAGGTGATTACAATCATCTGGCCATTACTTCGGGGACGTCGGACCGGGATTACGACCGTCTGATCCGAATCTGTCAGGAAAACCCCGCCATCAAATTCATCTGTATTGATGTCGCCAACGGTTACAGCCAGCATTTCGTCGAATATGTCCGCAAGGTTCGGGCGAATTTTCCGAAAATGACGATCATTGCCGGAAACGTTGTGACCGGGGAAATGACAGAAGAACTGATTCTGTCGGGTGCGGATATTGTCAAGGTCGGTATCGGCCCCGGTTCGGTCTGTACAACCCGGATCCAGACGGGCGTCGGGTATCCGCAGCTGTCCGCCATCATTGAATGCGCGGATGCCGCGCACGGCCTGGGTGGCCACATTATTTCGGACGGCGGTTGCACCTGTCCGGGCGACGTGTCAAAGGCGTTCGGCGCCGGCGCGGATTTCGTCATGCTGGGCGGCATGCTGGCCGGCCACGACGAATCGGGCGGCGATCTGGTCGAAGATGAGGAAACCGGCCGGAAATACCGCCGGTTCTACGGTATGAGTTCGGACACCGCAATGGAAAAATACAGCGGCGGCGTCGCAGACTACCGCGCCAGCGAAGGTCGGACCGTTCTGGTCGAATACAAAGGCCCTGTTGAAAACACGGTGAAGGAAATTCTGGGGGGCGTCCGCTCGACATGTACTTATGTCGGTGCGATTACTTTGAAAGAACTGAGCAAGCGCACGACGTTTGTCCGTGTGACCCAGCAGTTCAATTCGTCGCTGGCCAGCCAGCCGCAGAACGCCGGGAATGTCAAGTGTTCCCATAAACCCGAATAACTTTTCCGCAGAAGAGGTGCGCCGTGCTGATTGACGACCAGAGTTTGACGATTGAAGCCCTTTCCCGGCCGGAAGCGTATGCTTCCCGGGAAAAAAAGGTTGAAGTTCGCGAGTCGAACATTTCGACGGTCTTTCTGATCGGGGACAAGGCTTACAAGCTGAAGCGCGGCGTCAAATATCCGTACGTTGATTATTCAACGGCGGAAAAGCGGCGCGCCGCCTGTGAAAAGGAACTGTTGATCTGCCGCAATACCGCGCCCGGCCTGTGTACGGGCGTGGAAACGGTGGTGCAGGATAAAAACGGCCGCATCCGTATCGGTTCGGCGTGTTCGGATAAAAAGGCCGAAGTGATTGATTACCTGCTGGTGATGAATCGCTTTGATGAAGCGAACCTGTTTGAAAATTTGGCCGAAAAGGGCGCCCTGGATCGCTTCGAAATGATGGATCTGGCCGAAAAGATCGTGTCACTGCATGAAAATGCCGAAGTTTTCAAACACCGCGGCGGCGCGGACATGATCCGCGGCCGAATCTTGGAAAACGACGAGTTGATGCGTTGCTTTGTCCCGGGTATTTTCGACCTGGAAGACATTGATGCCCTGAAAAAAGACGCGTTGTCGGCTCTGGAGAAATATGCAGATCTGCTTGACCGCCGCCGCCGTGAGGGAAAAGTCCGCTGGTGCCACGGTGACATGCACTTTCACAACATCGTCATGCTGGACGGCCGGCCGGCGCTGTTTGACGCAATCGAATTCAATGATGAACTGACACAGATCGACATTCTGTATGATCTGGCTTTCCTCCTGATGGATATGGAAAGCCGCGGGCTGCGCCGCCTGTCCAGCATTCTGTTCAATCATTACATGGCCTATTCCGCGGACTGGGAGGGCGTTCCGGCGTTGCCGCTGTTCCTGTCCTGCCGCGCGGCCGTGAACGCTTATGTCTACGCCCAGCGTTCAACGGAAGTGAAAGATAAAAATGAAGCCGAGCTTCTGAGCCGCAAGGCATATGAATATCTGGTGATGGCGCGCCGCTTCCTGAACCCGCCGCCCCCCGTGCTGATTGCCTGCGGCGGTCTGTCGGGCAGTGGGAAATCCCGCATCGGACGCGAAATCGCGCCGTTTATCGGTTCTCCTCCGGGGGCGGTGATTCTCCGGGACGACGTTCTGCGTAAAAATATGATGAACGTTGCTCCGCACGAACCTTTGGGTGAAGAAGCGTATACGCCGGAAAATGAACGGAAGGTTTTTGAACTGCTGTGCCGGGAATGCCGCCGCGTTCTGGCAACAGGGCAGTCCGTTGTCGCGGACGCTCTGTTCCACGACGAAACACAGCGCCGGGAAATTGAAGAGCTGGCGCGGGATATGGGGGTGAAATTCCAGGGATTCTGGGTCGACGCTCCGCTGGAAATCCGGGCGGAGCGCGTTGCGTCGCGCAAAAGAAATCCTTCCGATGTCAAAACCGTCGGCGTTCTGGAACGCCAGCTGGATGTTGACGTCGGTCATGTGACATGGGATCGGGTCGACACTTCCGGAGACCGCCTGGCGACTCTGGCGTACGTCCGTTCTCTGCTGTCGGAAAAAATTTAAGGAAAGGATAAAGGCGGATGGATACGTTCAAAGACATTCTGGTTCAGCTGGACACGCCCGACAATTCGGACGCGGCGCTGCAGACGGCGCTTCTGGTGGCCCGGACGTTCACGGGGCACCTGAACGTCATCCACGTTCATCAGGAACCGTCCTGCGTCCTGCCGATGCCGGTCGTCACGTCGGACATGGCGGGGTTCGTCGTCAATGACGTTGTCACGGCCGAGGAAAACGCCTTTGCCAAAGTCGCGGACAAGATGCGGCAGGTTTTTGAAAAATTCGTGGAGCATCACGGGATCCGTCCGAAAACGGAACCCGAAAGCGGGTTGGATGCGGTCACGGCGGAATTCCGGGAAATTTACGGCTGCGGCGACGAAGTGCTGTCATGGTGCTCACGTGTTGCCGACCTGACGGTTCTGCCGCGTCCGGGAACGTCCGCGATGGCGGACGACGCGTTCGTCACGCTGAATGCGACGCTGATGGAAAGCGGGACGGCGGCTCTGGTCGCGCCGGTCGGTGTTCCGGTCTCTGTGGGAAAAAAGGTGGCAATCGCGTGGGACGCTTCGGAAGAAGCCTCAAAAGCGGTGACCTTCGCCATGCCGTTCCTGACCCGGGCAGAAGAAGTCCTTATTCTGGAAACGGCCGCGCCGAACGAAGAGTGGGCCGGGGCGGAGGCTTTAGCCCGGCGGCTGGGCTGGCATAACATTTCTTCGTCCGTTATGCGTCTGCCGGAATTCATTTCGGTCAGCGCGCAGGGCGACGAACTGATCAAACAGACCTGCGGCCGGTTCGACCTTCTGATCATGGGGGCGTACACTCAAAGCTACATGCGCCGCTGGATCCTGGGAAGCACAACAAAATACATGGTCGAAAACGCGGATATTCCTCTGTTCATGGCTCACTGAGTCCAAAAGGAAAAACATGACTAAAAATATTCTGGTGATTGTGGGCAGCTCTTCCGTCGGCGGCAGTACAGACATTCTGGCGGATTCTTTCATCAAAGGGGCGGTCGATAACGGAAACGCCGTGAAAAAAGCGCATTTGGGTAAAATGAAAGTTAATCCCTGCCTGCATTGCAACCAGTGTTTTCTGCGCGGGGCGTCCTGTGTGCAGGAGGACGGCATGCAGGAGATTTATCCGGCCTTTCGCGAGGCTGATACGATTGTTTTTGCCTCTCCCGTTTATTTTTTCAGCCTGTCGGCTCAGATGAAGGCTCTGATTGACCGCCTGTATGCTTTCGGCTTTTCCGAGGGATTCCGCCTGCCTCCGAAGGAATGTGTTCTTCTGGCGACGGCGGCGGACGGCCATGACGATACGTTTGTCCTGACCGAAGCTTTGTACGAGCGCTTATTCACCGATTTTCTGGGATGGAAGGACGTCGGGCGCGTTCTGGCCGGCGGCATCATTGACCGGGATGAAATCGAAGATGAACCGTTCCTGGAGGAGGCGCGCCGTCTGGGAGCTTCGCTCTGAACCGGACGGATATGGCCGAACGTATTGCTTTTTTCCGATTTTCAGGGGCGTTCTACTCTTTTTGTATAAAATTATTTTCCTCCTCTTGACATCGCGGAACCCCGGGCATATGTTTTTAGCACTCGATAGGAGAGAGTGCTAAACTTTCGAATATCGTCAGAATTTGAATGCTTTGGTTTTCACATATACAGAGGGTTTATCACCATGAAATTCAGACCGCTGCTTGACCGTGTTCTGGTCAAACGTACTGAGGAAGACACGAAGACTGCCGGAGGAATCATCATTCCCGATACGGCGAAGGAAAAACCGTCTCAGGGCGAGGTTATCGCTGTCGGCCCCGGCGCCCGTGATGAACAAGGCAAGACGCTGCCGATGTCTCTGAACGTCGGCGACCGCATCCTGTTCGGCAAATGGTCGGGGACGGAAGTCAAAATCGACGGCGAAGAGCTGTTGATCATGAAAGAAGCCGATGTTTTGGGCGTTTTGGAATAATTTTCCGCTTCGTCCCGTTTTTAATGAACAAAATATAAGGAAGGTATTCAACCATGTCCGCTAAGGAAGTTAAGTTTTCTACTGACGCACGCAGTGCCATGCTGCGGGGCGTCGACATTTTAGCCGATACCGTTAAAGTCACGCTGGGTCCCAAAGGCCGCAACGTTGTCCTGTCGAAATCCTTCGGTGCGCCGCGCATCACGAAGGACGGCGTTTCTGTTGCCAAGGAAATCGAGCTGGCCAACAAATTTGAAAACATGGGCGCTCAGATGGTGAAGGAAGCGGCCTCCAAAACGGCCGACGTCGCCGGTGACGGCACGACGACCGCGACGGTTTTGGCTCAGGCGATCGTCCGCGAAGGATGCAAGGCGGTTGCCGCCGGCATGAACCCGATGGATCTGCGCCGCGGCATTGACATGGCCGTCGCCGCCGTTGTCGAAGACGTCAAAGCCCGTTCCCGCAAGGTTTCCACTTCGGCGGAAGTCGCTCAGGTCGGTACGATTTCGGCCAACGGTGACAGCTCGATCGGTGAATATCTGGCCGATGCGATGGAAAAAGTCGGCAACGAAGGCGTCATCACCGTTGAAGACGCCAAGGGTCTGTCCACGGAGCTGGAAGTCGTTGAAGGCATGCAGTTTGACCGTGGCTATCTGTCCCCGTATTTCGTTACGAACGCGGAAAAGATGACCTGCGAACTGGAAAATCCGTACATTCTGATTCATGAAGCGAAGCTGTCCAACCTGCAGTCGATGTTGCCGGTTCTGGAAGCCGTTGTTCAGTCGGCGCGCCCGCTCCTGATCATTGCGGAAGACGTTGAAGGCGAAGCTCTGGCAACGCTGGTTGTCAACAAACTGCGCGGCGGACTCAAAGTCGCTGCCGTTAAGGCGCCGGGCTTCGGCGACCGCCGTAAGGCCATGCTGGAAGACATTGCTGTCCTGACCAAGGGACAGGTTGTTTCCGCCGATCTGGGCATCAAGCTGGAAGACGTCACGCTTGACATGCTGGGCACCGCAAAGAAAATCACGATTACGAAAGACAATACGACAATCGTTGACGGCGCCGGCAGGAAAGAAGATATCGAAGCCCGTTGCAACCAGATCAAAAAGCAGATTGAAGACACAACGTCCGAATACGACAAGGAAAAGCTCCAGGAACGCCTGGCGAAGCTGTCCGGCGGTGTTGCCGTGATCAAAGTCGGCGGCGCGTCCGAAGTCGAAGTGAAAGAAAAGAAGGACCGTGTTGACGATGCTCTGCATGCGACGCGTGCGGCGGTTGAGGAAGGCATCGTGACAGGCGGCGGTACCGCGCTTCTGTATGCGGTGAACAGCCTTGATGCTCTGAAGCCTGAAAACGACGATCAGCGTGTCGGCATTGACATCATCCGCCGCGCTTTGCAGGCGCCTGTGCGTCAGATCGCCGCGAACGCGGGCGAAGACGGCGCGGTTATTGCCGGCAAGCTTCTGGAAGGCGGCAACGCAAACACCGGTTTCAATGCGCAGACGGGTAAGTACGTTGACATGTTTGAAGCGGGCATCATTGACCCGACGAAGGTCGTTCGCACGGCTCTGGAAAGCGCTTCGTCAATCGCCGGCCTGCTTGTCACGACCGAAGCTATGGTTGCGGACAAGCCGGAAGAAAACTGCAAATGTCACGGCGGCGCCGGCGACATGGGCGGTATGGGTGGAATGGGCGGCATGGGCGGTTTCTAATCCCTGCTGTTCTCTGTGGAACAAATGAAAAGAGCCTCTCACGAGGCTCTTTTCTTTTATTTGTTTTACTCCGGCTGTTTTTTTGTCTAGAATTAAACCAACTCGGGAGTAATGCGCATGAGCTTTTTACAGAATATCTTTACCCAGAACAGAGAACTGTCACCGGAAGATTTTGCGGCTCGCAAAAATATGTCGATTGAACGTGACCCGGATGTCGAAGGCGGTTTCCGTATTCGCTTCGGGCCGGAACCGAACGATTATTTTCCGGCCCAGGGAAACAGGAAGGACATTCTGGCTCTGCGCTCCATTGTGTCCAAAGTGGTTGAAGACGAATACCAGCTGGCCAAAATCAGGAATCAGCCCATTGAAAAACGGCCGACGCTGATCCGCGACGCAAGTCAGAAATGCGGGGGGTACTGTAACGGGGAGTATATTTCCATTACGCCGTCCACGGGAACGGGATACAACGCCGCGTCGACCTTTGTTCATGAGTTTCAGCATCAGTACCAGTTTGATCGGGATGCCGATATGCGCCTGAGGAGTTTTTCCATGACGGACACGGCACTGAACGAGCGCATCATGGAAGCGGCGGCGGATACGGAATCGTATCGTTATCTGTACCGGATGAAGGATAAGAATATTCAGGCGCAGATGGTCTTTCTGAACGAAATGCTTGAAGAACCGGGCATGAGAGCATATTCCTCGGCCAAAAGAAAAGGAAAAAACGAGGAGGAATGCATCGTTGCCGGCATGAAAGGATATGCCGAAGGCGGTGAAAGAGCTAAATGGTACGCTGAACATTATCATGACCTGAAATACACAACGACAGTCATTGATACAATGAAGCGGAAAGTTTACGGAACGTCGAGTCTGGAAAACGAAGCGGTAAAACAAAACGAAAAGCTGCTGTCGCAGATTTTTGAAGGTCAGGAGGCAATGGATCTGGACGAGGCGATCCGCTTACATACGGTTTCCATGATTCGGACGGACGCCGGGGTTTCCAAAGCCAAAACGATGGTCCGCTCTAAAGAATTCAACTATGTCTCCCGGAATATGGCGCGTTTCCTCCAGTTTGCCGCGAAAGTGCGGGAAAAGCAGGGAAAGAAGACAGACCTATCGCATCTGAATGTCCGGAACGTTTACGGGGTTTTCTCTTTGGGGAACAGGGCAGGCAATGCCGTCGCGAAGCTGATGTATGAAACCAAAAGCCGCGCTTCGTCGGTTAAAAATCTGTTTAAAAAGCCGTCCAAACCGCTGTACAACGCGTTCGGTTATTATGACAAGGGAAAGCAGTTCATTACGCTGAACGGCGACAGAACGAAAAAACCCGGTGATGATTACGGCATTATTAAATTCAATCCGACTTTTGTAAAAGACAAAGAACTTTCTTCAAAGGAGGAAACCGCGCTCAAACGCAAGACGGAAGACATGTTCCGGATTCTGATGAAGGATCCGATCATGAAGGAAAATCTGATGTCTTATGGAAAGGACGCCGAGTTGGGGCTGTCTTTCAGCCGCGATTTCAATCCTCCCTTTACGACGAACGCAAACGAGATTGTGCTGAACCCGGATGCGAGTGCGTTTGAACTGGCGGCAGAATTTGCGGGTCAGATGCAGAAGGTTCGTCAGAATGAAGCGGCTCGGGAAAGTGCCGGCGGCGATCTGAAGGCTTATAACGCTGAAAAATCCATGCTCCGCCAGCCGGCTCAGTCCATGCTGGAAGACAGAATATGCGATGCGGCGGTTCAGGCGGCAAAGGCGCGTTTCATGCATTTGAACAAGCACCGGATGTCTTTGAAAGACCGTATTTCAGCCGGAATGAACCCGGCGTTCAAAGCGTATGAGAGCGCTTTGAAAAAACACGGGAATCATACAACGGCGACGGTGGCGGTGATTGAGGAAACCGCGAAACGTGACAGGACCGACCGCTCTTCGGAATTTTCCACCCGGTATAAATGGGCAAAGAGCCGGTTTGAAAAGGGGGATCATCTTCCCGCGGTGCTTGCGGAAAAAGGAAAAGAGGCGGCTCTGCAGGAAATGTATACACAGACGGTTTCCAATGACCAGATCGCCCGAATCGCCTGCGCCGGCCTGCTGCCCAAGGCGGCAGAGGAGTATGTCGCGAAAAATACAATGACAAAACCGCAGGTGAACTTCGTTTCGGAAAAGAACCATGACGGCATCCTGGAAATGCAGGCATTGAAACGTGACGACGGGTATGACTACAAGGCTTCCATGGCGGGGTGCGCCTACAAGGATAACGGCGGCGCTCTGTATCTGAACGGGGAAAAGGTTCTGGCGGAAAAGCCTCTGGAGAAGATCGAACTCCATCAAAAACGTGCCGAACACACGGCGGAGCCGGGCACGAAGCCGGTCGAAGCGGTCGTGGACAGACCGGCTGAAACGGTTGTGAAAGGCGCGGAATCGATGGGGAAAGGCGCAGAACCTGTTGAAAACAGAACGCCCGCGCCGCTCAGAGAACCCACCGGAGCGGAAATGGTGTCCATGGCGGATAAAATCGCTTTCCGTGCCTCTAAAATCAATCAGTCCGATACGTATTACCGCCCTGAAACACCGGAAGCCGAAGCGGCGGCAAAGCTGGTAAAGCTCAGCCGTGACGCGGTCAAGAGCGCCGGAGTGGATTACCGTTCCGCGGCGGCAAAGGATGTGCGGGCGGCGGCGCTGGCGGAATATGCCAGAACGCCTGAAGGCAAAAAGGATATGGCGGTTTTGGAACAGGCCTCCGAGCGGATGAAGCGTTTTGAACGCAAACCGGAAGCCGGCCTTCATGCCACCCTGACGAAAGTCGCTTCAAACACGAATGCAAATAAACATGAACCGCCGACACATCAATCCGGTGCTACAGGGAATGCTCAGGTCTTTATGACGCCGCTGGCACAGCAGCTTTCTTCCCGGCTTGGGCAGCAGAGACGGTGAGTTTTGAAAAAGAGCCTCTCTGAGGCTCTTTTTTTTGTTCCTGAAAAAAACGGTTTTTCAGGAACGAAGAACAGGCGGACGGACGCGCCGGGCTTTTATGAAAACCGGCATGACGCGGAACCGCGGATACTCTTTTCCGGCCTTGTAAAAAATACCGCGATGCGGGGGGCTCCGGAAAGAACCTGTTGCGGACATGCCTCTGCAGAGCCGCATGCCGGATTGCGGCGGACACCGACCGGAAAAGCATCCGGCGGCCGAAGTTTGGCGGGGGCGGGACGATCCGAAGGCGGCTTTTGAGGAAACGGCCCGGAAGAACAGAGTTTTTTACGATGATAAACTCTCTGCAGGTTTGATGCGGAGACGAAAAAAACGGCCTCAGGGCCGGATTTTTCAAAAGATGTGTTGAAAACGCTTACTTGCCTTTATTTTTTCCGGACAGCTTTTTTAAAAGGACGGCTGTATGAGACGGATTTCCGGGATCTGCCCTTAAATATCCGGCCTCTGTATTTTCCCGGTCATTTTGTTTAAAGGCTTCCTCTTCCGCTTTTGCATAGTTATGCAGGTAATAGGAGGTCATTCTTTCAACGGATCGGAACTGTGCTTTTAAGGCTTTCAGGGAAAGAAGAGAACGTTTGATGTCGCGGTATTCCTCGAAATCAATCTGTTCATTATGGCTGCGCGGAAGCCCGGCCAGAGTTACGGCTGCGGCCGTACCGTTAAAGGTGCCCACAACAGAGGCCGCGCCGATGACGGCGTTGTTCCATCCGGCGGCATCAAAGATTCCCTGCGTGGCTGCATACGTTCCCTCAGCCGCCGCCGCGCCGGCGAAAAGCGCCATCTGAAGACCGAATTTCTTCAGGTATTCCTTTTTTTCGCTGTTCCCCGGAACGTAACTCAGCTTTGTCCGCCATCCGTATGACTTCGCTTCGCCGCGCAGGAATGAGGCGCGGTCTTTGATGGCTTCGTCGGTATAGGGATTAGCGGCCATTTCATTGAATTTTTCCCGCTCCCTGTGATACAGCTTTTCCCCGGCTTCCGAGGGATGATTGGGCGTATAGCGGATGTTTCCGCCGCCGCAGGTCATGGACGTCATTCCGGGGCATGACCCCATATTGCGGGCATACATGGCGGGGGCCAGATTCGTCAGATAAGCATCAACCAGCTCAAAGGCCCGCAGACGCTGTTCTTCATTTTTGGGGGACGTTTCTTTCTGAAAGGACAGAGCCGTCATGCACCTCTTTTTTAAATGACAATATCAGATAATTTGACAAAAAAATTGATTTTGTCAAGTATGCTCGTTTTGTTCATTTTATATGCGTTGCGCGGCACAGATCCGGTCATGAAAAATTCCGATCTATCGGCCCGTTTTCATCCGGGGTGGCTTTTCAAGAAAAACTTGAGTTTTTAACCAAGCGGCTATAACCTGTCTACCTGTGTGCAATCTGTAAAGGCCGGCGGATGATTAACCTGGAACATGTCACTCGGAAATTCGGTTCCTTCGTTGCGGTGGACGATTTGTCCCTGTCCGTGCCGAAAGGACAGGTTCTGGGATTCCTGGGGCCGAACGGCGCTGGAAAGACGACGACGATGCGGATGATTTCCGGGTTTCTGACCCCGACCTCCGGGCGTATTTCCGTCTGCGGTTTTGACGCGGCGGAAAATCCGATCGACGTCAAGCACCGGATCGGATACATGCCGGAAGGGGCTCCGTCGTACGGCGACATGACGCCCCTGACTTTTCTGAATTTCATTGCCGAAGCGCGGGGATTGGAAGCCTCACATAAGGAAAAGGCCGTTGAGCGCATGATCGACGCCATTTCGCTGGGTGATGTCCTTTATCAGCCGATCGATACGCTTTCCAAAGGATATAAACGCCGCGTCGGTCTGGCGCAGGCTCTGATTCATGATCCTGACGTGCTGATTCTGGACGAGCCGACCGAAGGGCTTGACCCGAACCAGAAAAGAGAAATACGCGCCCTGATTCATCGCATCAAGGAAAGCAAGGCAATCGTCATTTCGACCCATGTTCTGGAAGAAGTTGAGGCGCTGTGCTCCCGGGCGGTCATCATTGACAAGGGGAAAATCGTCCTGGACGATACCCCGCGGGCGCTTCTGTCATTGTCTTCGGCGCATCAGACCATCTACGTTGTCGTGCCGTCGTTTCAGCAGGAAAAAACCGCAACGCTCTTTTCCGAGATGAAGCAACTGGCCCTTGCCGAAGACCGTCCGGACGGAGCGGACGGCCATCTGTTTGCCCTGCGTCCGAATTCTTCGGAATCCGTTGCGGCGGATGTGGTCGAGGCTTTGCGGCGGCAGGACATCAAAATCATTGACTTCAGTGTGGAAAAAGGACGGCTGGAAGAGGTTTTTTACGCTTTCACGTCGCCCGAAAAGGAAACGGCGGGCAGAAACAGATGAGATCCGTATTCGTTTTGGCAAAACGCGAACTGACCGGCTATTTTACCACGCCGGTGGCTTGGATTTTCCTGATTATCTTTGTGGCGCTGTCCGGCATTCTGACATTTTTCGCCGGGGATTTCTTCGCCCGGAACCAGGCCGACCTGCAATCCTTCTTCCTGTTCCATCCGTGGCTGTATGTTTTCCTGATTCCGGCTGTGTCCATGCGGATGTGGGCCGAAGAACGCCGGAGCGGGACCATTGAACTGTTGATGACCCTGCCGGTATCGACGACGGCGCTGGTGCTGGGCAAATTTCTGGCGGCGTGGGGCTTTGTCGGTATCGCGCTGGTTCTGACGTTTCCAATGTGGTGGACGGTCAATTTTCTGGGATCCCCGGACAACGGCGTCATTCTGATGAGCTATCTGGCCAGCTTTCTGATTGCGGGGACGTTCCTGTCTGTCGGATCCTGCCTGTCGGCGTGTACGAAAAGCCAGATCGTGGCGTTTGTCCTGACCGTGATGGCCTGCATCCTTCTGACATTTCTGGGGTCGGATTTCCTGGTCAACGGCTTTTCGGGGATGGCGGCGGAAAAGATTCTGCGGCTGCTGCGTTCGTTTGGATTCCTGATGCACTTCCTGTCGATTACGCGGGGTGTGCTTGATGTCCGCGACGTTGTGTTTTTCCTGTCGTTCATCGGGTTGTTCCTGTTTGCAACCGTTATTGTTCTTGACCGCAAAAAGGCAGGCTGACAATGAAAAGAATAACGGAAATGGATCGCAGCAGACTGGGGATGGCCGGATTGGTTCTGGCGGTGATTCTGTTCCTGTGCGTCAATATTATCGCGACGTTCGCCCTGAAAAACTACCGGGCGGATCTGACCGAAGCACATCTGTACACCCTGTCCGAAGGGTCGGAACAGGCGGTGCGGAAAATAAAAGAACCTCTGACGATCCGTTTTTATCTGTCGGAAAAACTGGCCAAGGTATCACAGGTGCATGCAACGTATGCCCTGCGCGTTTTTGAGCTTCTGGAACAGTATGTCGCCGCTTCGGACGGCAAAATCCGGCTTGAAATTATAGATCCCGTTCCGTTTTCAAAAGATGAGGACGAAGCGCTGGCATACGGCCTGAAAGGTGTGCCGGTCGGAAATTCGTCCGAATACGTTTACATGGGGCTGACTGTTTCCAATTCGTCCGACCGCCGCCGGGTCATGCCTCTTCTGGATCCGTCGCGCGAACGGTTTCTGGAATACGACATCACGAAATACATTACAGACCTGAGCCGTTCCAAAAGGCCGACGGTCGGTATCATCAGCACGCTTCCGATTGACGGCCGCGGCGCGCCGAATCTGATTTATCCCGAATACCTGCCCCGCTGGGCCGTGATGGAACAGATCCGCGATATTTTCAATGTCCGCTTCATTTCCCGTCAGACGCTTGATATTCCGCCCGATGTTGACGTTCTGATGCTGGTCAATCCGAAACGTTTCATGGACGAAACCCTGTACGCCATTGACCAGTACCTGATGCGCGGCGGGAGCCTGTTGATTCTGATTGATCCGGCATCCGAAACCGAAAAGGCAATGGGCGAGGCTTCGGTCAAAATGGCGCCTGACTTGAAAAAACTGCTGGACACATGGGGCATTGCGTTTGAGACGGACAAGGTTGTCGGCGACATGGCACTGGCGCGGACGATTACCCATACCGAGGACGGCCGGACCTCTCAGCTGAAATTCCCGCCGTGGATACAGCTGGGCGAACACGACATGAGCCCCGAAGACCCCGTGACGAATGCACTTGGAAGCGTCAATCTGGCATCGGCCGGGCATTTTACGGTAAAAAAGGCCGTGCCGGGCTTGACGGTGACGCCCCTTCTGTTGTCTTCGGGGGATGCCGCTCTGGTGGGGGTTCGCGAGGCGCTTTATCCCGAACCGGTCAGCCTGCTCCGTTCCTTCAAGGGGAGCGGAAAATCCTATGTTTTGGGGCTTCGCCTCAAAGGGACGCCGGACAGCGCCTTTGAAAAAGCCCCGAAGCGGAATTTCCTGAAGCAGCGTCCCGAAGCCCATTTGGAGAAGGCCGTGCGGCCGGTTAATATCATCCTGATCGGCGACAGCGATTTCCTGGCCGACCGCTTCTGGACGCGCCGGACAAAGCTTCTGGGGGTTGAACAGTTTTATCCGTTCGCGGGGAACGGCGACCTGATCGTCAATGCTCTGGATAACCTGAGCGGTTCTGCGGCGCTGATTGATCTGCGTTCCAAGGCGGAATGGCGGCGGCCGTTCTCGGTTCTGGAGGATCTGTCGCTCAAAGCGGCTCAGCGTTACCGCGCACAGGAAACCGCTTTGGTCAGCGAACTGGAAAAAACGCAGGAAAGGTTGCAGGCGCTGACGGCGAAGTCCTCACATGAGGACGGCGCCCTTCTGGCTCGCGAAGACATGACGGAAATCCAGGAACTGCAGAGCCGTATTCTGAGCCTGCGTTCCCGCCTGCGTTCGGTTCAGACTGTTTTAAGCCGCGATATTGTCGCCCTTCAGTCTTTCCTGATGCTTTTGAATATTGTTTTCGTTCCGGGGCTTTTGCTCGTCGTCGCTTTCTTTATTGCTCTGCGCCGGCGGAACCGGCGCGCGGCCCATATGAGGAAAGGGTAAGGCATGCATCCGCGTTCGTTTGTGAAATTGTCTCTGATATGCGTGTTCTGCCTGATTCTGGCGGTGCTGTCGTGGGTGATGACGCCGGATTATTCGGGCGGCCGGTTCCTGGGGCAGGAATTGTTCCCCGGGTTTCTGGAACGGGTCAACGACGTCGCGGTCATGTCGGTTGAACACGAAGGCCAGACCGTAACTTTTGTCAGGGATGCCGCCGATAACTGGACGCTGATGGAAGCGGATCACTATCCGGCCGATCGGGAACGCATCCGCAATACGCTGATTGGCATTGCCGGGCTGGAAAAAGTGGAACCCAAGACGGCTCTTCCGGAATTTTATCCGGACATCGGTGTCGAGGATAATTCCAAACCGAATGCGAAATCATACCTGGTGACGCTTCTGGACGGTGAGGGGCGCGAGCTTCTGGGGTTGCTGGTCGGGAAATCGGTGCGGGGCATCCGGTGGGACGGCGTGGGGTATTTCGTCCGCTTCCCGGATGAAGCGCAGTCCTGGCTGGTGCGCGGTGCGCTGGATGTGACCGGGGACGTGCGTTCGTGGCTTCCGGTACGGATTCTGCCGCTGAGCCGGCGCGAAACCGCGTCGATGACAATGTTGGACGGGACGAAGAAGCGCGAGATTATTTTCAGGCGGCTGGCTCCTCAGCTGCCGTTGCGGACGGAATATAAGTCTGATCCGTATTTTCTGACGTCTCCGGATTATCTGGCCGAGGCGGAAGAGGCGCTGACGTCTCTGGATTTCAGCGATGTGGCGGAACGTCCGGCGGATCTGGACGCCTATGACCCGTTCTTTTCCATGAATGTGCAGACGTTCGCCGGGCTTGAAGCGACTCTGCGGTTTTACCTGATTGAAGGGCGTCCGTTTGTTGCCCTGTCATACAGGGCGCTTCCCGACGCGTCGAAGGATGCCCGGCGTGAAGCGGAACGTCTGGAACAGCGCCATGAAAAGTGGTTTTATCAGCTTCCGAACGCCAAGGTGAACGCCCTTCTGCCGTTCCTGCCGGTTCCCGAGGCGAAAAAGGCGGAGCCGGAAAAGCCGGAAAAGGTTCGTGAAAAAGAAAAGGAAGCGCTGAAGGTGACCGTCCTGCCGCCAAAGTCTGCCCCGAAGGATAAAAAGGAACCGCCGAAGAAGGCGGAACCGGCGGAAAAGAAAAAAGCGGCGAAAAAAGCGGCGCCCAAGGCCGTTCCGGCGGTAAAGACGGCCTCGAAAGCCTCTGACCCGGCCAAGAAAAAGGAAGCCCCAAAAAAGGCGGCTTCAAAGGTTCCTGTAGTCACGGTGCAGAAGGGTGCCGCACCGGATAAGCCGGCTTCAAGTTCAAAGGTTCCTGCGGTCACGGTGCAGAAGGGTACCGCACCGGATGATCCGGCTTCAAAAACGGAAGGGAAAGAGCCGGTTTCCGCCGCTGTTGGAAAAGCTCCGGAGGTTGTGACACCGCAGGCTCCTGTGCCTGAAGCGGCGGTGTCTTCCAAAACGGAAACGCCGTCTGGACAGGAGGGGTCTCCCGCCGTGCAAAAAACGGAATAAAAATTTTTCCGGCGGGCGTCCGTTTTTCGGGTCATACATTTTATTCAGAATTTTTTGGGAAAAAACGGGCTTCAGGCGCTTTTTGTAATAAAAAAACGCCCGAGACCCGGAAATCGTTCCCGCCGCAAAGTATAAGCACGCCTGTGCCGCTGTAAAACCGTTTGACAGGTTTTCGATTCATTGGCTACTATTCGGAACGTATACGGTTTTAAGATTTGCCGTATCGATTTTCGGGTCTGATGCCGCTTGGGAAAATTCCTTCCCGGGGTCTGATGCCGCCATAACCGAAAGGAACTGAGATCGTGAGAAAAACACTTCTTGTTTCCGCTTCAATCTTAGCCTTGTCCGTGAGCCCGTCTTTTGCCCAGTCGGCAAAGACTGCCGCGTCCAAGGCCGTCAAGGCAGGAAACACTACCCAGAATGCTCCCGCGCCCGCGCCGGAGAATAATGTCTTTAAATTAGGCGAAATTACGGTTTCCGTCGTCGACCAGCAAACGGTCGTCGGCAGCCGCAACGTCGTCACCCAGGAAGAAATTCAGATGTTCGACGATTCCGACACGCTGGATTCCGCTATTGCTCTTCTGCCGGGTGTTGATCTGACAAAGGTCGGCCGCAAAAATGAAACGTCCGTTTCCATCCGCGGCTTTGAAATGCGTCAGATTACGGTCATGATCGACGGCGTCCCGACGACGCTGCCGTATGATGCCTATCCCGACCTGGCTCGCGTGCTGACAGGAGACCTGTCCGAAATTCAGGTTTCAAAGGGGCTTAGCTCTGTTCTGGCCGGCCCGAACGCCATGGGCGGAGTCATCAACATGGTGACAAAGCGTCCGACAAAGGCGATCGAAGGTAATCTGTCCGTCACGGCGAAGTTCGGGGATTCCGGCGCTTACAACGGGTTCCGTTCCAACCTGAACATCGGGACGAACCAGGGGAAATATTATGTTCAGGCCGGTGCGTCGTTTGACGACATCAACCGCTGGTCTGTTTCCGACAAATACCGTCCGGTCATGAATTCGGGAACCATGTTTACTCAGGCGGGCGTGACGTCCGTTTATCCGCAGATCAACGAAAACGGCGGGTTCCGGAACAATTCAAATTCCCGCGACGGCAAATTCAATATTAAATTCGGCCTGACGCCGAATGATACGGATGAATATGCCATTGCCTACAACTACCAGAGCGGCGAAACCGGCCTGCCTGTGTACGCGGGTGAATCTCTGGGATTGATCAATATAAAAAAGAAGCCGACGGACGAGCAGAAATCAGCTTTCCAGCTGACCCGCCCGTTCTACCGCGATTATCCGTATTATGACAAACAGAGCCTGTATACGGTGACGAATACCGCTTTGGGCGACACGGGATATGTCAAGACACGTCTGTTCTATGACACGTATAAAAACCGGATGGACGCCTATGCGGACGAACAGCACCGGTATCCGGATACGGCCGGCGGTTATCCGAGCTTCTATGACGATTACGCTCTGGGCGGCAGCATTGAAACGGGCGCTGATCTGCTCCCGCAGAATACGACAAAAGCCGCCTTCCATTACCGCCGCGACAATCACAAATCCCGCGCGTATGATTCGGCGCTGAAGATGAATTCGCCGTGGACGAAGGATGTTGACGATACGTACTCCATTGCTTTGGAAGATACGTGGCACGCAACGTCAAAGCTGGATGTCATTCTGGGAGTCAGCTATGACTGGCTGGAAGTCCGGAAGGCGGAAGAATTCGATACGGCAGACAACAGGATTGCCGACGTCCATAAACAGAATGACCACACGCTGAATCCGATGGCGGCTCTGCGTTACCGGTACAGCGACACGGGTGTCGTTTATGCCGGCGCGGCTCAGAAAAGCCGTTTTGCCACGCAGAAATCGCGTTACAGCACGCGGACGGGCAACGGGACGGGCATTCCCAACCCGTATCTGAAGGCGGAAAAGGCCGTCAATTACGAAATCGGTTTCTCGGACACATTCGCCGGCCGTTTCAGCCTTGACGCTGCGGCATTTTACAGCGCCATCCGCGATACAAACGTTGAAACGCGCGTTACTTCAAACGAGTGTGCCAACAGCGGCGTGAGCGGCGCGTGCTACCAGACGCAGAACATGGGCCGTTCAAAGGTTTACGGCTTTGAACTGTCCAGCCGTTCCAAAATTACGGACAGTTTTGATCTGGGGCTGGCTTATACCTTCATGATCAAGGATCTGGACAGCCCGACGGCGAAAGAACGTGACCTGAAGCCGATCAATGCGCCCAAACACAAGCTGACGATGTACGGCGACTGGCGCGTGACCGAAGAGTTCAGTGTGATTCCGACAATCGAAGCCTATTCGTCGCGCTATTCAACGATTGGCGGCAACAACATGGTCAACGGCGCTGTCCAGACGGCCGGAACCTCTATCGGTACAGGTATCGGCCAGATTGACGGCGTGAAAATCGGCGGCTTTATGACGGCGGGTTTGAAACTCCGTTATGCTCCGTCCAGGAATTTTGAAATCACGGCGGGCGTCGCCAATATTTTCGACAAGAACTATGAACTTGCCGAAGGCTACCCCGAAGAAGGCCGGAACTATTTCCTGACCTTGACGACAAAGTTCTAAGATGTGCCCAAACGCGTAAGGCAGAAACGTTTCCTCCGGCAGGGGGCGGGGATGTCCCTCGCCCTTCACGGGGTTCTGTTTCTGCTTTGCGCTTTTCTTCTTGCAAAACGTCCTGAACCCGGCGGAAGCGGTCTGGTGATGGACGTTTTTCTTGTACGCGGAGGAGACGGATTTTATCAGACCGGCGTTCCATGGGGCGATCCGGATTATGTTCCCGGAACAAAGGGAACCGTCGTCCCGGAATCGCAAGAAATTTCCCCGCAGGCCGCCCCGGAGGAGAAAGCGAACGCTCCGGCCGGAAAAAAATCGGAAACAGCTAAAAGAGCCGTTTCTGCCACGAAAAGCCGGCGAAAAAAGGAACCCGTTTCCCGGAAAACACCGGCCGTACGTAAAAAAAGCGCCGACACGGATGGAGGATGGGTGAAGGATAAAACACTTCCGCTTCCGGCTTCAATGCGCGGAAAAGGCGGAGGCGGAACGGGAACGCAGCCTTACGGCGGCGCGGTCGGCGATGCGCCCGGTTATGGGGCAGGCCGGGGGACGGGGATCGGAATCGGGACGGGAAGCGGTATTGGCGACATCCGTATGGCGCGTTATTTCGTGCGGCTCCGCCGGCTGTTCCAGCGGCGGCTTATGTATCCGGAAACCGCAGAAGGCCGCAAGCGTTCCGGGAAGGCGATTGTTCGTTTTCATATGGAAGCCGACGGCCGTGTCGTTCCGGAATCCATACGCCTGACGGAAACGTCCGGACATGCCGAGCTGGATGAACAGGCTCTTAAAACAGTGCGTTCCATCCCGAAGCTTCCCGAACCGCCGGACGGCTCCATGACGATTGATATCCCGATTGTTTTCCGCGTTTATCACTGAATCAAAAAAAGCGGACGGATGAAGGAATGATTGAAACGGGGATTTCTTTCAGTCTAATATGAACGGATGAAAGGGACGGATGGATGAAACGGTTCTTATGGCTGGCAGCGGGATTGTGCTGTGCGGGAGCGTGTCCCGCCCGGGCGGCGGACGCCGCTTCCCGTCTGGTTTCCCACCGGGCCGTTTACGACCTTTCCCTGAAATCGACGGCCGGCGGCGCCAGCAGTGTCGTCCACGCGGCGGGACAGTTGCTTTACACCGTCCGCAAGGTTTGCGGCATCTGGAAAACGGAAACGGTTTTTTCACTGGATGTCAGTTATGAACTGAGCGGCGTTGATACGACCCATTGGAAACAGACGACTTCGGAAAGCCCCGACGGGTGTCATTTCGATTTCGACGTGTATACGTTCGTCCGGGGGAAAGACGTACGCGAGCTGTCCGGAACGGCACGTTGCGAAGGAAAAAAGAAACATGTGCTTCTGAGCTATCCGCTTAAATCCGAGGCGTCCTTTCCGCCGAACGTTGCCTTTCCGATGCAGCAGACCGAAGCGCTTTTGAAAGCGGCGGCGTCGGGAAAAAAGAGCCTTTCCTCCTATGTGTACGACGGGACGCGGCTGGAAGGGCTTCACCTGATGCACGCTATGATCAGCGACCGGCCGCCGTCTTCGGGGCGGGCGGCGGAAGTCTCCGGAGACGTTGATCTGCTGAAGGGCAGAAGCTACTGGTTCGATGTGGCTTTTTACAACGATATGGGACTGGGCGGTACGGATGACGGCCGCCCCTTTTACGAAGCCGGCCTCCGTTATTATGAAAACGGCCTGAGCGATGGAATTATTCAGGACTTCGGCACATACAGGCTTCAGTCCATCCTGAAGGACGTCCGGAAGCTGGACGATATTCCGTGCCCGTCTGAAAAGAAGGGAAGCCCTTTGAAAAAAACGGAAAAGCGTGTTATAAAATGAACGTTTACGTCATTAAGCGGGATGCTGTCCTTTGAGCAACGATATTCCTTTCCTGTCCGGTCTGCGCAGCGCGGCGCCCGCGTATGACGCCTTCATTGTCGACCTGTGGGGCGTCATTCATGAGGAACGGCACCTGTGTTTCGGCGTTTTCAACGCGTTGAGTCAGCTGAACGATCTGGGGAAACAGGTTATCTTTCTTTCCAATTCGCCCTACCGGATATCCGATGTTGTACGCAATCTGGAAAAGATGGGCGTGAAGCGCCACATGTACCGCGGCGTGCTGACGGCCGGCGAAGTGATTTACCATGAACTGCGGACGCGTTCCGATCCTTTTTTCTCGAACCTGGGGCGGAAATGCTTTCATCTGGGGCCGGACTGTTTCTGGAAGCCTTATGCCGAACTCGGTTATATTCCGGTACCGAATATTGACGAGGCGGATTTCATTTTTGCAACGGGGACTTTCGGAACGGGGGACAGCCTGGAAAAATATGAACCGTTTTTCAAGGTCTGCCTGTCGCGGCGCCTGCCAATGATTTGCGCCTGTCCGGATCCGTATGTCCTGCAGGACGGCGTGCCTCATCTGGCGGCCGGAGCTCTGGCGGCTCAGTATCAGAATGTCGGCGGCAATGTGTTCTGGCGGGGAAAACCTGATCCGGCTGTTTTTGAATACTGTGTCGAGGGCTTTGAAAATGTCGCAAAGCCGAGAATCGCCGTTGTCGGAGATTCGGTCGTGACAGACATGTGCGGCGCGGCGTATGCCGAGCTGGACGCTTTGTTCGTTGCGGGCGGCGTCCATGCAAAAGAACTGGGCGTCAGCCGGGGACAACAGCCCGATATGGAACGCCTGCAGTCGCTTCTGCGGCGGAACGAATGCACCGTCCGAGCCGTGTTGCCTGCTTTCATCTGGTAGATTTTAAACAAGAAACTGTTCGTTCAGAACCCTGTCGGTCAGATTGTATTCCGGATCGAACAGCAGGTTCAGGCCGATTGTCCTGTCTTCACGAACTGCGACGCGGATAACGTTCCGGATTTCGGTAAAATCGGCAACGGCGCTGACCGGGCGTTTTTCATTCTGAAGAATGTCCAGAACGACCTCTGCGTGGCTGGGCAGAATTGCACCGTGCCAGCGACGGGGACGGAACGCGCTGATCGGCGTCAGAGCCAGGACATTCGCCGTCAGAGGAAGGATGGGGCCGTGAGCCGACAGATTGTAGGCCGTGCTTCCGGCGGGCGTCGAAACGATGACTCCGTCGCAGATCAGGTTGGCCAGCTTTTCCTGTCCGTCAATGCTGATGCGGATGTCGGCGGTCTGGCGGCTCTGGCGCAGGAGGGAGACTTCGTTCAAAGCCAGCGCCCGCTTTGTTTTTCCGTTCGCCGCCGTGGCATCCATCGTCAAAGGATAAAGCGTCACGTGCATGGCGGCACGGATCCGTTCAGGCAGGTTGTCCTCCCGGTACTGATTCATGAGGAAACCGACGGTACCGCGGTTCATGCCGTAAAAAGGGACGCCTTTGCCAATGTATCTGTGCAGCGTCTGAAGCATGAAGCCGTCGCCGCCCAGGACGACAATGGCATCGGCACGGCGGCAGGGAGCCTTCCCGTAACGAGCCTGAAGCCGGTTCAGGGCTTTCTGTGCACTTTCCGTTTCATCGGCCAGAAAACATATTTTTGTGATTTCCGTCATTTCCCTTATCCGAGTATTCTAGACTTGTCAGCCGGATTCGTTTATAGTACGACGAAAAGGGCAGCTTTGAAAACAAAAACGGAAAGGTGCGGCAATGTTGACGGGACGAAAGCTATTTCTGCTTACTCTGTCCGCTCTTTTTTTCAGCGGAACGCCCGCGGTTGTCCACGCCCAGAAATATACCGGCGAGGTTTCAAGGAAATCTCCGTTGCCCCGAAAGGATGTCGAAGTCATTGCGCCGATGACGTTTGATGAACTGAGGCGTTTTGTACGCGATTGGAAACGGTATTCGCGCTGGTTGAAAACGGATGGAAAGCAGTATCACGCCGTCGCTTATCTGGAACCTGTTGAAACCGCTGATTATCCCGATGAAGTCGTCCGCTGGATGGATGAACGCGGCTGGGCGACCGACCGCTTTTTCCTTTTGGAACGGCGCATCCGCGAAACGCTTTCCGTCCTGAAAATGGAAGAAAAGCGTACGAATTTTACGGAACATATGCAGCTTCAGATCATTTCTTTGCAGAAAGACCCGACGAAAACAAAAGCCGAGAAAAAAGCGCTGGAAGAGCAGTATCTGAAAAGCGTTGAAAACGTCGTTCAGAATATGAATTACGTGCCGCCCGTGTCGCCCGAGGAGTTCGAGCTGATCAAGCTGAACCGCAAGGCGCTTGAGGCCGTTATGGAGCCGTAAGAATACTCTGGCATTTCAGAGGCCGTCGCGTTAAAATAGATTCTTCATGTAAAAAAGGACGGAGGATGTCCGGTGATTGGCGCCCTTAAGGGAATAAATTCCGCGCTTGCCTCTTTGGCACAGCCTTCGGCCGTGCAGGGAATCCTGCCGGTTAAGCGGGCGCCGGCGTCTTTTTCGTTTGATGAAGGGACGACGGTTTCTTCCGTTCTTCCGGATGAAAATCAGGAAAACGAAGGCCTCTCTTCCATCGCCGGTCTACGGCCGGAAAACCCGCTTTCATCCTCTTCCCTGGCTTCCGTATTTTCTGTTTTGGAGGCGGAAAGCGCCACAACGGATCGGGCGGCTTTTTCCGTTTCGCTACCGATAGTAGCGGAATACTTGGTGGACTTT
>USCC01000008.1 GCA_900553035.1 uncultured Rhodospirillaceae bacterium | reverse complement strand
CCCCCCCGTACACTACTGTTAGTTAACAAACTTTATAAAATTATTTTCTTTAAAATACGCGTTTTATTTTCATTTTTTGCTGTTTTTATGGTATTTCTCCTGTTTTTTAAAGCAAGGGGTGATTTCCATGTTACCTTCGCTCACATCGTTTCACTTTTTTTAGTTGAACGATACGCCGGAGCCATGACATATTCGGCTCTGACGACTTCATCTTTACTTTTATCTCTCTCTGACAGCCATTTTATCCGGCTTTTCAAGCATCCCTTTGTTCCGATTTCCGACAATATTCTCCCTTTGATATTCAACGCGAACCGGTATGAGATGGCTTCCTGGCTCCGCTGTTTTTCTCCCGGCGAGGTTCTGCTTTTTTTCCTGGCTGTTTCGGGAGGGATCTTATGCCTTTATTCAAAGCCGCCCCGGTATAAAAGAGGGCTTTCCCTGACAGGCCTTCTGTTGTTTTGCTGTGTTCCGCTGCGTCTGTATGCGCTTCCTGTCGGTACTTTTTTAAAAGAACGCTCTTCTTTTTCCAACAGGTCTGTTTTAAACGAACACGCGCGTTTTCGTTTTCACGCCTCAAACCGGGACAATTCCGCCCATACTGTCTTACTGCTGATTGGGGAAACACATCGTTATGAAGCCTTTTGGGACGCTTTCCCGGCCAAGAAATTCCCGCACCTTATTTCCTTTCAGAACATGATTTCTCTTTATCCCAATACCATCCCGTCTCTGCGGCTGCTGCTTTCCCGGAAAAAATTCGGATATGCCTCCCCTTATTTTCATGAAAAATCTATTTTTTCATTGTTTCACGAAGCCGGTTATGCCACATACTTCCTGTCTTATCTGCCCAAAGACGACGGGACACACGCTTTTCTGGCGAAGGATGCCGGGCATTATATAAATTATGCCTCGGATAAGGCGCCGGACGATAAAGACCTGTTCCCGTACCTGGAAAAAATCCTGAAAGATAAATCAAAGAAACTGATCGTTATCAAAATGATCGGCGTACATTTTCATTTTGAAGACCGCTATCCGTCGGAATATGACCTCCGCCGTCCTTCTTTTCGTTCGCGGAAGGACCTGAAAACCCGCCCTGAAAACAAAGAGGCCCTTCTCAACACCTATAAAAATGCAATGGATTATTCTGTCTCTTTGGTGGCGCGTGCCGCCGAAGAAATTAACCGGCTTTCCGAACCGGCCTTCATGCTTTTCAGTTCGGATCACGGCTTTTGTATCTTTGACAGGGAACAGTACGGTTTCCCGGACTGTCAGGAAGGATACCACATTCCGTATTTCATTATGACGAACGCTTCTTATACCGGGGCTTCCTCCAAATTAGAAAACCTGCGGCGGAAAAGCCGGCTTCCCTTAACACAGGAGTATACATTTGAAACAGCCGCTTCCCTGGCTGGGATACACTATCCTTCGGCTGATCCGCGCTATGATTTAACGGCCGGAGACAATCCGGCGCTTGGGCTGAAACGCCCGGTTAAAACGTTTTCCGTTGTGCCCGTTTATTATGAAGACCTTTGATGAAAGGACCGGGATTATTTCCGCCCCCAGTCGACAATCGCCTTTTTCAGCAAAGGCCTGTCCTTTTGGGAAGGCCGGCTGCCGCAGATTGACGCGATTTCATCCAAGGATTCCGAAAGCCGGCGCGCCTTATAGCGCGCCTGACGGTACATGGCCTCGCTTGTCAGGGGAAGGTGATCCTTGTCCGGATCAAACAGAGGAAGCTCCACCGCGCTGTTTTCTTTCTTTTCGCCGTCCAGCGTGTCAAAGCCGTAATCTAACAGCTTGAACATATGGCGGTCACGCTCGCGGACGGAATTACGGCCCAGAATAACGCCGATCAGCCGGCGCCCCTTCCGCCGCGCCGATCCGACAACGTGATAGCCCGAGGCATCAACATAGCCGGTTTTCAGGCCGTCGCCGCCCTTGTAATACCGGGCGACAAGATTGTGGTTACCGTAATACCGGCGCCCGTAACGAAAGCCACGGACGGAAAACAGCCTGTAATATTCGGGAAAATGCTGGATCAGCGCCATGGACAGAATCGCCATATCCCGTGCCGTCGTGATCTGATCCTTATCGTGCAGACCCGAAGCATTTTTGAAACGTGTGTCTTTCATACCCAGTTCATGCGCGACGCGGGTCATCCGGTCGGCGAACTGCGCCTCTGACCCGCCCAAGGCTTCGGCGGCCACAACGGCGGCGTCGTTCGCGGATTTTGAAATCATGGCAAAAATGACGTTTTCAACCGAAATCGTCGTGCCGGCCTTCAGCCCCATGCGCGAACGGGGCTGGCGAGCGGCCTTCTGCGACACGGGCAGAAGCTGATCCATCCGGAGTTCCCCCTTTTCCAGAGCGTCGAAAACCATGTACAGAGTCATCATTTTGGTCAGCGATGCCGGATACCTTTTTTCCGTCGGTTTTTCGGACAGCAGGATACGGCCGCTGTCAACCTCGATCAGCAGGGAGGAAAAGCGTTCGTCATACGTGTAGGCCTGCGCTCCCGCCGTAAAGAACAGGAGGAGGCCGAACAGAAACAGACCTCGTTTCACGGCCGTGCTCTCCTTTATTCGACCGACGGCAGTCTATCAAAAAAGCGCTTGCCCTGTCCATCACCGTTTTTATATGTTTGTTTCACAGGATAGGGCTTGCGTCCGGCCCCTCTGTCACCCTAAATTAAAGGAACGCGAGTCAAACGAAGGAAACAGTATTTATGGTAAAACGTCCGAACCGACAGGATGAAACACAGACCGAAAGCGGCGTCGCCACCAAGCCGCGGCCGAAAATCAAAAAACCGTCCATGTACCGGGTGATTCTGCTGAACGACGACTTCACGCCGATGGATTTCGTCGTCGCCGTCCTGCAGAGCGTTTTTGATAAGGACAAGACCGAAGCGACGGAAATCATGCTTCAGATTCACCAGACGGGCATCGGCATATGCGGAATTTACACGTTTGAAATCGCTGAAACGAAAGCCGGACAGGTCATTGACATGGCTCGGCGGAGCCAGCACCCCCTGCAGTGTGAGATTGAAAAGGTTTAGAAATGCTGTCGCCGAATTTGGAAGAAACATTACAGATTGCCCTGTCTATTGCCGCGGAAAAAAAACATGAATTCGCGACGCTGGAACACCTGCTTCTGGCCATGGCGGACGATGAGGACGCCGCACCGATGCTGGAAGCCTGCCACGTTAATGTCGGCGCTCTGGAAAGGGAACTCGAGACGTTTATTGAAAAGGATTTGGCGGCGCTGATCCAGAAAAAGCCCCGCGACCCGCGACCCAGCCTGGCGTTCCAGCGCGTTCTGCAGCGAGCCGCCATTCAGGTGCAGTCCAGCGGACGGGACGTCGTGACCGCCGCCCACCTGATCATTGCCATGTTCGCCGAAAAGGAATCTTACGCCCTTTATTTCCTTCAGAAGAACGGCCTGACAAAACTGGACGCCCTGAACTACATGAGCCACGGCCGCGGCCGGCGCGTCAGCGGCATTGACGAAGATGAGGAATCCCTTCTGAAGGAAGGCGGCGAAGCGCTGGAAGCCTACTGCGTCAATCTGAACGTCAAAGCCGCCGCGAACCGTATTGACCCGCTGATCGGACGGGAAAACGAAATTGAACGCACCATTCAGATCCTGTGCCGCCGGACAAAGAACAATCCGCTTTACATCGGTGAACCGGGTGTCGGGAAAACCGCGATTGCCGAAGGTCTCGCCCTTAAAATCACCAAAGGCGAAGTCCCGGCCCAACTGAAAGAGGCTGTCATTTATCAGCTTGACCTCGGCGCACTTCTGGCCGGAACACGTTACCGCGGTGATTTCGAGGAACGCCTGAAGGAAGTGCTCGGCCAGCTGGAAAATGACCCGAACGCCATCCTGTTCATTGACGAAATCCACACAATCATCGGGGCGGGCGCGACGTCGGGCGGATCCATGGACGCGTCAAACCTTCTGAAGCCGGCGCTGACCTCGGGGGCGATGCGGTGCATCGGATCCACGACGTATAAGGAATTCCGCAACCATATGGAAAAGGACCGTGCCTTTCTGCGCCGGTTCCAGAAAATTGACGTCAGCGAACCCTCATCCGAAGAAACCGTCAAAATTCTGCACGGACTGAAATCCTATTATGAAAAGCACCACAACGTGCTTTATACGAACGAAGCGCTGAAGGCTGCGGTTGACCTGTCCGTCCGCTATCTGCATGACCGGAAGCTGCCCGACAAAGCCATTGACATTCTGGACGAAGCCGGCGCCGCGCGCGCCCTGAAAACCGGAAAAAAGAAAAAGCAGATTACGGCAAAGGACATTGAAGACGTCGTGTCGAAAATCGCCAACATCCCGTCGAAAACAATCTCTTCCGACGATCGGGAGGCATTGAAAAACCTGGATCGCGACCTGAAGATGGCCGTGTTCGGACAAAATAAGGCGATTGATTCCCTGGCTTCGTCAATCAAGCTGTCGCGCGCCGGACTGCGTGAGCCGGGCAAGCCGATCGGAAGCTATCTGTTTTCCGGCCCGACCGGCGTCGGCAAAACCGAAGTCGCCCGCCAGCTGGCTAAAACGCTGGGCGTCGAGCTTCTGCGCTTTGACATGTCAGAGTATATGGAAAAACATTCGGTCTCCCGTCTGATCGGCACGCCGCCGGGATACGTCGGATTTGACCAAGGCGGCCTCCTGACCGACGCGGTTGACAAGCATCCCTACGCCGTCCTTCTGCTGGATGAAATTGAAAAGGCGCATCCCGACCTGTTCAATATCCTGCTTCAGGTGATGGATTACGGCCGTCTGACCGATTCAAACGGAAAGCAGATCGATTTTTCAAACATCATCCTCATCATGACGACCAACGCCGGAGCCGCCGATCTGTCCAAGCCGGCCATGGGCTTTGCGCGGCAGGCACGCGAGGGCGAAGACAGGGAAGCGATTGAACGCCTCTTCACACCGGAATTCCGAAACCGGCTGGATGCAATCATCCCGTTCGGGCGATTGGACACCGAAATCGTGCGCCGCGTTGTCGATAAATTCCTGACCCAGCTGGAAACACAGCTGGCGGAAAAGAAAATCGAGCTTGAAACGACGTTTTCGGCCCGGGAATGGATTATTAAAAAAGGATACGACGACAAAAACGGCGCCCGTCCTCTGGCTCGCCTGATTCAGGAGCATATCAAGAAACCTCTGGCCGAGGAAATGCTGTTCGGAAAGCTGGTTCGGGGGGGCAAGGCAAAGGTTTCTGCGAAGGACGGAAAGCTGCTGGTCGTCTGTACGCCGCTTCACGCCGGAAGGGAACCGAAAAGGACGGAAGAGGAACTGACCCTTCTGTAGCCGCGCTCCGGTTCTTCGGGAAACGGAGTGTTTCTCCCGGACGAATCGGCGGCCGGCATCCTGCCCGGGCAAATGCGGAAAGTGGAAAAGAGGCCGGAGAACCGTGTTCCGGGTGCGCCGGAATCCCGTATTTCCGGGCTTTAACTTTTTATTTATTTTTAGGCTGGTGTTTTTCACAGTGTGCCGATATAAGAGAGTCCCGTTAGGTTCAAATCCATAACGGAGTAAGTCTGCTGTGAACAAAATTGATGTGACCGCCATCGGCGTGGCATTCGTGGACGTCGTTGCGAACGTCTCGGAAGATTTCCTGGAAAAATACGGACTGACCAAAGGACAGGGCAATACGTTGCCGGTTTCCGTCCTGCGTGACATCCGCCGCGAGCTGATGGATTCGCGTGTCATCCCGGGAGGAACCGCGGCCAACGCCATTGCGAACATCGCCTCTCTGGGCGGCCGCACGGCCTTCATCGGCAAAGCCTGCAACGATACCATGGGCGAAAAGTTCAAGGAGGCTTTCGATAAAAGCGGCACAAAAATGTGCGTCCCTCTGGAACAGTATGACCGTGATATTGACAAGGCGACGGCTCGGTGTCTTGTCATGGTGACGCCGGATCACGACCGAACCTTTGCCTTCAACATGGGTGTGTGCGAAGAGCTGAACGTCGCGGACATTGACGATGAAGCCATCCGCGATTCAAAAATCCTGTTCATCGAGGGCCAGATGCTGGTGTCCCGCCGGGCGCGTGAGGCCGTAACCTTTGCTCTGAACACGGCCCGGGAAGCCGGGATCAAAGTGGCTTTCAACATGCACGACCTGAATTTCCGCGCCGTTGCGGTTCAGGAAGTCATTGAAACGATCCGGACACAGGCCGACATCCTGATCGGAAACGAGCGCGAAATCCGGGGCTGTTTTGAAATTGACCCGACGGTCACCGACCTGAACTCCTTCCTGCGCATCCTGCATGAACGCGGCCAGATTCTGGCTATGACGCGAGGATCGCGCGGTGCCTGCATCTTTTCGCATGAAGGCATCGATACCGTGGCGTCCGAAAACAGGCACGCCATCGTGGACAGCACCGGCGCGGGAGACGCTTTCGCGGCCGGTTTTTTATTCGGCCTTTCACAGGGCATGAGCCTGCCCGCTTCGGGAAAAATGGCGGCGCTGACGGCGGCCGAGGTTCTGCAACACTGGGGCGGCCGTCCCGAAAAGAATCTGGCGGACACATTTGCTTCCTACATCGCGAACGTCCGTCCGTAATTGTGCGCGCTCTGCTCGAAAGGCATCTTCCGTTCCCGGGGAATGGCGGATGCCTTTTTATTTTACCGAATCTCCTTCATTTCATTTTACTTTTCGAGTACAATACGCTTTAAAAACGGAGTTTCGTACATGCACTGGAATCAAATGAAGCTGAAAGGCTGGGGGCGCACCCATACAGGCGTTTCCCAGGTCTGCCGTCCCGAACGGACAGCCGACATTTCAAAATACATGGAACAAGTCGGCAAAAACGGGATTATTGCCCGCGGACTGGGTCGCAGCTATGCCGATCAGACGGTCAACGACGACGGCGCCGTTATGATGTTCCGACGCATGGATCGCATCCGTTCCTTTGACGATGTAAAAGGCGAGCTGGTCTGTGAACCCGGCGTGACCCTGCGCATGATGACCGAACTGTTCGGCCCGCGCGGATTCATGGTGCCTGTGTCGACCGGTTCGGGCTTTCATACCCTGGGCGGTGCGATTGCCGCCGATATTTTCGGCAGCAACAGCCACAAACGCGGGACAATCGGCAAGTATATCAACTGGATGGACATTGTCCTGGCCACGGGTGAAACCGTCCGGACAAGCCCTTCGGAAAACGCGGCTCTTTTCTCCGCCACTCTCGGAGGAATGGGGCTGACCGGCTTTATTGCGCTGGTTTCCATTACGCTTCCCAAAAAACCGGCCCCCAACATTGCCGTCACGCGGCAACACGTTGATAATCTGGACGCCCTGATGGCGCTTCTGAAGGAACGCCGTCGGGACAGCGATTTCTGTTATGCCTGGGTTGACACTCTGGCTCGGGGGAATGCCATCGGGCGCAGTATCCTGACAACGGCGAAATTCACCGATGATCCGGTGCGCACCTCCTTCTTCCGGCGGCCGCGCATCAAGTTGCCGTTCTATCTGCCGAACTTTATCGTCAACGCGACGACCAGCTCGTTCATCAATGATATTTACTACCGCTTTTTTGCTTCGGATCGCCCGAAGACGATTCCGTACGAATCCTTCCTGTACCCGAAGGATCGTTTCCTCGGATGGGAAAAGACCCGGGGAAAGAAAGGGTTCTACCAGTTCCGTTTCGCTTTTTCCGAAGCCGAAGGTCCGCAGGCGATCCGCCGCATCCTGACCGAAGTCAGCCGGACACGTGTCGGTTCCTTCATGGCGACGCTCCAGTTGCTGAAAGAAGAAAGCCCGGCGGAAATGTCCTTCCCGATGAAAGGCTACTGCCTGTCGCTTGATTTCGTCCGCCGACGCGGCATTGAGGAATTCCTGAAGCATCTGGAAACGATCGCCACGGAACACCGCGGCCGTATTGCTCTCCAGAACGACGGGCTTCTTGCCCCGCGCAACCTGCCCCGGATGTACAGACACTTCGACGATTTCAAGAAAGCTCTTCTTCTTTACGATCCGCAGAAGAAATTCGATTCCGATTTCGGACGCCGCCTGTTCCTGAAGGAGAAACAAAATGAACAATAAACGAACCTGGCTCATCCTTGGGGGAACGTCGGCCATCGGGCGGGCTTTTGCGCGTGAAGCCGCCAGACGCGGGGACGATATCCTGTTCCTGGGCAAGGAAAACGACGATCTTGAACTGGCGGTTCTGGACATCCGTGCCCGCTATCCTTCCGTTGACGTCGCCCGACATGAACTGGACACATCCAATCTGGATTCTTTTGCCAAAACTGTCGAGGAATGCGAACAGAAGGCACAGAATATCATCAGCGTGTTCTCTGCTCTGGAAACTGCTTATACGCAGAAGGAATGCGGCAAAGATCTGGGAAAAATCAAAAACATGTTCCAGATCAACTACCTCTCACAGGTTTATTTCCTGTCCGCCGTCGCGCCCGTCATGCAGAAGCAGGGATGCGGCGAAATTCTGGTTCTTGGTTCAACGGCCGGCGAATACGGGCGTTCGGACAATTACGCCTATGGTTCGACCAAGGCTGCCCTGCACGTCTGGCTTCAGGGCTTCCACGACCAGATGGCCGAAAGCGGCGTTTCCGTGACGACGGTAAAAATCGACGATCTTGATTCCGTGGGTGAACGCAAAAACGTTTCCCGCTGGATGCCGATTGATCTGGAAGCCTGCGCCCGCGCGTGCATGGATTATTCCCGCCGCAAAGCCCGTGTCCGTTATTTCCCCTGGTATTCATCCGTTACGGTCGTTCTGCGCCATTTCATCCCCGAAGATATCTTTGACCGGCTGAAAAAATAAAACGGCTTTTGAAAAAAAAAGAATCCGGCCGCCCGCAACGGCCGGATTTTCATAGATCGCCGGACAGTTCTCTTTTACCCTTCCTTTCAATGAAAACGTCCGGCGGCGGGAGGAAAGCTTCTGAAAACCGCGGAGAGAGCCTCCCGCTTTTCCCTTCGTATCCGTGTTTCCGGAAACAGACGGCAAAAAACGAGATAAAACCGCCGGCTTCCGTTTTTTACGAAGAGTCCTCCGCCACGAAAGCGCCCGAAAAACAGGTTTAAGTTTTAAAAACATTGCGTTACACTTGGGACAGCAAAAAAAACGGAGGAAAACGTGACCGCCGCCCTGATAAAAAATTCCTTTTTTGACCCGTCGGCTCTGCGCATCATTGACAGCACGCCGGTCAAGGTCACATTCCTGCGCGCCGCCCCTGAAAACGGGCGTCACATCCTGGGCTTTTACACGCTCGACAGCGGCCGTTTCCGCGATATACGCTTGCTTTTTCCGAACGTGCACAACGAATCGCTCATTCCGAACGTCAGCTCTGTTTTCCTGGGCAACCGTCTGAACGGTAAAACCCCTGTTTTTTTCATGGTCGAGGACGGTTATGCCCTCAATGCCGATTCCGCATGGTTTCAGGATGCCGCTTCGGGAAAGAACGGATTCTGGACGTTCCTTCAGCCCCCGGCCGAAAAAGACCTTTTCCCCGCGCTGGAACGCGGCGTCCTTGTCTGGAAAAATGATCAGGGGCGTACCCTGGAAACCGCGGAAGAGGCTCGGCAGGGAACGCCGCATCCCGTTCTGATCTGGCAATCGAACGACGGGCGAGTCTTTCCTCTTCAGGGCGTCATGTTCCACAGCTTTGGCTACGGCCTGTACCCGAAGCTGAACCCCGACCGCGGAAAACATGCCGTCCTGATTCTGGAAGAAGAAAATGCCTCCGTCATTTTGAACTTTACGGGATCTGGCGGCGAAGAACCCGAAACATCTGCGGATATTTCACTCCGTCTGCAAATCGGCGAGCGCAACTTTGCCGCCCTGACCCGCAACCGTGTCGGATGCTTCATCCCTCTCGGTCTGGCTCGGGAAACGGTTGTCACGGAAATGACTCTCAGCCTTCCCCCCGAATCCGGGAACACGCTTTATCTGGAAAGCTACGAGGATCAGACGACGCTTCCTCTGGCGCGTCAGACATTTCTGATTTCAAACGAAGGTGCCCGCCTGACCGTATCGGCCGAAGCGCCGGCGCCGGTTTATGAAGCGCTGTGCGGACAGGTTAAAATCCGTACGAATGCCCCGGAACCCGCCGAATGCCCGGTGGAAATCATCCTGCAGACCAGCCGCGGTGAAATACGCCGCCGGGGCAGCGTAGCCGTCCTGTCCGAAAACATGCTTTCCGGTACGATCTTTTCGTCTCTGCCACGGTTCCCCGCCGCCGACAGCGACAGACCGCTCCGTCCGCACATCTTTTTTGCGGAGACTGCGGATAAAAACGCCGACCCGCTTCCCTCTTTCCTGACACAGCCGGCGGAAGAAAGGCATCCGGCGAAAAGCACGGCGGCGATTCTGACAAAACCGATGCCGAACGGCCGTACCGTCCTGATCACCGGGGGCGCCAAACGCATCGGCCGTGCCACGGCTCTGCATCTGGCTCGCCGCGGATGGAACATTCTGATTCACGCCAATACCTCTCTTGCCGAAGCCGGACGGCTGGTTGAAGAAATACAGCAGAGTTCCGGCGTGAAAGCCGCCTATATCCGCGCCGATCTGGCCGATGCCGCCGAAACAGCCGGACTGATCCCCGAAGCGGAAAAAACATACGGAACGATTGAAGCCCTGATCAACAACGCGGCTGTTTTTGAACAGGATGAGTTGATCTCTGCGACGCCGGAAACATGGGAAAAAAACATGGCGGTCAATCTGCGCGCTCCTTTCCTGCTGACACAGGCTTTTGCCCGCCAGATTCCCAAGGGAAAAGAAGGCAGTGTCGTCAACATTCTGGATCAGCGGGTGCTGAATCCGACGCCCTATTTCATGTCCTATACGCTCAGCAAGTCGGCGCTGGCCGCTCTGACCCGGACGGCGGCACTGGCGCTGGCTCCTGCGGTGCGCGTCAATGCGGTTGCGCCGGGAGATGTCCTTCCCGCGGCGGGGCAGACGAAATCGGATTTTGAACGCCGGTGTGCGTCAACGCCGCTGGGTCGGGGTGCATCGCCCGATGAAATTGCCGACGCTGTTGTTTTCCTGACGGAAACACCGTCCGTCACGGGACAGATTCTGGCGCTGGACGGCGGACAGCATCTGAACTGGGCGCCGGAGGGAAAACGATGAAATGGCGAGTCGCCGCTCGATTCGTGTTTCGGCCTTTCGCCCCTATCCTATGGAATATAACGAGTCATACGTTTGACCCCCAAAGTTATCCACAGAAAAGAGGAGCTATTCCAGACAGAAAAATAAATCAAGCCAAACTGGAAAAAAAATTTTCAAAATAATGCTTGATTATAAAAAATATAATATTTTCAATATGTTGTAAAAATTGCCTCAAAATAAGGCATTTTGATAAAACGTAAGGAAAACCCTATATCGGATAGAGGTGGAATTCCCTTTTTCACAAACTTATCCACAACTTTGGGGAAAACCCCTTTCATGGAGAGATTTCTTTAAAAAGGCAATAAAAACAACAAGATGACTGAAAACGAGAGCATTTTCCCCCCGGAGAAAAACGACGAATCTGCAGAAACGCTGAAGGGAGCGGCGTATGTTGCGTCGCGCCTGCCGTTTTTCCCCGAACGTCCGGGTGTATACCGCATGCTGTCCGAACAAGGGAAAGTTTTATACGTCGGGAAAGCCAAAAATCTGCGCCGGCGTCTGGATGCCTATGCCCATCCGGAACGACAGTCCATGCGTATCCAGAGGATGATTTCCCTGATCGAATGCATTGAAATCATCGAAACGGCCAATGAATCGGAAGCCTTTCTCCTTGAAAACGACCTGATCAAGCGCCTGAAGCCGTATTTCAACATCCTGTTAAAAGACGACAAGACCTTTCCCCACATTCTGATCACGAACCGGGACGAGTGGCCGCAGATTCTGAAACACCGGGGAGCGCGCGTTCGCAAAGGAGAATACTTCGGCCCGTTTGCTTCGGTTTCAGCCGTTAATGAAACGCTGACGATTCTGGAAAAGGTCTTTCTTCTGCGTTCCTGTACGGACAACGTTTTCTATCACCGCACGCGCCCCTGTCTTTTGTACCAGATCAAGCGCTGCAGTGCCCCGTGTGCCGGAAAAATACCGCGGGGGGAATACATGGCTCTTGTCAACGAGGCCTGCGCCTTCATGCGGAACAAAAGCACCCGGATTCAGCATGACCTGGCTCGCCGGATGGAAGAAGCCAGCCGTGATCTGAATTACGAAACGGCGGCTGTACTGCGCGACCGCATCCGCGCTCTGAACCAGGTTCAGAGCCAGAGCCAGGATCTGGACGGCATCAAGGACTGTGACGTAGCGGCGGCGTATACGGATAAGGGACAGACATGTATCCAGGTCTTTTTCTACCGCGGCGGCCGTAGCGGCGGCAACTATGCCTATTTCCCTTCAAACGCCGAAGATCGGAGCGCCGCTGACGTTCTTCAGGCTTTTCTGGGGCAGTTTTATACGAATCACCCTGCGCCAAAGGAAATTCTTCTGAATGTCCCTCTGCCGGAACAGGATGTCGTTGCCGAAGCTCTGAGCGCCAAAGCAGGATATGCCATACGTCTGAACGCCCATTCCCGCGGCAATAAAAAACGTCTGGTCGAACGAGCCTTCATGAACGCGAAGGAGGCTCTCGTCCGACGCCGGGTCGAAGCCGCCGCCCGAGCCGGGCTGATTGAGCAGCTTCAGGACTTCATCGGTCTTCCGACGCCTGTCCGCCGTATCGAAGTCTATGATAACAGCCATATTCAGGGCACAAATGCCGTCGGCGCCATGATCGTTGCGACACCGGACGGATTCGACCGGAAATCGTATCGGCGTTTCAATATCAGCTGGGATATTTTCACGCCCGGGGACGACTACGGCATGATGCGCGAGGTGCTGACGCGGCGCTTCAAGCGCGGGCTGGCGGAAAACTGCCTGCCGGACGTCATCCTGATTGACGGCGGGATGAATCAGCTGGCTGTTGCTCTGGAAGTCCTGGAGGAGCTGGCCGTCCCGGATGTTGTCGCGGTCGGTGTGGCCAAAGGAGAAGACCGGAATGCCGGAAAAGAAACTCTGTTTTTCAAAGACCGCCCGCCGGTCAACCTGGAATTCGACAATCCCGTCCTGCATTATATCCAGCGTCTTCGCGACGAAGCGCACCGTTTTGCGATCGGTTCGCACCGCATAAAACGGACGAACGCGACGCTTGTTTCCGCACTGGACGATATCAGCGGCATCGGTTCCAAACGGAAACGGGCGCTTTTGCAGCATTTCGGTTCTGTCCGTGTCCTCAGAGAGGCCAGCGTTGAAGACATTGCCAAAGTCGAAGGCATCAGTTTTGCCCTTGCACGGCAGATTCACGATTATCTGAACGGATGAAGGGATTCCGGAAAGTGTCTCGGATCCTTTTAATGATGCTTTTTTTGCCCGAAAGGAGCACGAAAATGACGTTTCGGTATAGATATAGATAAAAAGATAGGATATATTTGAAAAAATTACTGATTTGCGGACAAATGCCATGACAGAAAAAAAACATTCCCGTTTTGTTCAAAACCTTCCGAACTACTTAACGTTTATGCGGATTCTTGTCATTCCGGTGATTGTCGCGACTTTTTCCTTTCCGGGAGCGTTCTGGGCGTGGCTGGGATGCGGTCTGTTTGTTCTGGCTTCGGTGACGGATTATTTTGATGGCTATCTGGCGCGGCGTATTCATCATACATCCAGCCTGGGCCGCGTACTGGATCCGATTGCCGACAAGCTTCTTGTCGCTTCGACGCTTCTGATGATGGCGGCTTATGAGCGTCTCGGGTATTCGGGGCTGTGGCCGGCGGTCATTATTCTGTGCCGTGAAATTCTTGTGTCCGGACTACGTGAATTTCTGGCCGAAATAAAGGTTGGCCTGCCGGTAACCCGGCTGGCAAAATGGAAAACCGCCTGCCAGATGACAGCCATCCCGATGCTGATGGTCGCGGATTTCAGTCCGTGGTTCTGTTATTTCGGAGAAATCGGCGAAGTGCTTTTCTGGATTGCCGCTCTTCTGACCGTCATCACCGGGTACGATTACCTGAAAGCCGGTCTGAAGCATCTGGACTAACTCCCCTTGGTCTTCACATCTCTGACGGAAGATGCGGCTTTCAAAGCCGATAAGCAACGACGTCCGACCCACGGTGCGGCGGCGATGAAATACTTTTCAGATTGCCTCCTACCGGCCGTCAGCCGAAGATGTTTTCTTGAAAGCCCCGTCTGAAGCTTCGGGATTAATTCCCCTTGGTCTTTACGCATCCGCCGGGAGATGCGGCTTTCAAAGCCGATAAACAATAGCGTCCGACCCACGGTGCGGCGGCGGCGACCATCATACCGGGTATGTTTTCTTGAAAGCCCGTCTGAAGCTTCGGGCATCTCTCCGAACAGCCTTGTTGTGTGCGGCTCCCCACAGTTTTCCGTTTTCCTGAGCCGTTCTCTTATCCGCCTGAAGCCTTCAGAGCTTTCCGCACCATATTTTCCAGAGCCGACAGAAAATTTGATCGGTCACGGCCGGTAAAAGCACGGCCGCTGCCCTCCTTTTCGCCGATTTCACGAAGAAACCGGTTCAACTCTCGAAAGCTCAGCGCCGAACCGATATTTTCGGCCGTATACTCCCCACCGTCGGGCCGTATAACAAAAGCCTGCTTTTCAATACAGCGCGCCGCCAGCGGGATATCGGACGTTACGACAATATCAAACGGCGCGGCACGTGAAGCAATCCAGTCGTCCGCAGCGTCAGGAAGCGCCGGAACCAGTTCGCGGTGGATATCAATCCGCACCGGCGGCAGGCGCAGCCACGAGTTCCCTGCAATATTTATTTTTATTCCATGACGTTCCGCGACACGGATGACTTCATCCCGAACCGGACACGCATCGCCGTCAATATAAAATTCCGTCACTTCCCCTCCGTCCGTGAAAGGCTCCCTTCCGGTACACGGAAAGGAGCCCGCACATTTATTCGCCGGCAAACAGCCATGTACTGAGATACCGTTCGCCGGAATCGGGGCACAGGACAACAATATTTTTACCCTTGTTCCCCGTGCGGCCGGAAAGTTCGTTCGCCGCCCAAAGCGCCGCGCCGGATGAAATACCGATCAGGACACCTTCCTCACGGGCGGAGCGCCGCGCCATATCGCCGGCCTGCTCAGCCGTGACCCGGACAATCTCATCAATAATTTCCGTATCAAGGATCTTTGGGACAAAGCCCGCGCCGATGCCCTGAATTTTGTGCGGACCGGGAGCCCCTCCTGAAAGGACAGGCGATTCGGCCGGTTCAACAGCAATAATGCGGACAGCCGGATTTTTCTTTTTCAGCACTTCGCCCACACCGGTCAGCGTTCCGCCCGTTCCAACGGCGCTGACAAAGAAATCGACTTTCCCATCCATATCGTCCCAGATTTCCTTTGCCGTTGTTTCCCGGTGCGCCTGCGGATTAGCAGGGTTTTCAAACTGCTGCGGAATAAAAGCCGACGGCAGGGAAGCCGCGATTTCCGACGCTTTTTCAATCGCCCCCTTCATGCCTTTTGCCCCTTCCGTCAGGACAACCTCCGCCCCCAGCGCTTTCAGAAGGTTACGCCGTTCAACACTCATCGTATCCGGCATTGTCAGAATCAGGCGGTATCCCCGTGCCGCCGCGATATAGGCCAGGCCGATGCCCGTGTTTCCGCTGGTCGGTTCGACAATCACTGTTCCCGGTTTCAGCTTTCCTTCCTTCTCCGCGGCGTTCAGCATGTACAGTGCCGCACGATCCTTGACGCTGGACATGGGGTTAAAAGACTCCAGCTTCGCAAAAATATTGGCCTCCCCCGTATTGATCCTGTTCATTTTCAGAAGCGGTGTCCCACCGATCAGCTGTGTAATGTTCTGTGCATACTTCATGAAAAAATTTCCTTTCCCTTAAAAACAATAAAGCGGCAGCCGAGACTGCCGCTTCATATGAAAACCGAAAAGAATTAATAGTTTTCGGCCGCAATCTCGAAATACGCCTGCGGGTGCAGACAGGCCGGGCATTTTTCCGGAGCGGAAAGGCCTTCATGCACATAACCGCAGTTGCGGCAACGCCACTTCTGAGCCGTCTGACGGCTGAAAACACGATCCATTTTGATGTTTTCCTGCAAAGTGCGAAAACGGTTGCCGTGGAAGACTTCGGCCACGGAAACAGCACGGTACATCTGGGCGATTTCGGGGAAACCCTCTTCTTCGGCGACTTTTGCAAAAGACGGATACATATCACCGTATTCGTGTTCTTCGCCCTTGGCCGCTTCATCAAGGTTTTCCAGCGTGTTGCGGATCATGCCGGCCGGATATGCCGCCGTGATTTCAACATCTCCGCCTTCCAGGAACTTAAACATACGCTTGGCGTGTTCCTTTTCCTGATCCGCCGTTTCCGTAAAGATCGCGGCAATCTGCTCATAGCCTTCCTTTTTCGCGACAGAAGCAAAATACGTGTAGCGCATACGTGCCTGAGATTCGCCGGCAAAAGAAATCAGCAGATTCTTTTCCGTTTTCGTTCCCTTAACCGATTTCATAATTCCAGAACTCCTTTATACAATTTTAGAACCGTTCAAAAGTAACACACGGGACTTTTCAAATCCATGTTTTTGTGGGCATATTGTGGAACTTCAAAAAACGATTGTCCATATCTCTTTTAGGCTTAACACAAAAAAGCGACCCGAAGGCCGCTTTTCATAAACAGGAAAATCAGGGAACAAAGGGCATCAGGTAAACCAGCTCTTCGTCGATTTTCATCATCAGATCAATCCCTGCTTCACGCAGTTTCTTTTCATCAATTTTAGCCCTGTCCTTTACTTTGACACGAAGCGCGTTTCCGTCGCTTTTCACGGCGCGGGATACGTTTCCCTCTCCGCCCAGAGCCTCTTTGACAGCCGGAGACAGGGAAGCCTCTTCCTCTTTTCCGGAAGGGGCGACCTCCTCTTCGTCGCGGCCGCCGTCACCGGTTCGGAGGTATTCCTCCATATCCGTCTTCAGGTTTTCGGACGCGGTGCCGAAAATCGCCTGAACCCCGTCCGCAACGCGCATAACGCCCGCCGCGCCCAGCTCTTTCAGCCGTTCATCGCTTGCTTTTGAGGGATCCTTGACAATCAGACGCAGACGCGTGATGCAGGCGTCCAGATTTTTAATGTTGTCACGACCGCCAAAGGCCTGCACCAGCTTTTTGGCAAAGGCCATTTTCGCGTCGTGTTCCGAAGCTCCGGCGACCTGAGCCGCAACGGGCGTGGCCTCATCGTCACGTCCCGGCGTTTTCATGTTGAAGAACGTGATGAAAAACCGGAAGACAACATAGTAAATCACGGCATACACCGGCCCCAGGATGAACACCATCCACGGCTTGGTGTCCAGAGCATAGAACAGGCCGAAGTCAATGGCCCCCTGCGAAAAGGTGTAACCGATGTGTGCGCCCGCAAGGTTGATGACCGCGAAAGCCGAACTGACCAGAATTGCGTGGATGAAGTACAGCATCGGCGCAACGAACAGGAACGTGAATTCCAACGGTTCCGTAATGCCCGTCAGAAAGGCCGTCAAAGCACCCGAAGCCATGATCCCGCTGACTTTCAGACGGTTTTCAGGTTTGGCCGTATGCAGGATGGCCAGCGCCGCCGCCGGCAGACCGAACATCTTGATCAGGAATCCGCCGCCCAGAATGCCGGCTGTTTTATCACCTGCAAAGAAACGCGGAATATCGCCGGTCACGACTTCGCCCAGCTTGTTGGTGTACGAGCCGATTTCAAAGAAGAACGGCACGTTCCAGATGTGGTGAAGTCCGAAAGGCAACAGCAGGCGTTCGACAAAACCGTACGTCGCCCCCGCAACCGCCGGGGAATTGTACGCCGCCCATGTGGAAAACTTGTTGATCTGCTCCTGAATCGGCGGCCAGATGATACTGAGCACAATGCCAAGAGCGATTGCGGCAAAACAGGAAACAATCGGTACGAAACGCTTGCCCGCGAAAAAGCCCAGATACGGCGGCAACTGGATGCGGTAGTATTTTTTATACACATACGCCGCGATCACACCGATGAAAATGCCGCCGAACACACCGGTCTGAATCGTTTTAATGCCCATATTTGTCGATACGATCTTGCGCGCGAACGCCACATCGTAATCCAGTGCCGAAGCCAGAACACCAAGCGTTTCCTGTTCAGAAGAAACGTGGAACCACAGAACGTCGGCCATGACGCCCATTGTGGCCTGAAGGACCAGAAAGCCCGTTACCGCCGCCAGAGCCGCCACACCGTCGTTATCCGTCAGCCCCAGCGCCGTGCCAATGGCGAAAATCAAAGGCAGATTGTCGAAAATCACGCTGCCGCTCTGCGACATGACTTGCGGAATAATGGCCGGAAGCCATGAGACCTCGGCATTCAACAGGCCCGAGCCGACCCCCAGAAGCAAACCCGCAACCGGCAAAACGGCAACGGGAAGCATCAGTGATTTTCCGATCTGCTGTAAAAAGGCGAATGCTTTTTTTCCCATGGAAGGCCTCCTAACCTAATTCTTTTTGAAATTCGGCGATTTTTTCATGCACTTCCTTCGCCGTCGACAATTGCAGCACATCCCGAGCCAGCCGGCGGCACCGGGAGATGCTCAGTTTGCGTATCAGAGATTTTACCGGCGGAATCGCGGGTGCGGCGACGCTCAGCTCATCGACACCCAAGCCGATCAGAACGGGGACGGCTTCCTCTTCGCCGGCCAGACCGCCGCAAACGCCGACCCATTTGCCGTATTTTTCAGCGCCGCTGACCGTCGCGGCAATCATCCGGAGAACCGCCGGATGCAGGCCGTCCGCCGTCCGCGCCAGATCCGCATTGCCGCGATCCATGGCCAGAACGTACTGCGTCAGGTCGTTTGTCCCGATTGAAAAGAAATCGATATGGGGCGCCAGAACATCCGCCATCAGTGCGGCCGCCGGCACTTCAATCATGATGCCGACTTCGACCGGAGGCGCTTTCAGAGTCGCGCGCTCTTCCTCAACGATTTTCCGCGCCTCTTTGATTTCCTCCAGCGTCGTCACCATCGGGAACATGATGCGCATCTGCGTCTTGTCCGCCGCGCGGAGAATCGCCCGGATCTGCGTCCGGAATATGTTCGGCTGACGCAGGCACAGACGGATGCCGCGCACCCCCAGGAACGGATTGTCTTCGTGCGGCATCGGCAGATAGGCCAGTGGCTTGTCGCCGCCGACGTCAAGCGTCCGTACAATCAGGCTCCGATCCCGGCCCAGCGTTTCGGCAATGCTTGTATAAACGGCCGCCTGCTCATCCTCGCCTGGCGCTTCCGTCCGTTGCAGGAAGAGAAATTCCGACCGCAGGAGTCCGACGCCGTCGCCGCCGAGTTCGACAACCTGTTCCGCATCGGCCGGGTCGCCAATGTTGCCGGCAACCTCGATTCTGTTGTCATCGGTCGTCACGGCAGGCTGTTTTGCCGCGGCCAGCTGTTCCTCCCGGGTTTTCTTTTCCTTTTCCTGCTCCTCCCGGATCGCGCGTCGTTCCGCCTCATCCGGGTTCAGACGCAGGACGCCTTTTGTCCCGTCAAGCATGACCGTCGTGCCGTTCGGGAGATCCAGAGCCCGCATTTCAATGCCCGCAATGGCCGGCAGAGAAAGAGTCCGTGCCAGAATTGCAACATGTGAGGTCGCTCCGCCGCGGGTCGTACAGAAACCGACGACCCGGGTTCGGTCAAGACCGGCCGTATCCGAAGGCGTCAGATCCTCGGCAATCAGAATGGCATTGTCGGGAAGCACCTGCTTTGTTTCCGTTTCACCGATCTACCAGCAGGCGCAGGACACGCCGCCCCACGTCGCGCAGATCGTTTGCCCGCGCGGCCAGAAGTTCGTTTTTCAGCCCGGCCAGCATGGTGGCCTGCCCCTTGATGGCCTGCTGCCACGCAAAAGCCGCACTCCGACCCTTGCCAATGATATTCCGGGCGTTTTCAACAAGCTCGGGGTCTTCCAGAATCTCCTGATGCGCCAGGAAAATAGCCGCTTTCCCGGCGTCCGCCTGTTTCAGCATCTGTTCGTGCAGTTCGGAAAGCTGCTGTTTCGCCCGGGCAAGGGCGACCTGAAGCTTTTCATTTTCCTCTTCGGCCGTACCGCCGGTTTCCTCAACGCTGATTTCCATTTCGCGCAGTTGAACCACTTCGCCGACGGCCACCCCCGGAGATGCCGGGATGCCGTTCAGTCGGTCCGGACGGTCGCTTTTCTCAACAGCCGGCACCGGCTTTTTTTCTTCGGGTTCGGGAGCTTGCGACGGATCTTCGCCCAAACCGCTTTGAATCAGAGGGATCAGTTCTCTCAAGGCTTCAACGGCGTCCGGCCCTTTGGCGATCAGACGCACCTCATCGCCCTTTTTCACGTCCAACCCCATCAGACTGACGATACTTTTGGCATTTGCGCTTTCACCGCCGCGGACAAGCGTAATGTCCGACACGTATTTTTTCGCGGCATTCACCAGAACGGCCGTCGGACGGGCATGAAGCCCCGCGGGGTTGATAATGATCATTGTCCAGGATTCCGCCGTATGTGCCGGGGGCAGTTCGACCACGGCGTCCGTTGCCGGAGAAGGCCGCGCCGCCGCAAGGGTCAGGGTCAGGACAACGTCCTTTCCCGCGGTCACCTCGCGGTCCAGGGCGGCTTCCATTTTCATGACCCGCTCGCCGTTCGTGATGATCAGCTCGGTCAGCAGGCTTTTCCCGCGGCTCCGAATCAGAGCCGCGTCAAAAGCTATCAGCTCGTCGCCCTTTTTGACCGCCTGTCCGGTTTTAACCCGGACGTCGAATCCTTCGCCCTTAAGCATCACCGTATCCAACCCGATATGCATCAACACATCAAGTCCTTCCGGCGTCGACAGCGTCAGGGCGTGATGCGCCGAATGGATGTTGGCGACCGTCCCGTCGCAGGGTGCGCATAAAACAAAAGAGGCCGGATCGACGGAGATACCGTCGCCGACCATTTTTTCGGCGAAAACCGGATCAGGCACGGTTTCAATCGCGACCGTCCGGCCGGAAACCGGAGCATAAAGCAGCAGCTGTTTCATCGAATGTTCTGTCATTTATCCCCCTGACAAAAATGAAGATAAAAATCATATTTTATATTAGTTTATGACGAAATCCCCGGATTTCATATACCCAAGAAGTATATAGGATTTCACGGCGCCGTTCAAGGAAGCGCTCTGCGGGAAACCGGCGGCCTTTTTTTGATGGCACAAAATCAAAAAACGGGTATAAATGCAGTGTATTCATTATGCCTGAGATATGCTATACTTTCGTTCTGTTTTTTTAGGAGCTGCCATGACTTTCATCAGAAACTTCATCAACGATCTGAAAGCCGACCGGCTTCGGGCCTTTGCAATCGCCGTGTGTGTCGCCCTGTTCGTCTGGATCGGATTTTTTAAAACGACTGACAATACGCTCATCCCTTCGGGCGGCGAAGTTGTCGAGCTTTACCATTCCCACGGATGCCCGCACTGCCGTGATGCCATCGCCTTCATTGACGAAACGCTGCAGGCCGAATTTCCCCAGATGAACATTCAGAAGCTGGAACTGTCCGAAATTTCCGCGGAACAGCGCGGCGCGTTCATGAAATTCGCCGAAGAGAACAACATCACGGGCGTTCCGGTTTTCAAATACGGCGAAAAGTTCGTCGTCGGCTTTAACGCGGCCCAATACCGCCGGCTGATGGACGGCACGCTGGAGGAAAACGTCATGCTGGCCTCGTGCGCCTACGGTGACGACGGCGCATGCGAATCCCTGCCGGCCGAAATTTCCGCGGAAGACATTGCCAAAGCACTGGGGGTCGCCGCTCCGAAACCAAGCCGGATCGTCGAGCTCCCCTTCCTGGGCGAAATTGACGTTTTTCAGGAATCCATCCCGTTCCTGGCGGTTGTTCTGGGGCTGGTGGATGGTTTCAACCCGTGTGCCATGTGGGTTCTGGTCTTTATGATTTCCGTCATTGTTGACCTGAAGGACAAAAGGAAGACCTTTGTTATTGTGGGCGCGTTCGTCGGAGCATCGGCTCTTTTCTATTTCGCTCTGATGGCCGGCTGGATCAACCTGTTCAAAATCATCGGGTACATGCGTCTTCTGACCGTCGGCATCGGCGCGATCGCCCTTTATACCGGCTTTGAATCCCTGCGCTCTTTCTTTGAAGGCCATATGACCTGCACCGTCACCTCTGCCGAAGGCCGGAACCGGATTAAGGAACGAATTACGGCGCTGGCCGAAAAACCGTTAAGCTGGGCGACACTGACCGGCGTCTTTGCTTTGGCGGTTGTCGTCAACGGCATTGAATTTGTTTGCTCCGCCGCACTTCCCGCCATTTTCACCAGCGTTCTGGCGTTTTCCCATCTGACAACGTTCATGCATTACTGGTATATCACAGTATACGTGTTCTTTTTCATGCTGGACGATCTGATCGTCTTTTCGGTGGCCGCGTTCGCTGTCAATAAATATGCCGGCGACCGGTACATGATCTGGTGCAAGCTGATCGGCGGCATTATCTTATTTGTACTGGGCCTTCTGATGCTGTTCCACCCGGACTGGCTGGCCTGAAGCTGGAAAGAGGACGAAAATGGACGAGTTCTATCCCGTATACACGGTGCACACGGAATGCCACGACTGTTACAAGTGCGTCCGTCAGTGCCCGGTCAAGGCCATCCGGATTGAAAACGGCCATGCATCGGTTCTGCCGGAAATGTGCATTGCGTGCGGCAAATGCGTCCGCATTTGTCCGGCGCATGCGAAAAAGGTGCGCAACGATCTGCCGAAGGTCAAGGATCTGCTTCGTGCCGGGCGAAAGGTCTATGCCTCCGTCGCGCCCAGCTGGGCCGGCATTTTCCCGGACTGGACGTCCGAAGGGCTGGTGGCCGCGCTGAAAGCGCTGGGGTTCGCCGGCGTAAGCGAAACAGCTCTGGGCGCACAGGAAGTCTCCATCGCGACGGCGCAGGATCTCAGAACCGCCCCCAAAGGCGTCTATATCTCCAGCGCGTGCCCGGTCGCTGTTGACTATATCCGCCGTTATCATCCTCTTTATGCGCCGCATATCACGCCGATCGCATCGCCGGCTCTGACGCATGCGCGCCTGCTGAAAGAGCATTACGGTGAAGACATCGACGTCGTGTTCATCGGTCCGTGCGTCGGAAAAAAGAACGAGGCACAGAGGCACCCCGAACTGATGAATGCCGCACTGACCTTTGACGAGCTGAAAGTCTGGCTTGAAAAAAGCAAAATCAGTCCGGCAAATATCGGCGAAACGGAAGGCGCGGTATTTGAACCCGAAGCCTCGGCCGAAGGCGCCCTGTACCCGGTTGAGGGCGGCATGCTGGAAACCATCCGGCGTTGCGGCGTTCCCGCGAATGTTCAGCTGATCACCGTCAGCGGCCTGAATCTGCTGAACGAAGCCCTGAACGATCTGGATCCCGACGATCTGGACGCGCCGGTTTTTGTTGAAGCTCTGGCGTGTCCCGGCGGATGCGTCAACGGGCCGTGCACCTCGCGCCGGATGACGGAACTGACCGCCGTTTCCAAGGTATGGAGCCGAAGCGTCAAGCGTCCCAACATTCCGGAACGTCCGAAAGTCCGCCTGACGGAAATCTATCCTTCCGATCCCCGGACGCCGGATGAAATCGAACCTGAAAAAATGCGCGAAGCTCTGGCCCGTGTCGGCAAGCATTCGCTGGAAGACGAGTTGAACTGCGGCGGATGCGGCTACGACACCTGCCGCCAGTTTGCCGCCGCCCTGATTGCCGGCAACGCCGAACCCCGAATGTGCGTTTCGCACATGCGCACCATTGCTCTGAGCAAGGCCAACGCCCTTCTGCGCTGTATGCCCTCGGGCGCGGTCATCGTTGACAGGGATATGAACATCATTGAAGCCAACGAGGCCTTCGCCCGTCTGTTCGGCGACGATATCCTGGCCTTGTTCCAGCTTCAGCCCGGGCTGGAAGGCGCGGTTCTGGGCAAAATCCTTCCCTGTGAAGAACTTTTCCGCGCGGCGCTCCGGACCAAGCAGGATCTGCACAAGGAGCACCTGCCTGTCGACGGACGCCTGTTCGACATCACGATCTTTACGATTGAACCGGGACAGACGGTCGGCGCCATTGTCGTGGACGTGACGAACACGGAAATGCGGCGGGATCAGATCGCCCGCCGTGCCCGCGAGGTCATTTCCCGAAACATCGCGACCGTACAGGAAATTGCGTGCCGCCTGGGCGAGCACATGGCGGAAACGGAAATCCTCCTGAACGAAATTGCCGAAGGATATGAAGAGAAGACGAAATCGGAGGAGAAAGACGGCAGATGAGCCCCTCGGATCCTCTTTTCATTGATATCGACTGCGCCCAGAAATGCAAGACAGGCCAGCAGATCTGCGGTGATGCCTTTGTTTCAAAGCGCCTGGCCGAACAGGAACGCCTGATTGCCGTGCTTTCCGACGGGCTGGGGAGCGGCGTGAAGGCCAACATTCTGGCCTCGATGACCGCGACCATGGCGCTGAAGTTCGTCTCGGCAGACTTCAACTTTACCCGGGCGGCCGAGGTGATTATGAATGCTCTGCCGATCTGTCAGGTCCGCCAGATCAGTTACGCCACCTTTTCCATTGCCGACTGTACTCTGGAAGGCCGTGTCCGCATCGTTGAAGAAGGCAACCCGCCGTTTATCCTGCTGCGCGAAGGCGTTGACATGCCCGTGGCGTGCGATATTGTAGCCTCCCGCCGTTTTTCCAACCGCCAGATGCGCGTCTCACAGGTTTTGCTTCAGCCCGAAGACCGGCTGATCTTTTATTCCGACGGCGTGACTCAGGCCGGAATGGGCAATCCCCTTCACCGGTTCGGATGGCAGCGCGAAGGCCTGTTGTCCTTTGTTCAGGAAATCGTGACAAAATGCCCCGACATCTCCAGTACGAAACTCTCCCATGCCGTTGTCGACAGCGCTGTACGAAAGGAAGCCAGCCTGGCGCCCAAGGATGATATCTCGTGCGCCGTGCTTTATTTCCGCCGTCCCCGGCGCCTGATGGTTCTGTCCGGGCCGCCCTATTCGCGGGACAGCGACGCCGAAGTCGCGCGCACGTTCGCGGCGTACAAAGGAAAAAAAGCCATTTGCGGCGGAACAACCGCGAATTTCATTGCCCGTGAACTCGGACAGGAAATAACAATGAACCTCCGTGCGCCGCGGACGCATCTGCCCCCGGCCAGTGAAATGGACGGCGTTGATCTGGTGACCGAAGGCGTCCTGACCCTGACTCAGGCGGTTGAATATCTGGATAAAGGGACAACGCCCCCTCCGCCCGATCCGGCCGGAAAGCTCGTTGAGTTATTTTTAGATAGCGATACGATCGATTTTCTGATAGGAAGCAGGGTGAACGAAGCCCATTTGGATCCGACGCTGCCGGTCTATTTGGAAATTCGGCGCAACATTATTCAGAAAATGGCCGATTCTTTACGGACTCGGTATTTGAAAAACGTCACTGTGACCTATATATGAAGGAGCGGCAAACATGGAAAAAGTGAAAGTGAAGATTTGTTTGGGAACGGCCTGTACCGTTTTCGGCGCTTCCCAGTTCCAGTCTCTGGAAGACATTCTTCCCGACGAATGGAAGGACAAGGTCGTTATTGAAGGCTGTACATGCCTTGAATCCTGCAAAAATCACGAATTCGGCCGCGCCCCGTATGTCAAAATCGACGACAAACTGCTTTGTTCGGCGACGATTCCGGGGATTCTGGCCGCAATTGAAGCGAAACTGATGGCAACGGGAGAAGACGAATAATGGCTATTGAAATCAGAGACAACGCAACGCATTTCAGACGTGAAATCCTGGTCCGCCTGGCGCGTCTGTTCGTCAACGGAAAGCTGGTTGAAGAAGTCGACCGCATCCCCGTTGACGTTCTGTCGGGGGACGAAACGCCCTACCGGTGCTGTGTGTACAAGGAACGCGCCATTCTGCGGACCCGTTGTCTGGCCGCGCTGGGCTTCCGGGTCGAAGAAGACGATGAATTCACGCCGCTTTCCGAATATGCCCGCCGGGCTCTGGCACGTGAAAAACCTTCTTCTCCCGTGATGACCGTGCTGGATATCGCCTGCAATGAATGCGTGCCCAGCCGTTATGTCGTGACCGAACTCTGCCAGAGCTGTCTGGCCCGCTCCTGTGCCGTCAACTGTCCGTTCGGAGCCATTGATATCTCACACGGGCGCGCCCGCATTGACCCGGAAAAATGCAAAAACTGCGGCCGGTGCAAGGAAGCCTGCCCCTACCAGGCCATCATGCGCTGCATTGTCCCGTGCGAAGAAGCCTGCCCGGTCGGCGCCATTCATAAAGGCAAAGGCGCCCGGGCCGAAATTGATTTCGACAAATGCGTCAGCTGCGGCCGGTGCATGCGGGCCTGCCCCTTCGGCGCCGTCATGGAACGCAGCCAGATCATTGACATTCTGCAAAAACTGAAAGAAGCCGGTAAAAAGGTCGTCGCCATGGTGGCTCCGGCGATTGCGGGACAATTCCCGGGAACGGTCGAACAGGTCGTTTCCGCCCTGAAGCAGCTGGGCTTTTCAAGCGTTATTGAAGTCGCCGTCGGTGCGGACATCACGACACGCAACGAAGCCAAGGAATTCATTGAACGCATGGAACGGGGCGACCTGTTCATGACAACGTCCTGCTGTCCGGGCTATATCGAAACGGTACGCCGCCATGTCCCCGAACTGGCGCAGTTCGTTTCCGATACGGCCACGCCGATGCATTATACGGCCGAACTGGCGAAACAGCGCGATCCCGACTGCATCACTGTTTTTGTCGGGCCGTGTGTTGCGAAACGTTATGAGGGCATGAACGATCCGATGATTGATTATGTCATGACGTTTGAAGAACTTGGCGCCCTGTTTGTCGCCAGCGATATCGAAGTCGCCAACTGCGAACAGGCAAAATTCGACGAATTCCCCTCGCTGGAAGGCCGCGGATTCGCGATTACGGGCGGTGTGGCGGCAGCAGTCAAGGCTGCGGTCGACGGCCGTGTCGAGCTGAACCCGGTTTGCATCAACGGCATCAAGCCCGCCATGCTGCGCCTGTTCAAGACGTATCCGAAGGGCAAGAACCCCGGCAACCTGATTGAAATGATGACCTGTGAAGGCGGGTGTGTCGCGGGTGCGGGCGTTCTGGGCAACCCGAAACAGGCGGCAAAGCAGGTGACGAAGTTCTCGGAACAGGCCGAACACATTGAACCGATTCCGATGCCGAACGGCCATAAGGAATAATCCGGAACACGAAAAGCCCGGCCTGCATTTCACAGGCCGGGCTTTTTATTTTATCCGGTCCGAAGCCGGGAAGAGTCAGGGGATGAAGGGAATATCGGGCATGTCGACGAACTGTCCCATGGACGTCGTGTACATCTTTGTGAAATCCTCCTTGGAGGGCATTTCACCGTAATAGCGGACGGCATACATCCATCCGATGACGCCCCCGTCGTCCGGCCGGTCGGCATAACGCCAGAAATTAATCTCCGTCACATCCTTTGCCACCATCGGAAAAATCACAATGAACTCGCCGTCTTTTTTGGCTTTAAAAGCCTGTACGGGGATTTTATGTTCTCCCATTTTGTAAACCATGGCGGTCACATACTGTTCGGCCGAAGGGAAGCCCGGAAAAATATAGACGGCCAGCATCTGTTTCCAGTCCTGAAGCGTTTCGCCCGCCGGCAGATATTCGTTGGTTTTCTGCGAACCGCGCGCAAAGAAAAAGTCGGTTCCGCCAAACGTCTGCTTCGCTTTATTTTTCAGCGCCGCTTCCTGAGCCGGGCCAGAGAAAAGCGGCTCTTCGGCGCGGACGGGCCCGGAAACGGAAACGAGGAACGCAAAGGCGAGGAAAAAAAGCTGTTTCATGAGGGGGCTTCCTTAAATCAAGAATAAAAAACGAGCATAGAACGCCCGGCGGATGGACGCCATCTCTTTTTGCATCTGAGGATATTTTTTTATCTTTGCCATAATTTCGCCACATTTTGATGATAAAGTTTATCTTGTAAGTTGAATCCATGAAAGGAGAACAAAAAATGAGGAAACTTGTCTGTCTTGCCGCAGGCCTTTGGCTTCTGCCGAAGCTCTGCCTTGCAATAGAACACTTACCCCCCCCCCTTGCAACCGTTAAATGACTCGGCTGCCTTTTCACTGGCTCGATCCGTCAAATTAGGCGTTCTGAACGACGACGCCCAGAAATTCAGCGGAAAAGGGCTTTCCTCCGCCGAAAAAAACAAACACGAATGCACCCGTGATTCCGACTGCGCTTCGACACAGAAATGCGATACGGGCATTAACAAATGCCGGGACGTCTGTTCTGTACTGCCCTGTACGTCGGGAAAATACTGCGTGGCCCAGAGCGGCCATACCCGCGTCTGCGCCGACTGTACCTCCGATTCGCACTGCGTGGCCGGAAAGAAATGTTCCGGTACCTCCTGCACGCCCTGCCCCGCCGGGCAGTCATGCCGGTGTGCCTCGGGAAAAACGGCTGACGGTTATGGCAGATGCGAAGAGGAAGACCCGTGCCGGTACGTTTCCTGTTCCGGCGGAACGGAATGCCGAAACGGATCGTGCGAAAACTGCACGGCCGGAGACAAGTGGTGCGGCTGTTCCAGCGGAAAAGTGGCTGATGGTTCCGGCGGATGCATGTCTTCTGATCCCTGCGCGGATGTGACGTGCCCGGCGGGTCAGGAATGTCGCAACGGCTCCTGCTCGGCGATTTCCGGATACTGCTCGAGTGATACCGATTGTTGGGGAAGCGAAGAATGTATTTCAAATTCCTGCGTACCGGTGACCTGCTCCTCGGTATGCGAAGAAGCGGTCAATCACGTCTGCACCGCTAAATCGGGATGCTGTGTATCAGATACGGACTGCGGTAGTGGATATGAATGCCGGAATAATTCGTGTTCGTCGATTTCCGGGTACTGTTCCGGCGACTCGGATTGCGGCAACGGTTATCAGTGCGTTTCAAACCGGTGCGAAATCAAGCCGTGCCCGTCCGGCTATTCAACATCGGTTTCATCGTGTTCCTCCGCGGACGGTTACGAACTGTCAAAAGACGGTTATTCCGGCAGTAAGGCCTGCGGCAAATGTACCGCGAAAGCGTGTCCCGACGGGTACAGCGCCGGACTGAGCTGTTCGGAAGGCTACACAACCGCAACCTCCGGCAAATCAGGCGGCGCGGACTGTGTCAAATGCAATAAAAAAGCATGCGGCAAGGGAGGATATTTCTGGGCCAAGGAAATCGGCACAACCCGTCCGGCCTGCATCACGAAATCCGAATGGAAAGTCGTTGAGACCGGAAAATCAGGTGAAGACACGTGCTACGCCTGTGTCTGTGCCGGAACACAGTACGGATCGGGCGGATGCTGCAGCGGCGGTTACCTGACCTGCGGAGGCAAAGAAGGCCCGTGCCGTCAATGCTGCAACAATAATACAGCATCATGCGGCGCCGGGAATAAATGTTCAAATTATTCCTGTACAGTCTGTTCCAAAGGCGAAACCTGTTTCTGTCCGGACGGCAAGAAAGCCGATGGTAAAGGTGGATGTGCCTAACCCTTTTTTAAACAAGCAAAGCCGCCCGAAACGGGCGGCTTTCTCATGTTCGCCTTATTCTTCGCGCAGTTTCCGGCGGATTTCATCCAGCGTAAAACGAAGTGATTTCAATTCCTTCAGCCGCTGAATCTTCGGCAGGATTTCCGACGAGTACAGCGTATAGTCCGCCGATGTCCGTCCCGCCGTTTCCAAAAGCCCCATGTTCGTCCAGTATCGCAGTGTTGAAACCTTTTCTCCGGATTCCTTGGCCAGCTGGCCGATCCGCAGGAAATAGGGTTCCTGTTCTCCGTCTTCGATTTTTCTTTCCCTTACCGCACGCAGATAAACATCCAGAGCCCGGTTCACCGCACGGCAGATCAGGCGGTCATAGTCTCCGCGTTCATTATGAAATACCGCTTTTTCCAAAGACGCCCAGTATTCCTTTTTTTCCCGCCGGGAGAAAAGAGCCGGCGGATAACCGTTGTGCATCAGCATAAAGTTCATCAGCATCCGCGCCGTCCGCGCATTTCCCGAAGTAAACGGCTGAATCGACATCAGGCGCAGATGCGCTTCCGCCGCCAGAGAAACCGGATGCAGTGTCCGCGCCGTATACAACCACATCCCGAAATCGTTCATCATGCGTTGGACGCGGACGGAATCCGGCATTTCATGGCCGCCGTGTTCAAAAAAAAGAGAAGACGAACGGTACATTCCGGCATTGTCGTCATCCAGCCCCCGTACAACAACGCGGTGGATGTTTTTAACGTCATTGTCGTCAACGGGGCGGTTCGTCTGACGCGACAGGGTCGAGACCAGATCAAACGCCTTCGCATAGTTCAGCGTCCGGATATGCTCTTTCAACGGATGCCCGGGAACAACCCGGTCTTCGAACAGAATCGCCGACGTTTCCCGGCGGGTCAGAGACGAACCGTCGAAACAGTCTCCGGCACATGTCAATTCAAGCGTCAGCCATTTCTTCAGACCGGCCTCCGCTTCCTCCGGAAAGGGGCGGAGCCTGTCCAGTTCGTTTTTTTTCGGGGTCAGCTCATTGTACATCATCGGGCAACTCCCTTATTTGTTGACGTCATCACCTGTACGCAGATCGCGCGGAACGAAAGGAACGCTGACGGCGCCGCGATAAATCTGGCGCGGACGCACCAGACGGCTGACACCTTCGTTGCCTTCACGCCAATGGGCAATCCATCCCGGAATACGCCCGATGGCAAACATCACCGTAAACATGTTCAGAGGAATCCGAAGCGCCCGCAGAATCATACCCGAATAAAAATCAACGTTCGGGTACAGGTTCCGTTCCCTGAAATAATCGTCCTGCAAAGCGACTTCCTCCAGCTGAAGGGCGATATCAATCAGCGGATCATCCTGCTTCTGAACTTCCAGCAGATTGAAAACGGCCTTTTTCAAAATCTTTGCCCGCGGATCAAATGTCTTGTAAACACGGTGGCCGAATCCCATCAGGCGCGCTTCCTTGCGTTTGACCCGTTCAATGAATTCGGGAATGGTTTCATCCCCCTTGGCCAGACGCTGCAACATTTCAAACACCGCCACGTTCGCCCCGCCGTGAAGCTTGCCCCACAACGCACAGATCCCCGACGCCACACTTGAAAACAGATTGGTCTGCGCCGAACCCACAATACGAACCGTCGACGTTGAACAGTTCTGTTCATGGTCGGCATGCAGGATCAGGAACAAATTCAGAGCTTTGACCGCTTCTTCGGTCGGCTGATACGGGCGGTTCGGAATCGAAAACATCATGTGCAGGAAATTGGAACAGTAGCTGCGCGCCGGATCCGGATAAACAAACGGCAACCCCATCGCCTTGCGGTAACTGAACGCGGCGATTGTGCGCACCTTGCTCATGATGGCGGCGATCGAATGGCGCAGGTCTTCCTCGTTATGGCATTCCAGCAGTTCCGGCGAATAACACACCAGAGAGTTCACCACCGCAGACAGGATGGACATCGGCTGGCCGTTCGGCGGGAACGCCTCGAAATGGTGCAGAAGCCCTTCATGCAAAAGCTCGTTTTCCGTCAGAAGAGCGCTGAACTGCTTCAGCTCGGCCATGGTCGGCAGGCGGCCGTAAATCAGCATCCAGGCCGTTTCGATAAACGTCATCTTTTCCGCAACCGTTTCAATCGGCAAGCCCCGGTACAGAAGGCTTCCCTTCTCTCCGTTGACGTATGTGATCCGGCTTTCACAGGCGCACGTGTTACCAAAACCGGGATCCAGAACCGTGTACCCGGTCTGTGCCCGCAGCTTTGAAATATCGATGCTTTTTTCCCCGGTCGTCGCCTCCAGCACGGGCAGTTCGACTTCGCGGCCTTCAATCACTAATTTAACGGTTTCCTGACTCATCGTATTTCTCTTATGGTTTCATCCAGCAGCGCCTGCTGTTCCCGGGCTTCCTCCCCCTTTCCCAGAAGGAGAAGCAGTTCGACGCGGACGGCTTTGATAAAAGAGGCCGTGTCCACCCCTTTATTTCCCGTTTTCAGCTTGTCGGCCAAATCGGGCGTCGCCATGCCTTTTTTCAAAACGTTCAGATAGGCCTCATGCAAAGCATGCCCGAATTTGCTTAATTTTTCATTATCCGGCTCGGATTTCGCCGCTTCACAGAAGCCAATCGACAGGCCTTCAATCACCGGCATCGGATTATAGCGCCAGAAGCCTTCTTTTTTAAAGGCTTCGACCAGCGCCGGCGCCGTTCCCGCACCCCCCATTTCGGGCCATACCCGACCGTCTGCCAGAAGGATGACCGAATTCACCGAAGCAATACTCGCCCCCAGATCCATGGCGTCCGAAACGATATCGCCCCACAGATTGTCATAGGCATAGGCTGTTTTTCCCGGGAACGGATCGGTGAACATCCGGACGGCCGCGTCGGCCGGCTTCATCAGGATGAAATCCGCCCCTTCCGCTTTTTTCAGGCGCCGAGCCTCCTCCCGAACCGCGCCGACAACCGGCGTATCATAGGGATCGTCTTCGTCAAAAGCAAAAACCGCTCGGTCATAACCCCTGGAATCGGCCTGCGCGAAAACCTGAACGGCATACCGCCGGGCGTCTTCCCGGTCGAAATGCATTTCTTCAAACATGTCACCGGCCTTTACCGGAAAACGGAATTCCTTTTTCCCGATGTACACCCGGAACTCGGCATCGTTCTGGACAACCCTGTTCAGGCCGCCGTACTCACTTTTCCCGGCGGAAAAGCGGCATACCGAAAACGCACCGTCGGGCTTGCGGACGCCCTTATCATACACGGCCTTCAGAACCGCCGCGATTTTCGGCCCGTACGAAGGATCGGGAACCAGCACAACAATGTCCCGGTCTTCCGGATGCGCCAGAAGGCGGGCAAAAGCCGCGTCAACAATGTCTCCCTGATTACCGTCCCGGCGTTTCAGGCCGCGGCGTTCGCGCAGGTCGTTGTAGATCTTCTTCTTTTCGCCGTCCAGCTCCGGACGCACCGTGTATTTGGACATGAAGACAATTTCACGGCCCGCATCCAAAGCCCTTTCGGTCAGCTCAACGACATCCTGCCGCGGCGTAACCCGGGCATAAACAACCGAACCGGCGCTCAGCTTTTCCGGCGCGCGCACAATGTTTCCGTTCAGCTCGACACGGACCTCGGCCTCTTCTTCAAGCGTATGGAAGAATCCGCCTTTTTCCCGGCCGCCTTCCAGATACATGACGTCAAGCTTTCCGGCATGCCGGTAATCCGGCAGAACCGTGTTCAGAAGCGGGGCAAGCCCCGGATTTTCGTACCGCTCAAGATTTCCCTTCACCAGCCAGTGACCGCGCATGTAACCGTTCGGCGTCCCGGTCACCAGACGGCTCAGGTCTTCGGGTCGGCGCTCATCGCCCAGAGACTTCAGCATCTCTTCCGTCTGTTCACGGGTCGGCGTAATGCCGGGCCCCTTGACAAGGACAGCCTTTTTATCGCCGCCGGCCATTTCGATGGTTTCCTGAATCACCTGCCCGTTCGTCTGGATACGCCCTTTGAGGCTCCAGTCATGTTCGCGCAGACGGCCGTCTCCGATCCATTCCGCAAAGGGGAGGATCAGTTCTTTTTTAACTTCCTCATACGCTGCGCCGGCGGCTTCTTCGGGCAACGCGACGTCGATAAACGCTTCAACCATTCTTCACCGCCTCAAAATATTCCGATACCGTCGGAAAACGTCCCAGCCGAGCCGCCGTCGCCGCCAGCAGAGAAGACACGAGATAAACCGACGCCGCGTCCCCGATGCGCCCTTTGAAGTTCCGGGTCGATGTCGTCAGGACATTCCGTTCACCGGAAACGCGCTCCTGGTTCCCCATGCACAGCGAACAGCCGGAAACCTCAAAGCGCACGCCCCGTTTTTCCAGCATGTCCTGAATGCCCTCGCCTTTCAGCCGGGCTTCTGTAATACGGGTCGGAGGCGCCATCCACGTTTCCACCGCCAACGTATCCGTTCCGCGCGTCACCCGCTCAAATTCCGTGAAATCCGAATACGCGGACATGCACGAACCGACAAAACAGAATCCGGCCGGCACATTTTCCAGCTCTGACAACGGCTTTACGTTATCCGGCGTATGAGGGCACGCAATATACGGCTGGTCAATTTCGTCCAGGTCAACCGACAGCACGTAAGCATACGAAGCCCCGTCATCCGCACGGCAGGCCGACGGAGACGCGCACCAGTCCTGCAACGCCGCGACACGTTTTTCCAGAACGCCCCCGTTGTCATATCCCGCCGCAATCAGTTGCTTCAGAAGAGGAATCGACCACGCTTTCAGATAATCCGCGACGATCTGCGGGTTCTGTTCAAAATAGGCCGCTGTCGCGCTCCGTTCTGCCGAAGCGTTCGTCAGACGGAAGACGTCAATCATTTCAAGCGGCGCCCCTTCCCGGCGGAATTCAATGATCCGGCCTTCAAAAATGTTGCCCTCTCCGCCAAAGACCTTTTTCGCCTTGCACGGAAGATAATTGACAAGATCGCGGATTGTCACGCCGGGACGCAGATCCCCTTTCAGCAAGACAAGGACACTTTCGGGCACAACGATTTCCGTCACGCCCGTCGCGGCGGCCTCGGCCACACCGCCGGATCCCTGGGGAAAGCTCAGCGCTGTCGGCGTCCGCGTATGGGAATCCCCTCCGACGACAATCGTTCCCGGAACCACCATTTCATTCAGCCACGAATGAATAATACCGTCGCCCATGTTCAGCGCAATACCGCCCATTTCCCGGACGAAATCAGCCAGACGGCGGTTCGCGTCAACAACGGCGGCCGTCCGGAAACCCAGAGCCGCGTTATGGCACTGCGACTGCATGAACAGCGGAACGGCCAGCTTCATCGCCGCCAGCGATCCCTGAAGTTCCTGCACCGTCATCGGCCCGGTCGTATCCTGCGATCCGACAGTGTCAACAGCGGCATAGACCGTCATGCCCGGCACGACGGATTTCAACCCGGCCGCACGCGCAATAATTTTCTGGGCGGCGGTCATCGGCTTCACCGCGGCGGGCGCCTCGTCCGGCACGGCGTA
>USCC01000007.1 GCA_900553035.1 uncultured Rhodospirillaceae bacterium | reverse complement strand
CTGGAGCTGCAGACGGATCAGCCCTTCTTTTGCCGGATCCGGTGTATCCGGATGATGAAACAGAATTTCCATAAAACCGAGCAGGTGTTCGTTTTCACGTCTGGCCCCCGTTCTGTCCCCGTTCCGGCGCAGAACATCGGCATGGGTTTCCCGCAGGCGGGTGACGGCGGAAATGACCTTCGGGTCACTCGGCCAGCGCCCGAGGAGCCTGTCTGAAAGACTGAGTACAGCGGCAAGTTCATTCCAGTCCCGCTGTTCAAAATTCCGTGCGTAACGAAGTCTCCGGCGCATTAAGTCAACCAGCGCCAATCCATATTCCGGGCGGTCGGGAGATGTCTCGGTCAGTTCTTTGAGCAGGACAACCGCGTTGGGTTCAACGCCTGCAATCCGGGCCGGATGAAACCGCCCGGGATTGTTGCCGAGGATTGTTGCGAACTGAAAACGGTATTCCGGATTTTCCGGGTTTGTCCGCAAAAGGGATTTGGAAATCTGAAAGGCTCTTCTCAGTTCCTCTCCGTCCGGTTCCGCCGCAAGCGCCTTGAAAGCCCGTACCGCTTCGAAGCGATCGCCGGCTTTTTCGGAATCGGCAAAGCGGCTTATGACCTGTCGGGAAATTTCATCGGCTTCACGGTTTTTTCCCTGTTCGCGCAGGGCTTCGGAAAGCTGATTTAAGGGATAGGCGTCCGGGCGCAGTTCCGCCAGACGCCGGAAAGCAGTTTCCGCAAGAGAGGAATTCCCCGCACGAAGCGCGGCTGTCCCGATAATGTTATTGGCTTGGGCAATTCGTTCTCCGGACAGCTGGCGTTGCGCGGCAATCCTTTGATAATACGGCATCAGAGCCGAAAGCAGTTCTGTGCCGGTGACCGAAGGCGGCTGGTTTTCCACGTAGGAAAAAATGCCCGATAAGGTCATATCGGCAACGGCGGCATTCTGTTCCGCCCGTTTCAGGGCAGAGGCCGTGCGCCAATAACCGATGATCAGAGCCGCCAGCAAAGCCAGGGCGAAAAAGACGGAGGCGAAGCTCAGCGCGGCCAGGGCCGGCTTTCGTTTCATCCATAAAACCAGGCGTCTGAAAGCCGAAACCGGGCGTGCGCTGACGGGTTCGTGATTCAGAAAACGTTGCAGGTCTTCCGCAAAAGCCTCCATATTTTCATAGCGATCCGCGGGATTGAAGGAAAGGCTTTTGCCGAGGATTGCCGCGAAATCGGGATCGGCGCGAGGAAGAGGTGGGACGGGTTCGCGGCAGATTCTTTCCCGCAATGCTTTTGGATTTTGCTCCGGAAACAGGGGTGTCTGCGCCGCCAGTTCATAAAGGGTCGCCCCCAGCGAATACTGGTCGCTCAGAAAGGAGGTGATGCCCTGTGACAGCCTTTCCGGCGCCATGTAACGCAATGTCCCGCTTTGCGTTTCGACATTTTCCACCAGTTCATTGCGGTTTTTCAGAATAAAGGCCAGTCCGAAATCGCTGACGTGGACGGTATGTTCCGAATCAAGCAGCAGATTGGCGGGTTTTATGTCCCGGTGCATCACATTGCAGCTGTGGGCATATGCCAGCGCTTTTGCGGCCTGAACTCCGATGAGGGCAATTTCCCGCACGTCTTTGAAATGGTACGAGTCCAGCCCTCGGCCGTCGATCAGTTCCATGGCGTAATAACAGTAATCCCGGCGACTGCCCGCGTTGAATACTTTTACGATATTCGGATGATGAAGCATTGCAATGACGCGGGCTTCCTGTTCAAACAGGCCGCGCTGCTGTGCGTCCGTTATCAGTGAAGGAGACAGCAGTTTGACGGCGACATATCTGTTCAGCGGAATCTGAAGCGCTTTGAAAACGGTTCCCATACCGCCGTCCCCGATTTTTTCCAGCAGACGGAACTCATCGCCAGGCATATCCGGGAATGGAACGGTTTCCGGTATGTTTCCCCTGCGGCTTTTTCCAAGGGCTTCCATTTCCACAAGAAGAGGCAGAATTTCTCTCAGCCGGCTTTCATATGCCGGGTAACGGGCGGCGAAGTCCTTTATTTCCGGCGCCTGTCCTTCCGAGCAGGCCGCCAGAAACAGTTCAATCAGGTCTTCAAAAGAAGGTATTTCATTCATGGTTTGAATTCGCTGAATTCGATTAATTTTTTTTGCAGATGTTCCAGGGCTCTCACATACCGGATGCTTGCGGCTTTCGGATCTACTTTTAAAATCCGGGCGCATTCCAGATTGGAAAGTTCATCAAAATGACGAAGGGTCAGAATTTGCCGGTCGTTTTCCGACAGGGCTTCCAAAGCCTTATGTAAAAGTTCGGCACGTTCGGCGCGGGCTATTTTTGTCAGCGGCGATGTCATGCCGGCCGCGAACATATCCCAGCTGATCCCGCCCGCAGACGGAGTATTGGCGACGTAAAGTTCTTTGTAAGCATCCCGTTTCCGGTTCTGCAGGTGTCGGCGTTCATAATCTGTAATCGTCTGCATCAAAAGAGTCCGCAGTTTGAAATAAACCGGAACTTCGGGATTTTTCTCGAAATATTCGATCCGCCGGCAGGCCGAAGCAAGCGTTTCCTGAACCAGATCCTCCGCGGACAGACGGCGGGATAAAATCGGATTAAGATTTTTGAGCGCCAGATTTTGCAGATGAGCCCGGTGTTCCGTAAAAACTTTTCCCCAATACGTTAAATTTTCATGATTCTGTTCCATCACGAGCCATCCTTAACTCTGTAAAATCGTTGTTAATTATAGGGCATGGCGTTCAAACCTCAAACGCCATAATTTGCGGCGGGAGGCTTCTGAAACGCGGAAACCCGCTCCGGATTGCCGGTTCGTCGCGGGTTTCCGCGGTTTTACCTAACTTTTCTTTTCGCCGTTTTTTTTGCCCTCTTTGAGGCCCTTTTTAAGCCCTTGCTTCAGGCCGTTCTTTGCTCCTTTCTTATGCCCTTCTGCCCATCCGTTTTTGGTCCCTTCCTTTAATCCCTGCACCAGCCCGTTTTTCAGACCCTGTTTCAACTCCTTTGCCGATGCGTTTGACGGCACCGTTCCGATGGCCATCAGCAGAGCGATTGCGGTCAGTGTTATAAATTTTTTCATGTTGTCCTCCTTTGTTTTTCGCGAAGCATTGATGCTCACCTTTCAAGAACGCGTTTATTTTGAGAAATCTACATTTCGTATCAAAAATTTTTGATTCTGGGGGAGGACGCGGTCATTCATGCCGGCCGAAAGCGGCGCCTTTGGAATGAAAATCCGGCCGTTGTGAAGCAGAATTGAAAGGGCACCGGGCAACCCATTCAATGGCAGCCTGTTGTCGGGCTTTCATCCGGCGCGTTTCAACGATTTTCATTGGGGGGGGGAATAATTGGCGGAGGAGGATTGCGGTTGCAAAGTATTTTATCTAGTCTATTTTTGATTGTTTCTCAAGGGGCTACCCTGTTCCCTATCTTTGCAAACGCTAATCCTGTTCAGCCGTGTGTTTTTTACTCTACCAATATCGCTCTATCTTCGTCGGTTAATTTTTCAGTTAACCCAGGAATACCAGAGAACAAATGCTTGGCCTTATACCCTTTTGTCATCAGATAAAGGCGTGCCATGTTTCCGCGCTCATTCATAAAGCAGCCGGTGACGATCAGTTTATCTTTCGGCAATTCATCAATCCTGTCAGGCAATTCATTCAGCGGTATCATGTAGCCAAAGCCAGCGTTCATCTCTGCCTGTTCCTTCGGAAAGCGGACGTCAACCAAGACGGCTTTGCCTTCTTTGAACAATTTGATTGCTTCGGCTTCGTCTATCCTCATATCCAGCTTATTTTCAAGCGAGTATGAATGAAAATAATCTTCCAATATTGGTTCTGGTTTGTAAACTTCGCGTGTTATAAAAAATACTGCAGCCATCGCTATTGCTGATAGTAAAATGGAGGTCCCGCTAACAGAATTCTTTTTTCTCATAATATTCCTTTCTTTTTTATCATGTCAAAGTAATGGTAGCACTTTTGGGCCAATATGCAACAAAAAGTGCTTCCGGGGGTTATGCTCTTAAACGAGCAGACTTTCATATTCGTGGCTTAATTTATAGCTTCTGGTCTTGTTTGACTGGTCGGCGACGATTAAAAAACCCTCGCTCACAAGATCGCCCGCAAGCAGTCGCGCCGACCTTGCGCTGAAGCCGAACAGGCTTTCGATGTCCTTTGAAACGATAGTGTCCTGGTCTTCGAACAGGGTCAAGACCTTCCGTTGTTTCGGGGTTAGCGTGCGTAGGATTGCGGACTTATCCGATATACCTTTACCACTGGCTTCAGCGGCCCGGACCTTGACGTGTTCAAAGGCATCCTGCATACCAAGGACAAAATATTCTATCCACGGTGTGATGTCCGCTTCAGCGCGTCCGAAGTAATAATTATGGTTCTCGCCGCGGCTGATTGCGTTGTAATAATCCTGCAAGTTCCTGGCATAGTATTCTTCCAGCGAATAAAGCCCCTTCAGGTCGTATCCGCCTTGGTACAGCACCAAGGTTGTCAAAAGCCGCGCTGTGCGACCATTGCCGTCATAATACGGGTGAATGGTTGCGAATTGGTAATGCGCGATTGCCGCCGTGATCGGGCATGGCAGATTATTCTTTTCCGCTTTCAGCCAGTCTACCAGCTGGGCCATTAAGGCGGGCACGTCTTTGGCTTCCGGGGGCATATAAACGATTTCACGACTTTTACTATCGGTAATAACGTTTTGTCCGTCGCGGTATGCGGTTGGTTTAACTTTGCTCCGTCCTTCTCCATCGATCAGCGCGTGAATAGTCTTTATGGTTTCCTCTGTGATGGGTTTTTTGACATTGTTTTCCAACCATTCCAACGCCAGATAATATCCTTTGATTTCCTTTTCGTCATGCTGGCGCCCGGTAACATGACCGTCTTTTTTGATGACTTGCTCAACCTCTTTTTGTGATAGGCGGTTGCCCTCGATTTGGGTAGAATAATGCGTTGACGTCAATCTGGCGGTTTCGCGCAAGGTTTTCATGACGCCCGGCGTGATAGGCAGATTTTTAATGCTTTCCTTCAAGGCTTCAATCTTCATTAAAGCCTTGGTAATCTGTGGGGTTATGGTAAAATTAGGCTTGAACAATGCTTTTCCCTTTCCGATAAATCGCCGTCATATTGCCATTATTTTGCCATTAAATTGCCGATAAGTCAAGGAATTATTTTTTCCTGCTTTTATGCTGATGGTTTGGCGGTTTTCCAGGTAGTGGCGTCCTTGTATTCCACAACACCGAGTTCTTTGAAGTGTAGGCGAGCACAGTTGATTTTGGCATTTTCTTCCACGCGGCGCTTGATATCCTGCAGGCTTCCTTTGGTTTCAACAACTAGATACAGCTTGTCCGCGCCGTATTCGTTCAACAAAACTGCCCAATCGGGATTGTACGAGCCGAACGGCGTATCGATCTTGAACTTGTCAGGCAGTTTGAAGAAAAATCGTACGTCCTTGTCGTTTTCCAGGTCTTTGGCGAAGTTGCGCTCAATGTTGCTGTCGTCTACCACGACATAATCGTACACGCTGCGGTCGCTGGCGATGGCGTTGTCAATGTAGGCCAGCAGTTCTTCTTTTTCAAAGACTTCCTGGGCCGAGTATTCCTCGCCCTTGATTTTGATGTAGCGGATGCCGTCGGCCAGCATTTCGGCCTTGGTATTGCGTAACAGGACGTGCGCTTCCTCGATGAACTTTTCGGGGTTGTTCAACAGGTCGTCCAACCTGCCGGAGCGCCTGAATATTTCCAAGATCGTAGCGCGAGTCAGCTTCAATTCGTTCTTTAAGATGCCCAGGACGTCTGGAATGTTCGTCAGGGCATAATCCAGCTGGACGGACCGAGGAGTGTGTTCCTGGGTCGTTACACCGCTCTTTTCGATATCAATATCGGCGGTGGTTTCTGTAATTTTCGCTTTTTCGATGGCCGGCATGAATACCATTTTATTCTTGGCCGCTTCAATAAAGCGTTCCTTGTCCATTTTCACGCGATAATGCGTCCGCTGGCTGATCTGTTTCCATATTTTAAGAAAATCGGCGGAATCAATCACACCTTCCTTGCGTTTAACCAGGATTTCCTTCGAGGCGTCGCGGATAGGCAGTTTGGTGTTGGCTTTGCGGATTTCGCTGATGATCGGGTTGGCAATCGGCTGGTAGTTCGATGGTGTCCACGCCCTGACCAATGAATTGCAAAGCCGGTTCGATACCGATGCGTTGCTGTTCCTGCCAGTTATACTCGGTTGACCGCTGCATGGTCTGATAAGCTGCGTTTTTCAGGCAAAAACGGTACACGCCCAAGATCATCATCATCTCGACGGGGATGATGCTGTTCAGGTTGATTTTCCCGCCAGCCGCCTTTGTGATGTCGCCAAAACTAATCATAATTCGCTGCTCTCTTTTTTGTTTGTGCCTTGCGTTCCTGTTCGGCTATTGATACGTCCACGCCCGGCGGTCGCATGGTGTTGACTGTTCTGGCCGCCATGGCTCAAGCGGAACGCGAGCTTGCTTCCGAGCGTGTCCGAGATAAAGTGGCGTCTTCCAAGAAGCTTGGTTACTGGATGGGTGGCCACCCACCGCTGGGGTATGATATTATCAATCGAGAACTGGTGATCAATAAACAGGAAGCGGAAATTATACGTTTTATCTTTGCGTCTTATCTTCGCACTCAGTCCGTAACTGAGGTCCTTCGTTTGGTAAATGAACGCGGCTATCTCACAAAAACCTGGGTTGCCCGTACAGGCAAGGCTTATGCCGGCGGTCCTTTTTCAAAAATAATGATTGTGCGTATTCTTGAAAATCCTCTTTACTGTGGGAAAATAGGCTTTAAGGGGGAAATATACGTGGGACGTCATAAACCGATCGTTAGCGATGACGATTTCCAACGCGCTAATCTTCCCACGCAGAATAAAGGCGGTCGCCAACCCGGCAGCGCTGCGGCTGAAGCATTTATTCTAAAAGGCATTATTCGGTGTGGTGATTGCGGTTGTCCTATGTCTTGTACCTATTCGTCAAAGAAAAAACGCCATTATCGTTACTATCAATGCAGCAGGCACTTGCGCGGTCTTGCTGATAATTGTTCCGTAAAGCGTATGCCAGCCGGTGAGATCGAACGTTTGGTCGAACAGGAAATCCTGTCTATTCTTCGTTCCGAGGCGTTTTTGTTTGCCTGCAAATGCGAACAGGATAAGGTATCGGCCGATGATATGCGGTTGGAATTTTCGCGTTTTGACCTAGTGTGGGCCGAATTGTTTCTGGGCGAGAAAAATAAAATCATTACGCGCCTGGTTCACTCGGTTCAGGTTTTCCGTGATAAAATCAACATTAGTTTCTATACACAGGCGCTGGGCGCGTTGCTAGTTGAAATCACGGCCAAGCCTTATTTTGCAAAATTTGATGCAGCAGCCGGGCAATTAACCTGTCGCATGGTTCCGGTGCATATAGAACGCAAGAAAACGGGCAAGGCGGTGTTGATTTGCCGTCCGGGTGATGAAGCCCTGTCTGAGGGAGATCTCTCTCGTCAGGCTCTTTTTAACGCTATGGTGCTGGCCTATGGTTGGGCAATCAAAATTCAGCGTGGCACCTATGCTTCTCTGGAGGATGTTGCCAACCGCGAACACCGTCGGGCCAGCTATGTCAGTCGTCTGTTCCGGATGAACTTCCTGGCGCCGGATATCGTCGAGGCGATCGTAAACGGAACCGCTTCGCGCAGTCTGACCCTGGAAGATATCAAGCGTGATATGATCCCGTTGTCCTGGGCAGAACAACGTGTCAAATATGGTTTTGTGGCTTAACCGTAAAGCTGTTTTTGCGGTATTCAATCAGGCCGGATTTTTGCATTTTGGAAAGCTCGTTTGATAGTGCGCTGCGTTCTACCATCAGATAATCTGCCAGCTGCTGGCGGTTGAATGGGATATCAAACGAGTATTTTCCTTGTTTCTGTGCTTCAGAACATAGGTAGGACAGCACGCGCTCTCGGATGCTCTTTGGGGTGATATGTTCGATTTTCCTGACCAGGTTGATATTCTTTTCGGCAATAACATAAAGTAGGTTTTTAACCAGCGACTGGTGGAAAGTGCAAGCGGCGGAACAAACTGTTAAAATTTTGTTCACATCAATAAAAAGAATTTTGCTTTTTTGTGCGGCTATGACATTAACCTGTGAGTATGAACTTTGCTGGCAAGCGTATGCTTCGGCAAAAAGTTCGCCGGCTTCGGCGTTCTGGATTATATGGACGTTGCCCATCATGTCGTTCTTGGTGATATGCACACAACCCGATAAAACAATACCGATGGCCTTGATCTCGTCGCCAATGCGATAGACATCCTTATCCTTTTCATAAACGGTGTGCCTGGCCTTTAGGCACCCTAAAATGCTTTCTATCTCGGCTCCTGTCATGCCTTTGAACAAAGGGTTTACTGCTAAAATATCATATTTATCCATTATTTTTCTATTTGGTTGTTTGAACAACATATTTTTAATAATTTATGATATAGGCTGTTAAAAGTCAATAAGCAAGAGGATGAAAATGAGCAAAAAGATTATTCAAATAGATGAAGAAAAGTGCGTCGGTTGTGGGTTGTGCGCCAATGCCTGCCAACAAGGCGCTATTGAAATCATCGACGGTAAGGCGAAACTGGTGCGGGATGACTATTGTGACGGATTGGGAAACTGCTTGCCGGTTTGCCCGGTGGGCGCGATTACTTTTTCCGACAAGGATATTACTTTCAAGGGCGAAAACAAGCACGAGCCTAAACGTGAAGAAGAAAAACCGCCGATGGCCTGTGGTTGTCCCGGTCATAACGCCCGGCCGATAGAAAGAGCAGAACAGCTTTCTTCGGCGCATGTCTGCGAAAACCAGGTATCCGAGTTGAAGCAATGGCCGGTGCAGATTAAGCTGGTACCGACAAATGCGCCGTATTTTCAGGGTGCCGATTTGCTGATTGCGGCGGATTGTACGGCCTATGCGTATGCCGGCTTTCATCAGAAGTTTATTAAGAATAAAATAACCATTATCGGCTGTCCGAAGCTGGATATGACGGACTACACCGAAAAGTTAACTTCCATCATCGCTGAAAACGACATAAAAAGCATAACGATTGTCAGAATGGAAGTTCCCTGTTGCGGGGGGATTGAACATGCCGCAACGCAGGCGCTAAAGAACAGCGGCAAATTTTTGCCCTGGCAGGTTGTGACCATCTCTGTTGATGGCCATATTTTATAAACACTTAAAAGAAAGGAAATTGATATGTTTTGTTTTCAATGCGAGCAAACGGCGGGTGGCAAAGGTTGCGCGGCTTCCATGGGAGCCTGCGGCAAATTGGCTGTAACGTCGGATTTGCAGGATGATTTAACAAGTGCGCTGATTGAGCTTGCGGTTGCAGGCAAGAAATCGCCGGAAATCACGGATGTCTTGGTTGACGGCTTGTTCACGACAATCACAAACGTCAGCTTTGACGATTCCCGTACAGCCGAATTGGTGGCCGAGGCGCGTGCCCTTACACCGCAGTCTGGTTTCAAAATCGCCGATGTCTGGGCAGCTAACGAGGATATCCGCAGCCTTAAATCCCTTATTTTATTCGGCTTGAAAGGTATGGCTGCGTATGCTCATCACGCCCGCATGTTGGGCTATCAGGATGAAAAGGTAAATGATTTTTTCTATGAAGCGCTGCAGGCCGTCGCTCAGAAAAACACCGTTGACGAGCTTCTTCCTTTGGTTCTTAAAACCGGTGAGATTAACTTGGTTTGCATGGAGCTGTTGGATAAAGCCAACACCGAAACCTACGGCCATCCGGTGCCGACCAAAGTCACAACCAATATTGAAAAAGGCCCGTTCATCGTGGTGACCGGCCATGACCTGCACGATCTGGAATTGCTGTTGAAGCAGACGGAAGGCAAAGGTGTCAATATCTACACCCACGGCGAAATGCTGCCTTGCCATGCTTATCCTAAACTAAAGGCTTATGCGCATTTGAAGGGCAACTTCGGCACGGCTTGGCAAAACCAGCAGAAAGAGTTTGCCGGCGTTCCTGGCGCGTTTTTGTTTACCACAAACTGCATCATGCCGGTGAAGGAAAGTTATGCCGATCGCGTATTTACGACCTCTGTCGTGGCTTATCCGGGCATGGTTCATATCGGCAAGGATAAGGATTTCACGCCGGTTATCAACAAGGCTCTGGAATTGGGTGGATATCCGGAAGAGCACAAAATGACCGGAATTAACGGCGGTGACGAGTTAACCGTCGGCTTCGGCCACCACACCGTACTTTCGGTTGCTGGAACTGTTATTGACGCTGTCAAGGCCGGAGCATTAAAGCACATCTTTTTGGTTGGTGGCTGCGATGGCGCCAAACCCGGTCGTAATTACTACACAGATTTTGTGAAGCAAACTCCACAGGACACTATTGTTCTGACGTTGGCGTGCGGCAAATACCGCTTTAACGACTTGGACTTGGGCACACTCGGCGGCCTGCCAAGACTGCTTGACATGGGACAATGTAATGACGCTTACAGCGCGATTAAAGTAGCCGTCGAACTCGCCAAAGCCTTTGATTGTGGCGTGAACGACCTGCCGCTGTCGCTGGTGCTGTCTTGGTACGAACAGAAGGCAGTCTGTATCCTGTTGACGCTGCTACACTTGGGGATCAAGAATATGCGTCTTGGCCCAACGCTGCCTGCTTTCGTCAGTCCGAACGTGTTGAAAATTCTGGTCGATAACTATGGTATCGCTCCGATCACAACGCCGGAAGAGGACTTGAAAGCGATTTTGGGATAAACCTTGATGTTTGCGGCGGGCGTGGTTATTTCACGCTTGCCGCGGGCATTCTTTAAGAAAAAGAGGATGAATGAAAATTGTTATTGTGGGCGGTGGAGCTGGTGGTGCCAGTTGTGCGGCAAGGCTTAGAAGATTAAGCAATGATTTAGAAATTACCGTTTTGGAAAAAACAAACGAGACCTCAATGGCAAGCTGCGGTCTTCCTTATTATATCGGCGATGTCATCGATAATCGGGACGTTATGCAGGTGGCCAGCCCCCAGCTGTTCAAGGACCTGTTTGCCATTGATGTTTTATTAAACCATGAAGCCGTCAAAATCAACGTCCAGGATAAGAACGTCCAGACTGTGTTTGGTGATGTTTTTCCGTATGATAAGCTGGTGCTGTCCCTTGGTGCTGGTGCGTGCGTTCCGCCAATTACCGGCTTGGATAAAATCCCGTATTTCACAGTCAAAACGCTGGCTGACGCCGATCGGATAAAGGACTATATAAAAACCAACAATCCGAAGTCTGTGGCCGTTATCGGCGGCGGTTTTATTGGTGTCGAAACGGCCGAAAATATGGTTCATCTGGGATTAGAAACAAGTCTGATTGATTTGTCCGACCAGGTTCTTGATCCTTTGGACAAGGACATGGTTTGCCAAATCCATGGTGCTATGCGTGAAAATGGTGTAGATTTGATTTTATCGGACTGTGTCCGCGAATTTACGAACGACAAAATCATTTTATCCAGCGGGAAAGAAGTTGCCGCCGATTTCGTCGTCATGGCCGCTGGTATTACGCCTGAAACCAAATTGGCCAAAGAAGCCGGCATAGCGGTTAACGCAAAAGGCTATATCAAAACCAACGAATTTATGCAAACCAATGTCCAGGATATTTACGCTTGCGGTGATAGCGTTGAAGTTAAGGACTTCGTATCTGGTGTGGATACTGCGATTGCGCTTGCCGGGCCTGCAAACAGGCAAGGCAGGCAGATCGCTGACCATATCGCGGGTGCGCCGTATGCCTACACCGGTACGCAAGGCACGGGCGTGGTGAAGGTCTTCGGTTTAACTGCTGCTTTTACCGGCAATAATGAAAAACAGTTGCAGGCTTCGGGCTGTGAGTTTGAAAAAATGATTGTTTGGGCTTTCTCTCATGCGGGCTATTATCCCGATCCGAAACCACTGGCCTTGAAGGTGTTGTATAACAAGAATGGCAAAATTTTGGGCGCTCAAGCTGTTGGAGCGGAAGGTGCAGACAAGCGGATTGACGTGATCGCCACCATTATGCGCTTGAACGGCACAATAAAAGATTTACGGGATGCCGAGCTTTGCTATGCGCCGCCGTATTCCAGCGCAAAGGACGTGATCAATATTGCCGGCATGGCCATAGAGAATGTTCAAAATGGCCTGACAAAACCGTATTTCGGAACGGATTTCAGCGGTGCGCTGGTGATTGACGTTCGTCCGGCCGATGTCTTCGCTCTGGGGCATATTCCTGGCGCCGTCAATATTCCCGGTGGTATTCTGCGCTCAAAACTTGCGGATATTCCAAAAGACAAACCGATCGTCATCTGTTGTCGCAGAGGGTATAACAGCTATGTTGCGGGTCGTACCCTGGCTGATTTAGGTGTCGATGTTTATAATTATGCCGGCGGTTTCTGGCAGTACAATGCGTTGACGAAACTTTAAGGAGGGACGTTATGACTGATATAGAAATTAAAAGAATATATGAGGATTATGCCGCTTCTGACGGGTATCGAGTTTTAATCGATAAACTGTGGCCACGCGGCATCAGCAAGGAAGAAGCGCATATCGATTATTGGGCCAAAGAGTTGACACCCACCACGGAAATCAGAAAAGAATTCAACCACGAAGACGACCATTGGTTAAAGTTCAAACACGATTATCTGCAGGAATTAAAAGCAAACACAACCGTGGACGAGTTTGTAGAGCAGATCCAGAATAAGAAAAAAGTGACGCTGCTTTATGGCGCCAAAAATCCCGTTCACAACCACGCTGTTATCCTGCGTGATTTTCTTAAAACGAAAGGAAAAAAGAAATGAGTAATCCATTTGCTAAAAAAATAATCAACCCTGAAAACGCGATTGATTATCAGGAAAATGCGATCGTCAGCAAAACCATTACGGACAACATCAACAGTTCTCTGACGGTTTTCGCTTTTGATGCCGGCCAGTCCATCGCCGGGCATTCGGCCCCGGTTGATGCTGTTGTCCTTAATGTCGAGGGTGAAGTAGAAATCACGATTTCCGGTGAGAATTTTACCTTGAAAAAAGGCGATATGATTCTTATGCCAAAAGGCGAGCCGCACGCATTGCTGGCCAAAACCAAGTTCAAAATGGTTTTGTTCAAAGTTTAAGGATTAAAAAAGAAAGGGTTTGCGCTATGTCAAAATATGATTTCGATATTATCGTCATAGGTTTAGGGCCTGCCGGTATGGCGGTTTCTGCCATGGGTTCCGAGATGGGTCTTAAGGTTTGCGCAATTGAAAAGGAAAACTCCGGCGGCGAGTGCATGAATGTCGGCTGTATTCCGTCAAAGGCGATTATCCGTATTGCAGAGAAAAAGCCGGACATGGCCAAGCCCTTCGCCCATATCCAAAAACACCTGGCGTTTATTCGCGAAAAGAAAACCCTCGGCATGTTTGAAAAAGCCACGACTATCCTGCGCAAAGGTCATGCCGAGTTTGTAGATCCGCACACCGTCAAAGTCGGCAAAGAAACCTTTTCCGCTAAACGAATTTTCATCGCCACCGGAACCAAGGCTGCTGTTCCGCCCATTCCAGGCATTGACGGCGTGGATTACCTAACCAACGATAATCTATTTGAGTTGAAGGAAGTTCCGGCTTCCATGGTGATTGTCGGCGGCGGTGCTATCGGCTCGGAAATGGCGGATGCTTTTTCCAAGCTGGGGTGTAAGTGCTCTATCGTCCATGCGGCTCCTCACTTGGTTCCGAATGCCGACCCTGACGCGGCGGCGGAACTTGAAGCGTCCTTCAAAAAGCAGGGCATTGATATATACAATTCGGAATCTATTGCCAGGATTGAGAAAAAAGGTGATGAAGTGATGGTCGTCACGGAGTCCGGTAAAAAATTGCGCGGAGAAAAGTTACTTGTTGCTGCCGGGCGGAAATATGACTTTTCCGAATTAAAACTGGAGAATGCCGGCATAGAATACGGCAAAAGAGGAATTATCGTTAACAAGCACCTTCAGACTTCTAAAAAGCACATTTACGCAGTTGGCGACTGTAACGGGCACTTCCTGCTGTCCCATGCGGCTATGCACCAGGGCATGATCGGCCTGATGAACTCCATGCTGCCATGGCCGTTCAAAAAGGATTTCAGAGGCTTTCCTGTGCCGTGGACCGTTTTTACCAACCCGGAAATTTCAGCGGTCGGCATGAGTGAAAAGCAGTTGAAAGAAAAGAATATCAAATACGAGGTGATAGAGGCCAAATACAGTGATTACGGCGCGGCGATTGCCGAAGACACGCCAGAGGGCTTTGTGCGCGTCTATGCGTCCAAATACGGCCGAATATATGGCGCTACGATCGTTGGTAAAAACTCTGGAGAGATGATAAACGAATGGGCGCTCGCTTTACAAAATAAAGTCCGCCTGCACAAAATGATGCTAACCATGCACTCGTTCCCGACCATGGGCTTTTTAAGCAAGCGCATTTCCGAAATGTGGATGATGAAGCGCATTAAACCCGCCTGGGTGAAACGGCTTATCAGGTTGATGTTTTAAGTCGGTGAACCGAGCGTAAATCTCAAACCATTTTCCGGCTGTTTTGACATTTTTTATAAGCTCTCTGCGGGTTCCGTTATGCCCTCACGCGTTCTCTATCCGCTAGGGTATAGGAGAGAGGTTTGAGAGATTCCGAACTGATTTTATCGCCATAATCCTGTTTTTGCCGCTGCCTTTTTACACCCCTCATAACAGAAAAAGCCCTGATAACCTGGGATTTTGAGTGGTGTTCTAATGTAGAGATATTACATACCCTACCTTGTAAATGGCGGATGGAGCGAGATTCGAACTCGCGAGAGGCTTTCGACCCCTACACACTTTCCAGGCGTGCGCCTTCAACCGCTCGGCCATCCATCCGCATGTGTCTCTACGGGGTAGTGTATATATGATTGGAAATGAAAAAACAAGCTCTTAATTTCAAAAAGGCGAAAAAAACAGACACGATTTCGGCGAAGGCATAAGCTATGAAAAATAAAATCATATATTCCGCAGGCCGTTGACATGGAAACAGGTTTCCTCAAAAGGAGAGACGATCCATCCGTTTGTTTCCTCTGCCGGGCGTCGTGAAAGATAATGGAAAAACAAGTATAAGTTTTTATTTGTCTCGGAAACGGCCGACAAAAAGACTGTAACGATGAAAAAGGTCTTGAACTTCTTGTCCTGATTCGCTAAATCTTTTAAAGAAAAGATCGTTTATTGTTTGAATTTTTACGAAAATTTAAGCCTATGCCCTTTATCCTGTTCAAGAAGAAAAGAGATGTCCAGCGAGATGGGATACCCATGTTTATTGGCAGAGTGACAGGTTGGTTCCTTATTTTTTTAGCCGTTTTGGCGGCGTCGGCCGAAGCTGTTGTGGCTTTGGGGACGCCCGGTGAATACGCCAGTATCGCGACTTCGGATGTTATTACAATCATTACCGGGCTTGAGCCGCAGGTCACGGATACGTTTGCCGGGAAAATCATGGTATGGCCCGCTTGGGTGATCATTGGTTCGCTCGGTATTCTGTTGACAGTGCTCTGCCGCCGGAAAAAATATAAGACCGGATTTTCTTCAAAATAATCTTCTGTGAGAAACGGCGGCTTCGGTCGCTTTTTTTTATGCGCCCGCAACACGTGTCTGAAAGCGGTTCGGAGAGGAAATGTCTTACGTCCCGGTGTTTCGGCAATCACGCATGAGACGCAGAGGGCAAAAGATTTACGGGATTGTTTTGACTGTGTCATTGATGCGCCTGCTCCAGATATTTTTGTGCCGGACGGTGAAAAGGGAAGCTTTTTTATGCTCTTAAAAAACAGAGTGAGGTGGGGGAGCTTTGTTATTTTGCTGGAAAAGTCCGCTAAAAAGAATGGGTGTTCGGCAAAGAGGAAAGGCGGAAGTCTGTGCGGCGGCGCCGCTTTGTTTTATTCGGCAGACCCTTTCGGTGACGCGCGGGGGACTGTGCTTTAAAAGGGCGGAAAAGAAGGGGCGGGGATGTTCGATCCCCTGCTTGGGAGGGAACCTGCCGGAAAGAGGCGTTTTTCGGGGCCGAATGCGTTCGGGGCTTTGCGGCGAAAAGAAACGCCGCATTCTTTGTTGAAAATGCGGCGGGTAAAAGAAATCGGTCTTTCGCGAAAAGTTATTCGTCGCCGATACGCAGTGCTGAGATGAAGGCGGACTGCGGAATTTCGACTTTGCCGAACTGCCGCATCTTTTTTTTGCCTTCCTTTTGCTTTTCCAGAAGCTTGCGTTTACGGGTAATGTCGCCGCCGTAACATTTCGATGTGACGTCCTTGCGGAATCCGGAAATGTCTTCGCGGGCGATGATTTTACCGCCGATGGCCGCCTGAATGGGGATTTTGAACTGGTGACGGGGAATCAATTCCTTCAGTCGGGCGCAGATCTGGCGCCCGCGGCGCTCGGCGTCCGAACGATGCGACAGGAAGGAAAGCGCGTCGACGGTTTCGCCGTTGACCAGAATAGCGACTTTGACAAGATCACCGTCTTTGTATCCCGCAAGTTCATAGTCAAAGCTGGCATAGCCGCGGGTAATGGATTTCAGGCGGTCATAAAAATCAAAAACGATTTCATTCAGCGGCAGGTCGTAAACCAGCATGGCGCGGTTGCCTACGTATGTCAGGTTTTCCTGAATGCCCCGCCGTTCGGTGCATAATTGCAACACTGCACCCAGATAATCATCCGGGACAAGGATGGTCGCCTTGACCCACGGCTCTTCAATGGAAGATATGCGGACGACGTCCGGGAAATCGGCCGGATTATGCAGTTCAATCAGTTCTCCGTTGGTCATGTGGATTTTGTAAACGACGCTGGGCGCTGTGGTGATCAGATCCAGGTCGAATTCACGTTCCAGGCGTTCCTCGATGATTTCCATATGGAGAAGGCCAAGGAAGCCGCAACGGAACCCCTGTCCCAGAGCCGCCGATTTTTCGGGAATGAATTCAAAGCTTGCGTCGTTGAGCTGCAATTTTCCCAAGGCGTCACGCAGATTTTCGTAATAGCTGCTGTCCAGAGGGAACATACTGCAGAAAACGACGGGAACGCTGGGTTTAAAGCCGGGAAGCGGTTCGTCGGCCGGACGGCGGTCGTCCGTGATCGTATCACCGACTTTGGTCTCGCCGATGGTCTTGATGCCGGCGGTAATGAAGCCGAGTTCGCCCGGAGTCAGTTCTCCGATGTCTTTCATTTTCGGCGTAAAGATACCGACACGTTCCACATCGTGTACCGAGCCGTTCGCCATCATACGGATTTTCATACCTTTTTTCAGAACGCCGTCCTTGACGCGCACCAGAATGATGACACCAAGGTACGGGTCATACCAGGAATCGACCAGCATGGCCTTGAGCGGAGCGTCTTTCGTTCCTTCGGGAGCGGGCAGATCCCTGACAATGGATTCCAGAACATCATCAATACCGACGCCGGTTTTTGCCGAGACTTCAACAGAGTTTGAGGTGTCAATCCCGATGACGTCTTCAATCTGCCGCTTGACACGTTCGGGATCCGCCGCCGGGAGGTCGATTTTATTGATGACGGGAACGATTTCGTGATTACTGTCCAACGCCTTGTAAACATTCGCCAGTGTCTGTGCCTCAACACCCTGTGAGGCGTCGACGACCAGAAGGGAACCTTCGCAGGCGGCCAGCGAACGGCTGACTTCGTATGTAAAGTCCACATGTCCCGGCGTGTCGATCAGATTCAGCTGATAGTCCTGTCCGTCTTTTGCTTTGTAATGCAGGCGGACGGTCTGGGCTTTGATCGTGATGCCGCGTTCACGCTCCAATTCCATGGAATCGAGAATCTGGTCGCGCATTTCCCGTTCGGTCAATCCGCCGCAGCGCTGAATCAGGCGGTCGGCCAGCGTGGATTTGCCGTGGTCGATGTGAGCGACGATCGAAAAATTGCGGATATGCGATAAGTCTGACATGTCCAACCTTTTAACAGATAAATAACAAGACTGATACCATAACCGAAACTTTAAAACGATAAAACAAAATCTTATACCTCTGCCGTGAAAATATTTTTTCTGTTACGGCGTTGTTTTTTTCTAAAACTTTATGGTATCTTCAGCAATGTTAAAAAGGGTCATGGAAAAGGGAGCGGGTTATGGGCATCGGAACTGTTTTGGACATTATTCTGCCGGCTTTTACCGTTCTGTTTGTGACGATGGATCCGATCGGCAACATGCCGATTTTCATGAGCCTGACGGAAAGCCCGCGTCCGGGGTACAAAAAATCGATGGCTCGCCGTTCGGTGATTATCGGCGGCGCTGTTCTGGTGATGTTTGCTTTTGCCGGAGAAGCGTTTCTGAGCCTTTTGGGGATTTCGCTTCCGGCCTTTCGGATTGCGGGCGGCCTGATGCTTTTTGTCGTGGCGCTGCAAATGGTTTTTGATCAGGAAAAAAAGGAAAAATCGGCGGAAAGCGAAAATGTCTTTGAAAACGATGTTTCGGTTTTTCCTCTGGCTGTTCCGCTGATTGCGGGACCGGGGGCGATTACGTCGATTATTCTTCTGATGTCCGAACGGCATGATTCGTTTCTGAGCCAGAGTGTCGTCCTGATTGCGCTTTTGGGAGTTCTTCTGATCACTTACATTCTTTTCCGGCTTTCATCGGTGTGCGCCCGCCTTCTGGGGCAGACGGTCAATCAGGTCATTTCCAAAATCCTGGGCATCGTTCTGGCGGCAATGGCGGCTCAGTTCGTTGTTGACGGCGTTTCATCGGTCATCCGTGCGAACGCACTTACGGCATAAAAAAAATCAAAAAAGGCTTGCAAACAAAATTTAAAGAGCGTATACAATCACCAACAACGCTGTTGGGGAATAGTTTAATGGTAGAACAGCGGACTCTGACTCCGTTAGTCTTGGTTCGAATCCAGGTTCCCCAGCCACAGCTTGCAGTTACGAGTCTTTAAGAGTTTATCAAAGGGCGGGGCTATTGAATACCTTAGCTTTTGACCTTGTAGGCGGATGTTCGTAAGAAGCAGCTTTAATAACTCTCGTTTTTTGGTGTAACGCGGCGCAGCTTTTTAGACTGTTCCGCGCTTCATTTTAGACTTAGCTTGTGCTCTTCAACGAAACTCGCGATCAAATCGTCTTAATAGCAATCGAGCTGTTATAAGAGTTATCTGTAGTCGAAACACGCAATCGTCCTTATCCGACAAACCAGGATGGCTTCCATCGGGATGCATTCTATTCATTAGCCCCTGAATGTACTGCTGCTTACTCTTATTGTCGTTCCATTCGTTCAAGTCTGAGGAAAGAAACCCATTTTCACCTAAAAAATCTCTTTTTTGCTTTCCCGTCTTTGAGGCTTCACATCCTAATTTAACTGCGATTTCATTTAAATATCCTTCAAAAAATGATCTGAGTTGAGCATTAGCAGAAGCCCAATTCTCCGCATCAAAACATTCAATTGCTTGTTTTAAATGTTCCCTTGGCACATTCATTCCATGTTTTTCAAGCAATGTTGTTATCTCATCGTTTGCTTCATACAAATCAACTTCAGGCACTTCATTTGGCAAAATACGCCTTAATCTATATATATATCTTTCCTTGATTTGTCGGGACTGTGGCATTCCATCGCCTTGTCGTAATAGTCGATTTTCAAAAAATAGCTTTGACCTTTAAATTCGACCTTGCCAAAGTCATGCTCGCCGTATGGATCGTTGCCCTCGTTAAAATCGTTAAAGGCATAAACCTTGGCAACAATGACGAGCTTATCTCTGTCGCCCAAATCTGAAACTTCTGCACTTAACACGGGTGTTCCGAGGTCGCCATTAAGTATGTTTTTCCTGAATGTATCGTTTAATTCCCGTATCTTTTCGGTTTTGTCTACACCATTTTCCATCATTGCATTTCCTTTCTTTGTTGTCGCATAGTTAAATTATGTCGCGGTTATGCGGGAAAGTACGCAATTATTTTCAAGAAAACGGCTGTTTTTAGCCATTATCAGCCTTTTTATCATCCGGCGACAATATAACCTTGGTTTGTTTTATGTGTCATGGCGTTATTTCCTTTGCTTATAACGTATAGAACTGCCCGTTACTGGAAAGCACCCCGATATTTTATTGCCTTACGCGTAAGGGTCGAGATAAAAAACACAATATGAAAATGAAACGAGGTAAGATCAAGTTGGGAAGTGTCGAGCCGCTTTCTGCCATAAGCCGGGACAGGATCCGGCGACCTATTACAACACAAGCACCTTAGGGGTATTGGTTGTTTGCTTTGATGTTTCTCTTTTATAGTCTATTGAAAATGTTATAATAACTCAAACACAATCTAAAGAAAGGCAATGCTAGTGGACATATTGCGAAATCCATTCGCGCGACGAAACGGCAAGATAATTCTGATTGAAGATTTATCTGAGAATGAGCGTGGATTGAAGTGCAAATGTAAGTGTCCGAACCCGAAATGTAACGGCGATTTCATTGCACGGATGGGTGAGGTTAGAGTTCATCACTTCGCACACAGTAATAACCCATGCGATGAGACTCTCGCATATCTTTCCGGCTTGTATGAAAAGATCCAAGATATATTGAGCAGTGGCACTCCCTTTTATGTTCCGGCGGTGGTGATTTCATATTCTTTTCCGCTTAGTAGAGTGCTAGATGAAACCAATATAGATTCCCATATAAGGTACATTCCTGAAAATTCTAAAACAGCGAATAGCCAGGTTGTCTCTGATGGGAAGCATATTTCATTTGAAAGTGTGGAACTGTGCTATGACGACAAGAATCGCATCCAAGCGCTAGAATTGACCTATAAAGGCAGTAAAATGGCGATCAAAGTCAAGCCACCTGATACTATATGCAAAACTACTTCCGTGTCCCCACATCAAGGTATGGCTACGTTGGTACTGGATTTTGCTGGAGACGAGGAAGCAATCCTCAAGTCCAACAGCCAAACGTTTCAAGAGTACTTGTTGTCTGAACAGCTTGATAAATACTGGATTTATAATCCGAAGGTACAAAAAGTATATCCTGAAATAATTGGTTTGAGCAAAAAAGCTTATGAAAACGAGCTTGAGCGGCAAAAACAACATGAAGAAAAAATGAAAGCTATGGCTCAACAACAACTTGAAAAACAATATCATCAAGAAATGTTGTGCCGAGGGAAGACCGACGCCGAACGTGCTGAAGAAGAAAAGAAACAAAAAGAGCAATTGGCTTTGGGGTATGAACAGGTGAAAGATAAATTTGTGCAGCAAACGGATCAGATTCGAGATAACTTCGATAAAAGATGGGTTCAGTGTGAATTATGCGGTGAAATAAAAAGAGAAACGGAATTTACGTCTTATGGCGGCCTTAATCACATAAATTTAGGACGATGCCGGTTATGCAATAATAAAAAATAAAGAATATGAGGTGATGGTCAGATGAAAAGTCATAGGCTCCGCACCTTAGGGGTATCATGGCCGATATTTGACAGCTTTGACTTGAAATGGTGTATTTTCTCTGCTAAAATCACAAAATTGGATAGGTTGCTTGTTCGTAAATTGCAAGCAATCTCCAGCCAACCTGAACAGAGGCTTGCATTTTCTTGCAAACCTCTGTTTTTATTATTATTATTCGGTTCGATCGCTCCGTTTTTCGCGCCTGATAAAATACAGTCGTTTTCGGCCTCAAACCCTTTATTTTCCGCCGGTTCGCATACTTGCGCCGCGTTCTGAAATTCGTTGAACGGATAGCGGAGTTTATAGCCTATTCTTCCCTCGTTCAGTTCCAGACGGTCGAACAGGAAAGACAAAAACAACCGTTTCTTTTCCACGTTATCGCTTAATTTGAAAATGGTCGCGGCCGATCTTGCTATCTCCATAGGGTTTAAGACGGTATCTGTGCGTGGCGGCATGCCTTTTCTGTCGCGGCGGATGCGACCCTTATATGTTTGAAAAAGACGGAGAACCGGCGGAGATTGCCGGAGACAACGCCTGTTGCCGTGAAAAAAAGATACGGCGGCGGATATGTGCTGTTCTGTTCAGGCTTTTTTACCTTAGTCCTGCCGTCAAAGACCGTGCCCGGCAGGATGAATATTACGCTCATTAACGAATATGTTCCCGAAGAGATGAAGGCGCAGGGAAGCGGATACGGGCTTTTTGAGGTTCTGGCGGGCAGGGCAAAGGCGGACGGGATCGCACGGCTTCTGATTGAAGCGGATAAAAGCCGCTGTGTCGGTTTTTATGAAAAATGGGGATGCCTTAAAATAAACGAAGCGAGCCTTTATGACGCGTAAAGATCCGGCGCGACAGAAAGGGCGTTCCTGTTTGAAAAAAGAATTTAAGCCGGAGTACCGGTAAAACTTGGCGGTGCGTGCGGAACAGCGAGGCGGTGCTTACCGGCCGAGACCCGTTTTTTGCTTGAACGCCGTAAGAGCAGCTTCGGCCGTTTTTTCAAACCGTTTGAAATACTTCAGAAGTACCGGATGCGCGGTTTTCGCAGAGGAGGTGCCCTCGACGTCGGCTCCGGAAGGCATGACCTTCAGCCCGCCCCGGCGTCCGAAAGCGTCGCGTTTCGTTCCTTTCAGAGAGGACAAAGGCACGGGAACCGCACGTTTGATATCGCTCAGGCGCGTGTCGGGAATCCCGGTATCCAGATTCGTGTTCGGTACGGCGTGCAGAAATTCTTTCCGATTGCCGTTGGAAATGTATTTCTCCGCCGCTGAAATCAGGGCAACACCGCGTTCGACGGCGTCCTTTGTCAGGTCGTCCAGCGTTTTATGAACTTTTTCGCCGGTCACCGGATGCGTATAGGATGAAAATTGTGTCAGCTGTTCCGGGATTTTGCGGTCCTTCTGGTAAAAACCGGAAGTTTCTGTCGCCAGACGATCGCCCATAAGCATGTCCAGGCGGCGCATCATTCGGGCCAGAGACTGATTCCGCGTCATTTTCCCAAGGAAAAGCTGAAGGAGCATCCCTTTTTCATAGCCCTTGGAAACATTGTCATCCACGTCATAAGCCCTTTGATAGGCCTCACAGAAAAAGCCGGAAAGCTTTTTCCTGTTTTTAACGTCACAGACGATTTTCCGCATCGGGCGGAAATTATCGAAGTTATAGCCCTTTTTTTCAACAAAGTGCATGTCGAGCCATGTTTCAGTGTAACGATGACGCGCCTTGGCCAGGCGGACATGTTCGTCGGAAGGATTGTTTTCCCGAACCTGGCTTCCGGAAACGCTGTAAACAAAGGGATGGAAGGCTGTGTCCGTGGCCATGTGAGACAGAAAACCGAACGTAAAGGCCTTTTGGATGTTCCGCATTTCCGGATCTGTTTCCCGGCGCACGCCGTCCAGCAGAGTCAGGACAATCTTTCGTGTGTCGTCGCCGAGGCCGCCGTGCATTTTTGTCGACAGCTTCGGAGAAGGGCCGTAAAGGAAGCTGTCATGCGAAATCGCGCCCATATGATAGGCCGTTTTGTTCAGGGAAAGATTCTTCGCCGTTTCCACGGGAAGTTTTTCGCCAATATCATCGGCCAGAATAATATGAGTCAGGTCGCGGGGCATGCCAAATCCTCTTGTTCAACTCTTTTCATTTTTTGATAAAAATTTCCGAAAGTCAATTGTTTTTCGGAAAAAATATGTCTGGAGCGAACCGGAAAATATTTATGAAAGGAGTGCTGTTCCGCCGTTTTCGGGCACAGAAACACAAGAGGAGGCAGAGTTAGACAGAGGCGTACCGTTGGAGCCTCTCATACCGCCGGCCGTCATTCTTTCCGGTCCCCCGGACGCGGGGAATAAAAAATCTGTTGACAGTTTTCTTTACGGCTCTGCATAATTAAAGTCTGTTGTTTTATTGGGATAAAGGCATATTTTAAGAAACTCATGGGCGACACCGATTCTGATACCGGCGGCGACTCCAGTGACGGAGACTGTACCAGCGCGGAAGTTTTTGCGCTTATTCTTTCCCGGCTGAATAAAATAAAGAACGCTTTCGGCTTCCCGTGCGGGGCTGGAGGCGTGTTTTCGTATGCCTTTTCAACAGACGGCAGACAGTATTTTCACAGCAAAAGGAGAAAATTTGATGGACGGTCACAGACGTAAGCCTTGGTATTCGATGCCCCTGGGCGAAGTATTCGAGAAACTGAATGTTTCGGATGAGGGGCTGAGCGATATCGAGGCCGCCGAGCGACTGAAAAAATACGGTAAAAACGAACTGCGCCGGATAAAACCGAAAAGCATATTGAAAATGCTTTGGGAGCAGTTAACCGATGTCATGGTTTTAATTCTGATCGCCGCCGCCGTACTGTCGGCGTTTCTGGACGAGTGGGCCGAAGCCGTTGTCATTCTCGTCATCGTGGCGATCAATGCGCTGATCAGCATTATTCAGGAAAAGAAAGCTTCAAATGCTCTGGAGGCACTCCGAAGCATGAGTGCGCCTTCCGCCCGTGCCCTGAGGCAGGGAGAGGAAAGCATTGTCCCGGCCGCCGATCTGGTGCCGGGCGATATCGTGTATCTGGAGGATGGATGTATCGTTCCGGCGGACATCCGGCTGATTGATACCGCCAATCTGAAAATTCAGGAAGCCTCGCTGACCGGCGAGTCCGTGCCCGTCGAAAAGGACGCGGATGAATCCGTCGCGGAAGGTGTGCCTCTGGGCGACCGGATCAATATGGCCTATACGTCTTCCATTGTGATGTACGGTAACGGCGCGGGGATTGTCGTTGAAACCGGAATGCATACCGAAGTCGGGCAGATCGCCGATCTTCTGGAAGAACAGGACGATTTCGAGACGCCCTTGAAGCGCAAGCTGAACGCCGTCGGGAAAACCCTGAGTATTGTCGGAATCATCGTCTGTATCCTGATTTTCGGCATCGGATACCTGTATGGGCGTCCGCTGATTCCTCTGCTGATGACAGCGATTTCGCTGGCGATTTCCATTATTCCGGAAGGTCTGCCCGCGACCGCGACGATTGTCATGGCTCTCGGAGTTCAGCGCATGGCGCGCAAAAATGCTCTGGTACGCAAGCTGCCCGCCGTGGAAACGCTCGGCGGAGCGACCGTCATCTGTTCAGACAAAACCGGTACCCTGACCCAGAATAAGATGACCGTGACCGAAATTGCGGTGAACGGCGATTTCATTCATGGCGTTTCCCTTTCACTTGAGGACGCCGCGGCTCGCCATTCCAAAATGTACAGGGATATCGTTTATGCCGCTTCCCTGTGCAACAACGCCTGTCTGAATCCGGACGCTCCGGGTGAAATTCTGGGCGACCCGACGGAAGGCGCGCTGATTTTCATGGCGCAGAAATTCGGGATTGATCAGGAGGAGTTTGAAGAAGCGCATCCGTGCTTGTTTGAACAGCCCTTTGATTCCGTACGAAAACGGATGACGACGGTACATGAAATGGACGGTGTTCTGACAGCCTACACCAAAGGCGCCGTCGATGAAATGCTTCCGCTTTGTTCGCATATCCAGACCGAAGACGGCATCCGTCTGATGACGGACAAGGACAGGAACGACGTACAGAAGCTTTGTCTGGATCTGTCGGCTCGAGCTTTGCGCGTGCTTGGTTTCGCAAAGCGTGAAATCCGGGCGGTTCCCGAAGAAGATGATGAAAATATTGAGTTTGATATGGTCTTTCTGGGGGCTGTCGGGATGATTGACCCGCCGCGCCGGGAAGTGATCGCCGCGGTGAAAACCTGTCATACGGCCGGCATCCGCGTCATCATGATTACCGGCGACCATAAGGTAACGGCTATGGCGATTGCCGGGCAGCTGGATATTTACCGCGACGGCGATACGGTCATTTCCGGCGACGAACTGGAAAAAATGTCCGAAGCCGAACTGGACGAGGCGATCCGGACAACAACTGTTTTTGCCCGCGTGTCGCCGAAAGACAAGCTGAACATCATTCAGGCTTTGAAGCGGACGAACGAAATCGCCGCCATGACAGGCGACGGAGTCAACGATTCCCCGGCGCTGAAAGCGGCCGATATCGGCGTCGCCATGGGCAAAAGCGGCACGGATGTTGCCAAGGATGCTTCGGATATGATTCTGATGGACGATAACTTTACGACCATCGAATACGCCATCCGGGAAGGACGGCGCGTGTACCGAAATATCCAGAAGGTGATTCAGTTCCTGCTGGCCGGCAATATCGCGGAAATCATGGTGCTGTTCATTGCAACCGTTCTGAACTGGGAAGCGCCGATTCTGGCCGTGCACATCCTGCTGATCAATCTGGCGACGGATACGCTTCCGGCGTTGGTGTTGGGGGTTGACCCGGTGAGCCGGAACATCATGCGCCATAAACCCGTCAAATCCGGGACGCTGTTCGAACGCAGTCTGATTATCCGAGTCGTCCTGCATGGTTCCTTTATTGCCGCGGCGACGCTGGGCGCGTACCTGTACGGCCTGGACACGGCCGGGTATCCGGCGGCGATGACCATGGCCTTTCTGGTGCTGGCCATTTCTCAGCTGTTTCACGCGCTGAATCAGCGTTCCAATACGGAATCGGCATTTGCGCGGCATGAACAGGTGAACTGGTATCTGTTCGGGGCGATGGTGCTTTCCGGCGGCATTCTGGCGGCAATCGTCTTTATTCCCCGTCTGGAAGCGTTCTTCAAGCTGACGACGCTTGATCTGCGGCAGTGGGGCATGGTTACTCTGTTCTCGCTGGTGCCGCTGGCGCTGGTCGAACTGACGAAGCTGGGGTACCGTACGGTCCGCCGGAGGACGGAAAAGCGGAACGCGGCCTGATTTTAAAGAAGGAAGCGTCCCGGGACGCTTCCTTCATAAGCCGTATGTATTAAAAGGTAGCTCTTGAATGCAACGTGGGAATGACTTAAGTTTAACGCCGGTGCATTCTGGCATTTTTATGGGTTTGTTGCTATGATGTCGAAGTTTCAGGACTTGTTTATCGCTTTGTGGAATCAGGACTTTCAGACGCTGACGGATCCTCAGATCGTCGGGATGCTGTATATTTTGCTGGCGGTCATCCTTATTTTGGAAAACGGCTTCCTGCCGACGACTTTTCTGCCGGGGGACAGCCTTCTGTTGCTGACGGGAGCTCTGATTGCAAAGGGGAGCCTGGATTATGTTCTGACTCTTTTGATTCTGACGGTGTCCGCGTCGGCCGGCAGCTGGATGGGGTATCTGCAGGGTGTCTGGCTGGGCGAAAACCGCCGTATTCAGAAATGGATGGCTCGCATTCCGAAGAAGTATCATGACAAAACCGAACGGCTGTTGCACAAATACGGTGTTCTGGCGCTGTTGATTGCCCGGTTTACCGCATTTGTCCGGACGCTGATGCCTTTTGTGATCGGCCTGTCCGGTCTGCATCCCCGGCGCTTCCATCTGATTAACTGGATGAGCGGTTTTCTGTGGGTATTCCTTCTGATTTCGCTCAGCTATTTTCTTGGGCAGACGGAGTTTTTTACCGCGCATCAGGAAAAAATCATGACTCTCCTGACCGTCATTCCGCTGGTGCTGGTTTCTCTTGGCCTCCTCAGTTCCGTTTATTTCATCTGGAAAAACAGAAAATAAAGCCGTTGCTCCCTTGCAAAAGTTTATATTGCGGCTTCCGGAGCAACAGGGGTATCCTGAAAGTCAATATTGAATTGCGGAGGAAAACCCAATGTTGAATTTTGAGTTCTATAACCCGACGAAAATCATTTTCGGGAAGGGGGAAATCGCGAAGCTTTCCCAGCTGGTTCCGGCCGGCAAAAAAATACTGATGACGTACGGCGGCGGTTCCATCCGAAAAAACGGCGTTTATGAGCAGGTCAAGACCGCTCTGTCCGGATTCCAGGTGGTTGAATTCGGAGGAATCGAGCCGAACCCGGAATATGAAACCTGTCTGAAGGCGGTCAGGGTCATTGAAGAGGAAGGCATCGGATTCATTCTGGCTGTCGGCGGCGGTTCGGTCGTGGACGCATCAAAATTCATGTCGATTGCCGTCGGTTATGACGGTGACCGGTGGGAAATCATGAAAAATCTGCTTCCTTTGGAACAGAAAGTTCCTCTCGGAGCCGTTATCACTCTGCCGGCGACGGGGTCGGAAATGAACTGCAATCTGGTGATTTCCCGCCGTGAAACCAAAGAAAAGTTCGGCGGCGGCATCCTGTCGACATTCCCGAAGTTTTCCATCATTGACCCGTCGGTGACGTTCTCCTTGCCCATGAAGCAGACCGTTAACGGGATTGTTGATACCTTTGTCCATGTGATGGAGCAGTATGCGACGTATGATGTGAATTCGCCTCTGCAGGATCGTTGGGCGCTGTCGATCATTCAGACTCTGATTGAAGAGGCGCCGAAGGTGTTGAAGGAACCCGATAACTATGACGTGCGCGCGAATCTGTTCTGGTGTGCAACGACGGGATTGAACTTCATGATTGCGCCGGGGGTCGTGCAGGACTGGTCGACTCACGCGCTGGGGCATGAGCTGACGGCTTTGTACGGCTTGGATCACGGGCAGAGCCTGGCGGTGGTCATGCCCCGTCTGTGGCGCGAGCTGTTCGCGGACAAGAAGGAAAAGCTGGCTCGGATGGCGAGAGTCGTCTGGCATGTCGAAGGCACTGACGATACGGCCGCTTATGAGTGCATTGCCCTGACCGAGGCTTTCTTTAATTCCATCGGGATGAAAACGAAGCTGGCCGATTACGGAGTCAATGCGAAGGAGGCCGCTGAAAAACTGAGCGAACGTTTCCGTGAACGCAAGGCACTCCTGGGGGAAAAAGCCAACATTACGCCGGAAACCGTTTTCCAGATCATCGTCAACAGCTGATCCGGATTCAAAGGGAAAAAGCCGCTCTTTTGTGTCGGGCGGCTTTTTCGCAGAATGCAAGAAATTTATTGTTGCCTCGGGGGAAAAAACAATTCTCCCGTCCGGTCGTTTTTTGGTATCATATCCGGGTATAACGCATTTAACTTGAAGGATTCGAAAATGTCTTTTTTTGAACAGGTAAACGACGGGAAAACGGTTGATGACGTCATTCAGGAAATCGCCGACAACAAGACGGCCGCTCTGGCTGTCAGCCGCCGTGATTTCAGCGATGAACAGTATGCCGCCCTGTGCCGCGCGATTAAGGAAAGCCGCCGGGCGTCCAATATCTTCTTAAGCGATATTGAAAAGGAAGATGAAATCCAGATGCTGTTCGACTCGATTGCCGAAAGTAATGTGTGCGATCCCCTGAAGCTGACGTTGCAGAACACGAAAATGGGGGATAAATATGCAAAGATTTTCGCTGAAATGTATGCGAAACATCCTTTTTTACGGGACTTCTTCTTTAAAAATGCGGATATCGGCGATGAAGGGGCCGAAGCCCTGGCAGAGGGAATCGTAAAGAAGAAAAACCAGGAAGCCTACAAGGCTAAAAATTCCAGCGGCGAAGAGCTGGCGAAAGAAACCGCTTCTGAGGCGGCCAATGCCATCCGCAGTATCCGCCTGAACCAGAACCGGATCGGAAATAAGGGAGCTAAGGCTCTGGCCGAGGCTGTCGGACAGTCGCCGAAACTGAACGTTTTCATCGTGGCCGGAAACCAGATTGAAGACGAAGGCATGTACGCCATCGCTGACGCTCTGTCAAAAAGTGAAGCCATCGAAAAGGTGGACGTGTCGGGGAATCCTTTTTCGCCGAGCGGTGCCGCCGCTTTGGTCGCTGCTTTAAGGAACAAGGCGACGCTGAAGGAATATGCCGGATTTGAAATCTGATCTTTTTTGCGAAACATATGAAAACGCGCCTTTTACGGCGCGTTTTTTTGTAACCGGTAAACTACGTGCCAGGCAGGTGGTTCCGAAAAGCTTATGGCGATACGCAAAAAACGCCTTAGGTAAACTCAAATGGCGGTCTGGCAAGTGCAACCGAGACTGAGGAGTTAAATATGAACGCTTTCAAGACATTGTCACATACGGCATGGAACTGCAAATATCATATAGTTTTTGCACCAAAATATCGCCGCAAAGTCTTCTATGGGGAAAAGCGCTGCGAGATAGGGAAAATACTCAGAGAGTTGGCTGGAAAGGGATAACGATAATAGAAGCGGAAGTATGCCCGGATCATATGTACATATGCAGGTCGAGATACCGCCGAAGATGAGTGTGACGAGTTGTGCGGGTTTTCAAAAAGGGAAGAGCCGTTTGATGGTTTACGAGCAGAGGAGTAATATAAAGTTCAAGTATCGCAACAGAGAATTCTGGAGCAAGGGATACTATGCGGATACCGCAGGTAAGAACGCCCATAAGATTGCAGAATACATACAAAATCAGTTGAAAGAAGATGCTTCGTCGGATCGACTGACATTAGACCTGTCCGACCCGTTTACGGGGGACAAGAAACGAAATGCACCTGCCAGAGACCGCTGAACGTCGTTTAGGCGTCGCCAGTAACCTGAGGGCTACGCCCGTCGTGTGAAGAAAAAAGCGCTAGCCGCCGCCGACAGTGATTTTGGAAATGCGGACAGAGGGCTGGCCGACGCCGACGGGAACGCCCTGTCCGCCTTTGCCGCACATGCCGGTTCCTTCATCCAGACAGCTGTCGTCCGCAATCATGTCAATGGCGTTCATAACGTCAATGCCGCTGCCGATAAGGGTAGCGTCTTTGATCGGAGCCGTGATTTTTCCTTTTTCAATCAGATAGGCTTCCGCCGACGTAAACACGAATTTACCGGACGTGATGTCCACCTGTCCGCCGTGGAAGGACGCCGCGTAAACGCCTTTGTCCACGGACGCAATCAGTTCTTCCGGCGTTTTGTCACCGTTAAGCATGAATGTATTCGTCATGCGGACCAGCGGAGCAGAAGCAAAGGATTCCCGCCGTCCGTTCCCGGTCGGCGTTGTTCCGGTCAGGCGGGCGTTCATCCGGTCCTGCATATAACCTTTCAGAATGCCGTCTTCAATCAGAACCGTCCTTTGTGACGGGGTGCCTTCGTCGTCCACAGTGATTGATCCCCGGCGATCCGGAAGGGTGCCGTCATCCACGATTGTAATGCCCCGAGCCGTGACCTGTTCGCCGATTTTACCTGTGAAAACCGAGGTTCCCTTGCGGTTGAAGTCGCCTTCCAATCCGTGCCCGACAGCTTCATGAAGCAGGACGCTGCACCATCCCGAGCTGAGGACAACAGGCATTTCACCGGCCGGCGCCGTGATGGAAGACAGGTTGACAAGCGCCTGCCGCAGGGCTTCATCAACGGCGTGTTTCCATGTCTTTTCTTCAAAAAGCAAAGTGTATTCATATCGGCCGCCCATTCCGTAGGATCCGCTTTCCATACGGTCGCCGTCGCGGACGACGATGCTGACGCGCAGGCTGACAAGCGGGCGGATATCCGCCGTTTCACGTCCATCCGGGCGGATAATGCGGACGGCCTGCCATGATCCTCCAAGAGATGCGGAAACTTGTGATATTCTGGGGTCTCTGGAGCGTGCGTAGGCATCAATTTTCTCCATCAGAGCCACTTTGGAATCAAAGGGAAGCAGAGCCAGCGGATTGGCGTCGGTATACAAAGGAGAGGCCTGTCCCGGAACCGGCGCGTAAAGCGGATGAGACTCCTGTCTGACCGGGCGGACGCTTTCGGCCGCGCGTTTCAGGGACTTATCAGAGATGTCGTTGGAAAGGGCATAGGCATAGGTTTCTCCGCTGATCGCGCGCAGGCCGAAGCCCGACACCGCATCAAACCCGGCGCTCTTTATCCGCCCGTCGTCCAGCACAAGGTGCTCTGAAAACTCGTATTCCAGAAACAGCTCCCCGTCGTCAAAGCCGCTCAGAGCCTCTCGCACCGTCCCGAGGGCGTTTTCCCGGTCAAGATTCTGAAAGAACAAAGCGTCCGTTTTCTGTAATGCGTTCATTGGAATTCCTTTTTCTGCTGCTTCCAGAGTAGAACGAAACCCGTTTCCCTGCAAAATAAAAAAAGCTTTTGTTTCATGACAAAGATGCTACATTGTTGTGACGTAGAACACATATTGATTTTTGGGGAGAAGTCCTGAAATGTTTCCTTTGATAGGCCTGCTTGTTGTCATTTGCAGCGTCGCCGGCGGTTATTTGTGGGGCGGCGGCCATTTTTCCATTCTGTGGCAGCCCGGCGAATTTCTGATTATCGGCGGCGCGGCGCTGGGGTCCTTCCTGATCGCGAACCCGCCTGCTGTTGTTTTCAAGACTTTTAAAGTTCTGCCCCGTGTTTTTCTGCCGCCGCGCTATAACAAGAAAAGCTTCTCTGAAGCGCTCGCGATGATGTATTCGTTTTTCAGGCTGGCAAAATCCAAAGGCAACATGATGCTGGAAGCACACGTGGACAAACCTGAAAACAGTGATATTTTCAAACAGTTCCCGACAATTACCAAAGACCACGAAGCCATGGACTTCATGTGCGGCTACATGCGGCTTCTGACGTTCGGTTCTCCGGCTCCGCACGAGGTCGAGGCCGTCGTTGACGAGGAAATCGAAGGCATCCAGCATGAAAAGGACGCCCTGTCCGCGGGGCTGACCCGTGTGGCGGATGCGACGCCCGGTCTGGGCATCGTGGCGGCGGTGCTGGGGGTCATTCATACGATGGGCGCGATTACAGAACCGCCGGAAGTCCTCGGAAACCTGATCGGCGCGGCGCTTGTCGGAACGTTTTTCGGTATTCTGCTGTCGTATGGTTTTGTCGGCCCTCTGGCGTCGGCCGTGGCGAACACGCTGAATCCGGAACTGGAATACCTGCGACTGATCAAGGCCGGCCTGATGGGGCACATTCAGGGATATGCGCCTCAGGTGTCCGTCGAATTCGCCCGGAAGACCCTGCCGCCGCACGTCCGTCCGACATTCGCCGAAGTCGACCAGATGTGTCAGGCGCTGTAAACGGGGCATGCAATGGCAGATGAAAAACGTCCCCTGATTGTTATCAAACGCGTTAAAAAAGGAGGCCATGACGGCCACCACGGCGGCGCGTGGAAAGTCGCATACGCTGATTTCGTGACCGCGATGATGGCCTTTTTCCTTTTGATGTGGCTGCTGAATGCCGCTTCACAGGAACAGAAGGAGGCGATCGCCTATTATTTTTCAACGGGCGAGGTGATAAATTCTTCAAATTCCGGAGGCGAAACGATTCTGCCCGGTGTTATCGAGGCGACCGGACAGGTTCCCGTCTCTTCGCCGTTCGTCGGTTTTGACGGCAGCCGCGTCATGCCCGACCTGTCCGATAAAAAGCAGAAATATCTGGCCAACAAGGAACAGGAACTGTTCGACCGGGCTAAAATCGCACTGGAGGAGGCGATCGCTTCGGATCCCGAGCTTCTGGAGCTTCGGGATAATCTGGTGATTACAAAAACGGAAGAAGGGTTGAATATTCAGCTGATTGACCAGGCGAACCAGTCGGTTTTTACTTCGGGATCGGATGTCCTGACTCCGAACGGACGGCGGCTGACCGTCCTTCTGGCCAAAGTCCTGCGCCAGATGCCGCAGGAAATCGCCATTGAAGGACACACGGACGCTGTGCCGTTCACGACCAGGAACGGTTATTCCAACTGGGAGCTTTCCGCGGACCGGGCGCTGGCGTTCCGCCGTCGGATGATCAGCCTCGGCATTGACGAAGCGCACATCGTCCGTGTGGCGGGGCAGGCGTCCATGAAGCCGTATGTACTGGACAATCCCGAGGCGCCGCAGAACCGGCGCATCAGCATGACGCTTCTGTCGTCCTTCCGGGACGAAGCCATACGCGAAGCACGGAAAGCGGCTTTGGAAGCCATGCGTGCCGCGCAGGCACCTGCCAGGGACGCCGGGAAGTAAAAAAGCAAGCTGAAGCCCGCTTCTTTATTTCCGTCCGGCCTGTGAAGCTTTCAGGACGTTCAAAGCAAAAACATCGGGTTCAATCGGCATTTCATCCTTTTCCGCCAGGCGGAAAATTTGGCTGTTCGTCAGTCCCGTCATTTTGGAAAGGGTTGTGACATATTCGCCCGCCGTTTTTGAAAAGACTTCGCTCCAGATGAAATCATAGTTCTGGAAGGCATAATTCAGGATTGCGGTCTGTTTCTTATCTGCGGCCGTCGGGTTTTCACGTTCCATAACGGTGAAAAGAATTTCCCGGTTGTAAACCCAGAATCCGCCGGTCGACAAATCCGTTGTTCCCCCCGTTGACAGGTTGGAGGTATTCGCCACCGTCACAAGGTTTATGCTTGACGGCAGCTGGATTTTCGCCGTCTGATAACCGTCTTTTTTTACTTCAAAAACGTACTCGGAAATACGTTTTTTCAAGGCGATTGAACACGGTGTCTGGCATTGGAGGCGTCCGTTCATGAAAACGTCGGCGCCGCGCACGTTGGAAATAATGCTGACGTTATGTATTGTCCCGGTGAACATCGTCCCACAGGCCGTAAGGATAAAAAGAGAGGCATAGAGCAGTTTTTTTGAAGGAGACATCTGAAATTTCCTTTCTTTACGGAAAAACGGGTCGGTTTTTCCGGAAACATTGTATAAAATATGCATCTCTTTATTTTTTATATGCGTATTTAAAAATAAAGAGGCATGGCTTACTCTTGTATTTAATTATTTAAAAGCAAACGTAACATAATATTTTTCAATCGAAAATAAAAAAGAAAAACGGCGGCGTTTTTTAAGACTTCGAGGGTTCTTTCTTTTTCAGATTCTGCCACGAAAACAATCCCGGAAGGCTCATCAGCGTGACGACGCCTCCACCGACGACGGACAGGAGCAGAGCTTGCGGTTCCGCCATCCCGGTCAGCGCAAAGGCTGTCACCATGGCCTGTTCCCGAACGCCCCATCCGGAAATGGAAATCGGAAGCATGATCATCAGGACAATGGCCGGAATGAAAACAAGGCAGTCCATCAGGCCGATATCAATGCCAAGTCCCCGACCCAGCACATAAAACATCAGTGAAAAAAGAATATGGGAGAAGACGCCGAGGACGACAATGGCGATGCCTTTGCCCGGTGATGAAAACAGGGCGTGAAGATCCTGAGAAAGGCGCAAAACCCATTTCCAAAGCGGTGCGGCGTCCTTTCCTTCCGGAATTTTCCGGATGAAGGAAACGGCGAACAGGAACAGAGTCCCCAGAAACCCGATAAGGGCAAAAAGGGTTAAAGGCATGCGGAGCGCTTCGGTTTCCCAGGCCCAGGGCATCATGACCAGCGCGGCATAAACCAGCGTCAGATAGGATAAAAGGCGGTCAATGGTCACATTGCTGACGGTTTCCGTCAGGGCGGCTCCAAGGCGTTTCAGGCAGACCACCTTGACCGCGTCACTGCCAACGGTCATGGGGAGGAAAAGAGTTGAGAACTGCCCTGCATAATTGACGGCGAAGATGTCGCGGAAGAAGGGGCAGGCCTCGGGCGACACGGTTTTAATCAACAGCCACCAACGCCACGCGTTGCAGAAAATGACTCCGAAACACAACAGGCATCCAAGAGCCAGCATTCCGGAACGGACTTCCGATGTTTCCGCCCACGTTGCCCGCAGGTCATATTTTTGAAGCAGAAAGCCGACAAGCACCGCCGAAAACAAAAGCTTCAGACTCCACCCGCCCCACTTTTTGAAAAAAGAACGCATTATTTCATTTCTCCTGTGACAAAGGAAGTTTACAAAAGAATACGAAAATAAGCTATAATGTTTTCAACGGGATATTTTCAGGGACAGGAGGGAGCAGCTATGACGGCAGGACAGACGACAGCAATTATACCGGCCCGGGGAGGCTCAAAAGGCATCCCTCATAAAAATATCGCGCCGCTTTACGGAAAGCCGATGCTGGCATGGAGCATAGCGGAAGCGAAGAAATCCGATCTGATTGACCGCGTCATTGTTTCGACGGACAGCGATGAAATTGCGCTGGCGGCCAAAGCTTACGGCGCCGAGGTCATCATGCGGCCCGAAGAGATCAGCAGCGATTTTGCCACGTCGGAAAGCGTTCTTCTGCATGCGCTTTATACCATGCAGGAACACGGCGAAGAACTTCCGGAGCTGACGGTTTTTCTGCACTGTTCGACGCCTCTGACACTGGCGCAGGACATTGACGGGACGGTTCGGGCGCTGAAAAACGCGGATGCCGATACGGCTTTGGCGGTTGTGCCGTTTTACGGTTATTTCTGGAAAACGGATGATGTGACCGGCGAGGCAATACCGGACGGCCATGTCAAAGGCGAACGCCGTCGTCGTCAGGAACGCGAGCCTAAATATCTGGAAGCCGGGGCTGTGTACGTGATGAAGACGGATGGTTTCATGCAGAATAAAAAACGTCTGTTCGGTCAGACGGTAATGTATGAAATGCCGGCGGAAAGGTATTATGACATTGATACGCCGACAGATTTGCTTGTTGCGGGCGTTCTGATGGCCGAACAGGTGAAAAACGGCCAGAGGTAAGCATTGTGATTCAATAATCCCCCCCCCCAGCCCTTCCTCCCCTTTTTTATCAGAGGAAGGGCCGGGGTCTCAGTTAACGGTTAACTGCAAATACTGCCCTGCCGATACGTATACCCCGGCAAACACCCAAGACACTTCAAGTCATACGCACAACTCTGACAGCCCGTATTGCATTTCGTCTTGACGCCGTTAATGCATATGTACCCGACTCCAGCGGAACAGCTGGAAGTCGACCCGCCGGACGAACTCCCGCTATTGGAACCCGTGCACACACCCGTCTGAGAACACGACGTACACGTATTGCTCCCAAGCGTCGTCCAAAGCGTCGTACAGGACTTACACGACGTCGCCGTACCGCCCGAAGAATACGTCCCCGACGCACACAGCTTACACGTACCGCCGCTCAGGTAATACCCCGCACTGCAGGTCGTCGTCGAAGTGTTCGAGCCCTGTTTGCAATGAGACGCATTCTGACTCCCCTGACCACACGCCTTACAGTACGCATTCACCGTTCCTCCATTCATACACTCCTGTCCCACGGAACAGTTCGCTTGCGTTACACACGCCACCGCCGTACAGGAATTGCTGACACACTTCTGTCCGCCGGTACACTGAGAATCCGACGTACACGCGACACAGGCTCCG
>USCC01000006.1 GCA_900553035.1 uncultured Rhodospirillaceae bacterium | reverse complement strand
CGTGACCGCCCATCCCGAATATGAGTTCAGCATGGAAATCACAACGGGCATGTCCGCACCGCCGATCGGCAGGATCAGCAGGAAGCCCAGAAGGAACGACAGCGCTGTCAGAAGCAGGAATGCCCCTTGGGATTCTGCCCCGGCAAACCATGCCATCAGCCCCACAAGAGCCACCCCCAGCAGGGCGTTCAGCCTGTGCTGCCCTTTAAAACGGATCGGCCGTCCGGATAAAATGCCCTGAAGCTTTGCAAACGCAATGACAGAACCGGAAAAAGTGATTGCGCCGACGGCAACGCCGAGCGACATTTCAATCAGGCTGGACATATGGATGCGTCCGCCTGTTCCGATGCCGTACGATTCCGGCGACAGGAAGGACGCCCAGGCCACCAGAACCGCCGCCAGACCGACGAGGCTGTGGAACGCCGCGATCAGCTGGGGTAGGGCGGTCATCTGAATCCGCCGGGCGATGAAAACGCCGATAACGCCGCCGATGACGACTGCCGGGATGATCCACATATAGCCTTGAACCTGCGGCGACATCAGTGTTGTCAGGACGGCAATTGTCATGCCGGCGATGCCGAGCCTGTTGCCGTTCCGGGCGGTATGGGGGGAAGACAGGCCGCGCAGGGCCAGAATAAAGCAAATCGCGGCGGCCAGATACAGGAACATACTCATTGAAACCGACATTTTCCCTATCCTTTCCGTGATTTATTCTTGAACAGGGCGAGCATGCGCCCGGTGACGACAAAGCCGCCGAAAATGTTGACCGAGGCGAACAGCACGGCAAAAAAGCCGAGTAGCGTTGCCCGGGAAAATGTTTCGGGACCCGCGGCGATCAGAGCACCGACAATGATGACCGATGAAATCGCATTTGTCACGGACATCAGGGGAGAATGCAGAGCGGGCGTGACTTTCCAGATGACATAGTATCCGACAAAACACGCCAGAACAAAAACAGTCAGAAGGAAAATAAATCCGCTTTCGCCCGAAACGGCCGGGAGCATGCCGCTGACAGTAGAATTGAGCTCGTTCAGATGAACTCCGGCGTCGCGCAGTTTATCCGCCGCTTCGGCCAGCGACGCGTTCGCCGCGCCGACGGAGGCGGAAATCCTGTCCGCCAGAAGTGTCGCATCAGACATGATCGGTTCCTCCTAAATCAAAACACTGCCGTCGCGCGCGACGCAGGTTGCTTTGTAAATTTCGTCTTCAAAATTGATGCCGAGCGTTCCGTTTTCCCTGTTAATCATCGGTGTGATGAAATTGTACAGGTTCTTGGCGAACAGAAGGCTGGCGTCCGCCGCCAACCGGGAGGCCTCGTCGGCGTATCCCAGAATCGTGACGCCATGGCGTTCAACGGATTCGCCGCTGACCGTTCCTTCACAGTTTCCGCCCTGATCGGCCGCCAGGTCAAGGATGACAGAGCCGGGCTTCATCGTTTTCAGCATTTCTCCGGTCACGAGGATCGGCGCTTTTTTTCCGGGAATCAGAGCCGTCGTGATGATGATATCGGTTTTGACGACCGCATCGGCAATGGCTTTTTCCTGGCGTTTTCTTGATTCCGCGTCCATTTCTCCGGCATAGCCTCCGACCGTTTCCGCAGCGGCCAGGCCTTCGACCTCGACAAATTTTGCGCCCAGGGATTCGACCTGTTCCCTGACGGCGGGACGTACGTCAAAAGCAGAGACGACCGCCCCCAGGCGTTTCGCCGTTGCAATGGCCTGAAGCCCCGCAACGCCGGCGCCCAGAACAAGAATATGCGCCGGAGCGACCGTTCCCGCCGCCGTCATCATCATCGGCAGAGCCCGTCTGTAGACCGCCGCCGCGTCAATGACCGCCTTGTACCCCGCCAGGTTGCTCTGGGAGGAAAGCACGTCCATGCTCTGTGCCCGGGAAATACGGGGCAACAGCTCCATCGCAAAGCAGGTCAGACCCGCTTCGGCGACTTTTTTCAGGGTTTCGGAATCTGTTTTTGCATTCATCAGGCAGACCAGAACGGATCGGGCGTCCATCTGCTTTATTTCATCGTCCGTCGGACGTTGTATTTTCAGGATAATGTCCGCATTTTCGATCGTTTCACGGAAATCTCTGCGGACGGCGGCGCCGGCATTTTCAAAAGCGGTGTCGGGAATATCGGAGAGAAGTCCCGCTTCTGTCTGGATGGAAATTTCAGCACCCCAGGCTTTCATTTTTTTTATCGTGTCCGGCGAGGCGGCAACGCGGGCTTCACCGTGACGTACTTCCTTCGGTACGGCTATTTTCATTATGGCTCCTTATGTCTTATAAATTAATCAAGCATAATCTTCTTCCCTTACAGGCGATAGATGGAAAAAAGGGGGGGCGTTTTCCGCTACGGAGCGGGAACTTCGGCAACCGCGACGTTGTTGTGGCGTTCTTTGGCCGAACGCAGGGCATTGAAAGCGCGCAACAGGACGGAATCGATGGTTTCATCTTCGGGCAGGCGCGTGGCGATGCCGATGCTGGTCGTTACGGAGATTTTTATGTCCCCGACCATCAGGTCGGAATGCATGACTTCGTTGCGGATGCGTTCGGCAACGATCATGGCGCCGTCCAGCGGCGTTTCCGGCAACAGCAGGGCGAACTCGACATCCGCCAGACGCCCCAGATAATCGGATTCGCGGATGGAATTGAGGCAGGCCGTGACGGCGACCTTGATCGCCTCATCACTGAACGCTGTCCCGTGTTCGCTGTTCAGAGCTTCAAAACGGTCAATCGTCATCAGAAGGACGGACAGATCACGTTTATAGCGCCGGGCGCGTTTCAGTTCACGCGCGCCGTCGTCAAGAAAACGCTGGCGGTTCAGGACGCCCGTCACGGGATCGACGACGGTCATCTGGCGCAACTCTTCCTCAAGCCGTTTGCGGGGCGTGATGTCAAAACCGACCGAACGGATTTCCGAAGGATTGCCGTCGGTGTCGTAAATGATGCGGTTTGTCCATGACACCCAGACTTTTTTACCGTCGCGGCAGATATTTTCGTTTTCATTATCGACGTACAGGCGCGGATTATTTTTGATCCGCTCAATCAGATTGGTCATGTTCTGGCCATGCGAATCCTTCAGGGGAACAAGCGTTCCGATGATGTTTTTGCCCAGAAGCTCTTCCTTGTCGGCATAACCGAAGAATTCAAATGCGTAATCGTTTCCCGAAAGGATGGCGCCGTCCTTGTCCAGGCAGAAAATCAGGCTTTTGGTGTTGGGGGACGAGTAGGGATCAAATTTACGGTTGCGCTCTTTGGTCAGTTCTTCCAGATTTTTCTGGGTTGTCAGCAGTTCGTTCTGAAGATCAATGACTTTCTGTTTCAGTTCTTTGGAACGGAATCGGCTTCGCAGGTAACGCTGGAGAAAATACAGCGTCGTGATGGCCAACATAACGGCGATGACAACGGCAGTCATGGCAAAATCGATTTCGGTGAAAAGGGATGTTTCGGGCACCTCCCCCGCATCGGCGGTTTCGGCGGCCAAAGCTTGAATACTGAACCACGGATTTTTCATGCGTCACCTGCTTTTTTTCTCGTCAGAAGGAAATTCTAGCCCGTTTCACGGACCCTCTGCAATATCGAAAATGCATTATCATATTAATTTTTAAACATTTAAGGCGATTTTGGAATGACGGCGGGCACACGTCAGCCGTATCTGAAAAGAGGTGTTTCAAAAACGCGTGAAAAGCGTTATAAAAGCCGGGACGTGAAAATGTTTGCAGGAGGCGGCGGGCTTCGGTATCCTGACCCCCGGCGCTGGAGGAGAGCATGACAGGCGAGAAGGATAAAATATCGGCCCTTGATGCCGTATCGGACACGTACCGGTACGGATTCGTGACGGACATTGATGCGGAAACCGCTCCCAAAGGGCTGAACGAAGATATCATCCGTTTCATTTCCGCCAAAAAAAAGGAACCCGCGTGGCTGTTGGAATTCCGGCTGAAGGCTTACCGCCGCTGGCTGACGCTGAAAGAACCGCGCTGGGCGATGCTGTCCTATCCGCCGATTGATTATCAGGACGTTTACTATTACGCCGCGCCGAAAACCGCCGATGCGCCCAAAAGCCTGGACGAAGTCGATCCCGAATTGCTGAAAACCTACGACAAGCTGGGCGTTCCGCTGCAGGAGCGCGCTCTTCTGGCCGGCGTTGCGGTTGACGCCGTTTTTGACAGCGTTTCCGTGGCGACAACCTTCCGGGATCGGCTGGCCAAACAGGGGATCATCTTCTGTTCAATTTCCGAAGCGGTGCAGGAACACCCCGACCTGGTGCGGCAGTATTTGGGGACGGTTGTGCCCTATACCGATAATTTTTTCGCCTGCCTGAACTCGGCGGTTTTCACGGACGGGACTTTCGTTTATATTCCCAAAGGCGTGCGCTGTCCCATGGAACTGTCGACCTATTTCCGCATCAATGCGAAAAAATCCGGTCAGTTTGAACGCACGCTGATCATTGCGGACGACGAGTCATACGTCAGCTATTTAGAAGGTTGCACCGCGCCTCAGCGGGATGAAAACCAGCTGCACGCCGCCATCGTTGAAATCATCGTAATGGATAATGCCGAGGTCAAATACTCGACGGTTCAGAACTGGTTTCCCGGCGATAAGGACGGCAAGGGGGGCATTTACAATTTCGTCACAAAGCGCGGCCTGTGCAAAGGGGTGAACGCCAAACTGTCGTGGACACAGGTCGAAACCGGTTCGGCCATAACATGGAAATATCCGTCGTGCATTCTTCAGGGCGACAATGCGTCGGGCGAGTTCTATTCCGTCGCCATCACCAACAATTTCCAGCAGGCGGATACCGGGACGAAAATGATTCACATCGGCCGCAATACGTCGTCAACGATTGTTTCCAAAGGCATTTCCGCCGGAAAGTCGCAGAATACCTACCGCGGACTGGTCAATATGACCAGAGGCGCGGAAAACGGCCGCAATTATACGCAGTGTGACAGCCTGCTGATCGGTTCCCTGTGCGGTGCGCATACAATTCCCTATATGCAGAGTGCCAACCCTTCGGCATCCATTGAACACGAGGCGACGACCTCGAAAATCAGCGACGACCAGCTCTACTACTGCCGTCAGAGGGGGCTGGAACCCGAAGAGGCCGTATCGCTGATCGTCAATGGGTTCTGCAAGGACGTCATGCAGAAACTGCCCATGGAATTCGCAATCGAAGCGACGCGTTTGGTCGCCGTGACGCTTGAAGGCAGCGTCGGGTAGGATACGAAGGAGAAAAATAAAAATGACAGCCTGGCTTGAAATAAAGGATCTGCATGCCAAAGTCGACGACAAGCCGATTTTGAAAGGCGTGAACCTGACCATGAACGAAGGCGAAGTCCATGCGATCATGGGGCCGAACGGCGCGGGAAAAAGCACGCTGTTCAATGTGCTGTGCGGTAATCCGCATTATGAGGTCACCGCCGGTTCGGTCTCATTCAAAGGACGCGACCTGTTGGAAATGAGCGTTGACGAGCGGGCACGGGCGGGCATATTCCTGGCGTTCCAGTATCCGGTCGAAATTCCGGGCGTTTCCATGGCGACGTTTATGAAATACGCTCTGAACGCCAAACGGCGCGCGGAAGGCCTGAAGGACTACGACGCCGTCGGATTCATGAAACACATCCGGTTGCGTTCCAAAGCGTTGGGGATTTCCGACGAAATGCTGAAGCGTCCCGTCAATGTCGGTTTTTCCGGCGGCGAGAAAAAACGTCTGGAAATGTTTCAGATGGCCGTTTTGGAACCCGAACTCTGCATTCTGGACGAGATGGATTCCGGTCTGGACATTGATGCCCAGAAAGTTGTCGCCGAAGCTGTCAACATCATGCGTGCGCCGTCGCGTTCGTTCCTGTTCATCACACATTATCAGGATTTTCTGGAGCTGGTGGGAGCGGACGTGGTGCACGTCATGGTGAACGGGCGGATTGTCAAAACCGGCGGGCGGGAGCTGAAAATCACGGGATTTGCGGAATTCGCCGGCGAAGAGGCGGACGCATGATTGAAATTGTCGAAAATCAGTCCGAACCTCTGGAGCTTTTCGCGGCGGACAAAATCGTCATTGCGCCGGGGAAAAGCGCCGTTCTGGTCGAACGTTCACTGAACGGGGAATGCACGGTCGAGGTCGGCGAAAACGCACGCCTGCGCCATTACCGCCTTCACTGCTCCGGTGAAAGCGTTCTGGCCGCGACGGTGGCGGCTCGAGCATCCTATGAGCTGACGACCCTTCATCTGGGCGGGGGCGGGACGCATGTGCGGATGGATCTGACCGGCGCGGAGGCACGATGCCGGAGCGACGCGGTCTATGCGGTCAGCGGAGCGGAACAGGCGCGGCTGTCCTCTGATATCCGGCATTCGGCGGACGATACTTTCTCGGCACAGCTGGTCAAAGGCATTGCCGCCGACGGTGCAAAGGCGTCTTTTGAAGGCAGTATCCTCATCCCGCCGGGGCGCCGTGGAATCGACGGTGCTCAGCAACACCGCGCTCTTCTTCTGTCTCCCGCCGCTGAAATCAGAGCCGTGCCGAAGCTGGAAATCTACTCGGACGATGTTAAATGCGCGCACGGTTCGGCCATTGGTGCGCTGAACGAGTTGCATCTGTTTTACCTGAGAACACGTGGGATTCCGGAACCTCAGGCTCGCGAAATCCTGATCGCGGCGTTTTTGAACGAAGTCCTGGATGAAATCACCGATGAACAAATCCGCGCGGAATTTCGCAACCGCGTGGCCGAACAGTGCCGTTTCAGCGGTGCAGAGGCCTGAGGGAGGAAAAGATGACGCTGGATCCTTATAAAATAAGAGCCGATTTTCCGGCGCTGTCTCTGACGGTTCACGGAAAGCCTCTGGTGTTTCTGGACAGCGCCGCGTCCGCCCAGAAACCGCGCCCGGTGTTGGACGCCATGCGTTTCTGTTATGAAAACGAGTACGCCAATGTTCACCGCGGGATGTACGAGCTGTCCGAAAAGGCAACGGCGAATTTTGAAGCGGCGCGCAGAAAGGTGCGGGATTTTATCGGCGCCGCATCGGACAGGGAAATTATTTTCACTCGCGGCGCGACGGATTCCATCAATCTTGTCGCCGGGACATGGGGGGCGGAAAATCTGAAAGAGGGCGACGAAATCATCCTGTCCGTCGCCGAACACCATTCCAATATCGTTCCGTGGCAGCTTTTGCAGCAGCGCATCGGTTTCAGGATCAACGTCGTCCCGGTCACCGATGACGGTTCTTTCCGGATGGAAGATTTTCTTCCGTTTCTGAACGAACGGACGCGTTTTGTCGGCATGACCCAGATGTCGAACGTTCTGGGAACGGTTTTTCCGGTTCGGGAAATTGTCCGGGCGGCGCACGGAGTCGGAGCGGTCGTCCTGATTGACGGCTGTCAGGCCGCGGCGCATATGCCGGTCAATGTTGAGGAACTCGGTTGTGACTTTTATGTTTTTTCGGGGCACAAGCTGTATGGGCCGACGGGGATCGGCATTCTGTACGGGCGGCTTGCCGTTCTGGAAACGATGCCTCCGTTGCAGGGCGGCGGCGACATGATCAAATCCGTATCGTTTGAACGCAGTGTGTGGGCCGAACCGCCGGCGCGCTTTGAAGCCGGGACGCCCCCGATTGTTCAGGCAATAGGTCTAGGCCATGCGGTTGATTATGTCCGTTCGATCGGGATGGAGAATGTCTCGGAATACGGGAAAATGCTGTGCCGGAAACTGGCGGACGGTGTTGCGTCCGTACCGGGAACGCGTCTGATCGGTACGGCGCCGGGGAAAACGGGTCTGGTCAGTTTTGTGACTGATTTCGGACATCCTCAGGACGTGGCCGTAATACTGGATCAGCAGGGCGTCGCTGTCCGTGTCGGCCACCATTGCGCGCAGCCTCTGCATGAAAGGTTCGGCGTGCCCGTATCCGTTCGGGCGTCTCTGGGAGTTTATAATACGGAAGAGGATATTGAGGCTTTCGTCAAGGCGTTACATAAAGTGAGAGTGATCTTGTCCTGATTTTTATGGAAAGGAGAAAACTCATGAACGATAAGATGAAAGAGAAAATGTCCGCGAAGAAGGACAATACGCCTGATTATTCGGCCGATACGTCGGCTCGCGTCGGCCCGACGGAATCCGGTGAGGAAATCAGTGTTCCCCATCCGGAAAAACCCCAGTTTGAACAAAATGAAACAAAACGCGCGGGCGGATGCCGTTGCGGCCGGAAATGAACGGCGGGGATTTTTTCGTTTCTTTTTTGAAAGAAGGGGTTGAAAATCGGTTCGAACAGTCGCATAACTTCTTAGAGACTTTTGCGGAGTAAAGGCCTGATGGAAGAAAAATCGACAGTCACAGGAACCGAAACGGCGCCGGAGAACATTTCCGGCGCCGTACCCGCCGTTTCCGGAGAAAGCGGCAAAACACCCGCCGCGGACAGCATGGGTCCCACGGAACGCATGTTCCGCACCCTGCCGCCCATGATCACGGAAGACGACCTTAAAAAGTTGCCGGCCGACTTTTCCGGCACCGTTGAAATCCCCCTGACGCCGCATCAGGTGCAGCAGGAACAGGCAAAATCCGGAAAGCCGCAGACTCTGGACGAACTTCTGCCCGGGTCAAATAATATTCCCGACTTTGAAGCCCTGATGTGGGGCGGAAATATTCCTGATCTTCCCGTCGTCAATTATGGGGACGACTATGTGGTCACCGAAGGCGAAAGCCTGCCCGAAGGTGCGGCACACGCTTCGCCGGACGATCTGGTGAAGGCGATGCAGACCGTCGTTGATCCTGAAATCATGCTCAACGTTTATGATCTGGGGCTGATTTACCGGATGGACACGCTGGTGAACGGTGATGTTGAAATCGACATGACCGTAACGGCGCCTTCGTGCCCTGTGGCGGGACTGATGCCCAAACAGGTCGCCGAAGCGGTCGCCAAACTCGAAGGCGTCGGCAAAGTCACGGTGAAGCTGGTCTGGGAGCCGGCATGGAGCATTGACCGCATGAGTGAAAACGCCCGCTACATTCTGGATATGTTTTAGGTTCTTCCGCAAACGCCCTGCGGCGTTCCGGCAGGGATGGTCTGAGGGAAGTCACGCCGGATTGCCCTTCCCGCGGCCGCACCGGTTACAGCGCCGGCCCCGGGAAATCTTTCTTTTCCTTCAAAAGCGGAAATACGCGTGCCATACACGAAAAACATTTCGCGGCTCGTTTCCTTTTCGGGTGTTATGGGCGCCCCGCTTCCCTTCTTTTTCCGCGGGTTCCCAAGGCCGCATGAGTGAAAAAAGCCGCTTTTCGGATATCATGAAAACCGCAGGAGAAGAGATTCGTTCTCTCCTTTCGGGAACAAGGGGGCGTCGGCGTATTTACGGGCATTTGATGTAAAACGAGCTGAGAACGGGATTTTTGTCTTTATCTTTCTTTTAAAAGTCCGTATCCTGTTCCGGAGTTTAACTTTATCTGGGAACCGGAATCATGCAGAAGCCCAAAGTTGTTCTTGCCTATTCAGGCGGTCTGGACACTTCCGTTATTTTAAAATGGCTGATTAACCGCGGTTTCGACGTCATTGCCTATACGGCGAACGTCGGGCAGGACGACGATTTCGAAGCGGTCCGCGAAAAAGCGCTGAAATGCGGCGCCGTAAAGGCTTATGTCGCCGACCTGCGCCGCGAATTCGTTGAGGATTACATTTTTCCCTGCTTCAAAAGCGGGGCGGTCTACGAAGATCGTTACCTGCTGGGGACGTCAATCGCCCGACCCGTGATCACAAAGCATCATGTCCGCATCGCCGCAGAGGAGGGAGCGGAATACATCGCCCACGGCGCAACGGGAAAAGGAAACGACCAGGTGCGGTTTGAGCTGGCGGCCTATGCCCTGAACCCGTCCATCAAAATTATTTCCCCGTGGAAGGATCCGGATTTTCTGAACGAATTTCAGGGACGACCGGATATGCTGGCCTATGCGGAAAAATACGGCATTGAAATCAAAAAGACAGCCGGAAAATCATACAGCGAAGATGACAACCTTCTGCATATCAGCCATGAATCCGGCCTGTTGGAAGACCCCGCCGTTGAATGTCCCGAGGAAGTTTATTCCAAAACCGTATCGCCTCTGAACGCCCCCGACCGCGTTACAAAAATCGCGCTGACGTTTAAGGAAGGCATTCCGGTCAGGTTGGAAAATCTGGAAGACGGAACGGTGCAGACGGATGCCCTGAACCTGTTCACGGCTCTGAACCGGCTGGGTGCGGAAAACGGCATCGGACGCCTGGACATGGTGGAAAACCGTTTCGTCGGTATCAAGTCGCGCGGAGTGTACGAAACGCCGGGCGGATTTATCCTGCACGCCGCCCATGCGGATCTGACGGGAATGTGCCTGGATCGCGAAGTCTTCCGCCTGAACCGTGAAATGGCGGACAAAATGGCGGATCTGGTTTACAACGGATTCTGGTTTTCGCCCGAAATGAACGTCGTCCGCACGGCGATTGACGCCTGCCAGAAAAACGTCAACGGCCGGGTTGTCCTTCATCTGTATAAAGGGAACGCTTTCCCGGCCGCACGTTCAAGCGAGACGTCCACCTACAATGCGCACATTGCGTCAATGGACGAACATGGCGGTTTTGATCAGCGGGATTCCAAAGGCTTTATCCGTATCAACGCGGTGCGTCTGGCAGCGGATTATCATCTGAGGAACGGCAAATGAACCGCAAAAACGCCATGTGGGGCGGCCGTTTTGACCGCGCGCCGGCGGATCTGATGCTGGAAATCAACGCGTCCGTCCCGATTGACCGGCGTCTGTATGCTCAGGATATCCGGGGATCCGAAGCCCATGCGGAAATGCTGGCGAAACAGGGGATTATAACGGAAGAGGAAGCGGCTCTTATCCTCGGCGGGCTGGAGCAGATAAAGGCCGAAATTGAGAGGGGCGCGTTTGAATTCAGAACGGCGCTTGAAGACGTGCATATGAATATCGAGGCCCGTTTGAAAGAAAGGATCGGCCCTGTCGGCGGAAAGCTGCACACGGCACGTTCGCGCAACGATCAGGTCGCCGTTGATTTCAAGATGTTTGTGCGTGAACAGTGCCTTGAAACAGGTGCGCTTTTAAAGGAATTGCGTGAAACCCTGCGCCGTCGGGCGCTGGAGCATGCGGAAACGGCGATGCCGGGGATGACTCACCTGCAGACCGCGCAGCCGGTGTCTTTCGGTTTTTATCTGCAGGCTTATTTTGAAATGTTCGGGCGCGATATCCGGCGTTTTGAAAATGTCCGGGAATTGGCGGAGGAATGCCCTCTGGGGGCGGCGGCGCTGGCCGGGACGCCTTTTCCGATCGATCGTTTCCTTACGGCGCGGAAGCTGGGGTTCAAAGCGCCGACGAAAAACGCGATGGACAGCGTTTCGGATCGTGATTTCGCTCTGGATTATCTGGCGGCGGCTTCGATTCTGTTCGTCCACCTTTCGCGTCTGGCTGAAGAGCTTGTCATTTTTTCGTCTCAGCCGTTCGGTTTTGTGAAAATGCCGCAGGAGTATACTTCGGGCAGCTCAATCATGCCGCAGAAATGCAATCCTGATGCGGCGGAGCTTATCCGGGCGAAATCCGGACGGGTGTTCGGCGCTCTGACGGGCTTGCTGGCCGTGATGAAAGGTCTGCCTCTGGCGTATTCCAAAGACATGCAGGAAGACAAGGAAGCGGTATTCGGTGTCTGTGATACGGTTTGTCTCTGCCTTCGGGTGATGACGGCTTTGATCGGTGGGCTGGAGGCGCGTCCGGAAAAGATGAAGAAAGCTCTGGAAGACGGGTTCCCGACGGCGACGGATCTGGCGGACTGGCTGGTTCGGGAACTGGGTGTCCCCTTCCGCGACGCGCACCGGATGACGGGAGAAATCGTCCGGTATGCCGAACAGAACGGTCTGGCCTTGAAGGACGTTCCCTTGAAAGTCATGCAGGAGGTCGAACCCCGGATAACCGAAAAAGTTTACGGTGTTCTTGATGTGACGGCTTCGATGAACGCCCGCTCAAGTTATGGAGGAACCGCCCCCCGTGAAGTGCGGGCGCGTCTGACGGAAGACGGAGAGTAAGGAGCAGGCCTCCCGGGGTGTTCCGAGGTCTGTCGGACGGAAAGCAGAGGGCAGGGGCTGGAGGAAAGCTTCGGTGTCTTTGAGGCAATATCCCGCAACAGATATGCTTTCCGGTTGGAAGAAAAACGTCTCCTTACGAGTCCGATGCCCTGACGGAACGGCAGAGAGGAAGCCGGCTTTGAAAAAAGGCTCGTACTCCTGGGGTCATGTTCCGGTAAAGACGCCTTCAAGCCATGAATGACCTGCCGACAGAGGGCCGGGGACAGGAAGGCCGTCGTTTCTGATATGATGTTTCGGATGAATGGATTTTTCGGGGGTGAATACACCGCTTTTCCTGAGGTTCGAACGACGAAAAAGCAGGGGGAGACCAGAAAAGTTTTCAGCCTTTGGAAAGGCTGTATTTCGCATTTTTCCTTGTCTGTTTATGAAAACGCCCCTTCCGCCCGGTCGGAACGGAAGGGGTGTTTTTGCTGTTTTTCAGGCCGCGTAAAGCTGGGCGCGCAACTGTTGACGCAGAGTGTCGATGACTTCCAGATTTTTCTTGGTCTCAAAGTGCCAGAACGTCCAGCCGTTACAGCTCGGCAATCCCTGAAGGGTCGCGCCGACCTTGTGGATCGATCCGGTAATGGATTCCGCGGCCAGAGTACCGTCAGAACGAACCTTGGCGGCAAAACGCTGCTTTGAATCAAAGAGCCAGTCACCGGAACGCAGGAGGCCGTGTTCAACAACCGCTCCGAACGGAATGCGGGGTTCCTGACGCTTGCAGGTGAACTGCAGATCCGCCATATTGGCGACCGGTTCAACGGCGTCAATCCGGGCACGGGCTCCGGCAATATATGTCGGGTCGCGTTCAATGCCGATGTACTGGCGACCCAGGCGTTTCGCAACCGCGCCGGTCGTTCCGGTTCCGAAAAACGGATCCAGAATGACGTCGCCGGGCTGTGTGCTGGACATGATAATACGGTACAACAGGGCTTCCGGTTTCTGTGTCGGATGAAGCTTTCGGCCGTCTTCGCCTTTCAGACGTTCGCCGCCGCTGCAGATCGGCAGATACCAGTCGCTACGCATCTGTGTGCCTTCGTTGATGGCTTTCATGGCTTCGTAATTAAACGTGTAGCGGGCTTTCGGGTCTTTGGAACACCAGATCATCGTTTCGTGCGCGTTCGTGAAGCGGGTTCCGCGGAAGTTCGGCATCGGGTTGGCCTTGGTCCACACAATGTCATTTAAAATCCAGAAGCCCAGATCCTGAAGAAGAGAGCCGACGCGGAAAATATTGTGATAGGAACCGATAACCCACAGAGTGCCGTTGTCTTTCAGAACGCGACGGGCGGCTTTCAGCCACGCGGCCGTGAATTCGTCATAGGCCTGAAAATCGGAAAAATGATCCCATTCATCATCAACGCCGTCAACCAGAGAATTGTCCGGACGGAGCAGATCGCCGCCCAGCTGAAGATTGTAGGGAGGATCCGCGAAAATCATATTAACGGATTTTTCGGGAAGCGAATTCATCAGTTCAATGCTGTCGCCGGGAAGAATAACGTTTGTTTTTAAAGTCGTCATAAAAAAGCCTCTTTGCCGTTCTGGGTCAAAAGCGCACGTTTCGATGTGCCGTTCTGAAGTCAGAATAGCGGGCAGAGGTAATTAAATTATTAACAGAATCATCAAAAGTTAATTTTTTTGCGACTCGGCAATAATTCTTTGAATCGGAGCATAACTTTTACGGTGATGAACACATATTCCATGCACTTTTAACCCGTATTGGTGAGTCTTCGTACCATATCCGGCGTTCGTCTCCCATCCGTAACCGGGAAATTCCTTCGCAAGGGCGGTCATCAGACGGTCGCGGGTAACCTTGGCCACGATAGACGCCGCGGCGATGGACAGGCTGAGGCCGTCGCCTTTGATAACCGCCTGAGCCGGACAGGGCAGAGGCGGAATTTTATTGCCGTCAACCAGAGCAAAATCCGGCCGTTCGGAAAGTGCTTCGACGGCGCGGCGCATGGCAAGAAAAGTGGCCTGCAGAATGTTCAGACGATCAATTTCCTCAACGCTGGCCGACCCGCACCCGATCAGGGCGTCAGAGGACTGCAGGGCCTCAAATAGTTCTTCGCGCTGTCCGGGGGAAAGCTTTTTGGAATCATTCAGGCGGCGCGCAAGCATGTCCGATATTTCCAAGCCGGGAAAGATGACGGCGCCGGCGACAACGGGACCGGCCCAGGGGCCTCTTCCGGCTTCATCAATTCCGGCGATCAGAATTTTTCCGGACGGTGCGCGGACAAATAAGTCCTGAGGCATCTGGGCGCGTTGTTCAAAAGAAAAGTCAGGCATATCTCCTCCGGTTTTCTGTCTGTATTAAAATAAGCGGATCGATTTGGCAAATTTCTTTTTTTGTTTCAACGCAATTTTTGGTTCATACTTTCCTCCAGACGTACGGGTTGTCCGTGCGTTTAGTGCCTTGGCAGGCGCGGAGCCTTCAGAAGCTCTACATACCACGGCGCCGGGTATGGCGTCGGCACCTTCCGTCTGTTTGCCGGACGGAGGGAAACATATCCCCGACTTTCTCTGGTCGGGGAGTTCTTGAAAAGAAAAAATTTCTTGTTTTTATTTGTTTTCCCCCGTGTTGGAAAGTGTTTTCCAATATATTGATTTTATTGGAATATCTTGTTTTCATTTCCTTTGAAAGCGCGTTCGGGAAAAGGCTGTTTCATTCAGTCGATTTCTTCACAAAGTTACCGTGGCGTTACCGCGGTATGAAAGGTAATGAGCTATGAATTTGAACAAGACTTTTATCAATTCCCTGACGTTTGACGGCGTGGAAAAGACTTATTTTGACGACGTTTTGAAAGGTTTCGGCGTGCGGGTGGGCAAATCATCCGCAAGCTATATCGTTATGTATCGCAACGTTTACGGCAAGCAAAAGAAAATCACGATTGCCAAGACGACGCAGATCGCTCCGGCGCAAGCCCGCGACGAAGCCAAGAAAATACTGGCTCTGGTCGTTCAGGGCAAAGATCCCGCTTCCGACAAAATCGAAAAGCGCAAAGAAATGACGGTCGCCGACCTTGCCGACAAGTTCCTGACCGACCGCAAGCCGCGCATCAAAGCGTCTTCTTTCGCCGTGTATTCGGCTTCCGTCAGAAGTCAGATTTTACCGGCTTTCGGGAACCGTTTTATCAAAGAGTTGCGCCGCGCCGACGTTCAGAAATTTTACAACGATATGGTGGGCGGAGCGTATATGGACAGGCGGGGTTATCCGGCGGATCACAAGTTTGTCGCGGCGGCGAATCACGCGCGAAAGACGCTTTGTTCGATGTATGAGTTCGCCATTCGCAACGATTGGGCGGATATGAATCCGGCAATCAGACTGGACACGCTTTCCACGGCGAAAAGAATGGTCTTCCTTGACGAAAAAGGGTTTGTGAAGTTCGGAAACATTCTTCAAATCAAGCACGAGCGGGAAGAAACGGTCAGGAGCATTTTCATTTTGTTGGCGTTGACGGGGTGTCGCAGGAGCGAGATCACGACGTTGAAGTGGGAATATGTCGATTTTGACAATCAGGCGTTTCGTTTCCCGGACACAAAGACGGGAGCGCAAAACCGTCCGTTCGGAAGCGCGGCGAAAAGGTATCTGCTGTTTTTGAAAGAACGGAGCGGCGATCCGACAGAGGGCAACCTTTTCAAGCCCGAAGTAACGGCGAAAATGCCGGCGTATTTTGCGACGCACGTCAAACCGGAAATCGGGATAACGGGCTTCTGCCTGCACGCTTTAAGGCACAGCTTTGCGTCAATGGCGGCGGCGTTGGGATATTCGGACAACATCATCGCGGGATTGTTGGGGCATCACATCAACACGATTACGAACCGATACACGCACTTGACGGAAAAGGTCGTCGTTGATGCCGCCAACGTCGTCAGCGAAAAAATCGCGGAATTGATTAGGGTGTAAAAAATGCCGGCTAGATAAAATCTAGCCGGCATTTTGATATGTTAGGAAAAAGTCATTATTTTTCTTTTGGACACCTTTAAACGGTTTGTCAACAGCTTAAAGAATGTGTAGCCGAACTGACGTTGGAGCTTAAAAAAATGAGGATTGATAAGACTCGGGGAAGATAACTTACCATGGTCAAACAAACAAAACCTCTCTTTGACTGTGCCTTTTCCATAACTGTTTATTTCTCGTTTTAATCTCTTCCGTAATGCTTCCGATCTTTTAGTTTCCTTATAGCGCAAGGTTTTTATGCATTTATTAAGTCTTCAATGAATTCTGATCCGGGAGAGATGCCTGTAACAAAAAGGGTATCTCTGGCGCGTGTGCACGCCACATAAAGCAGATACCGTTCCGTATTATAGACTTCTGACAAATCAGATTCTTCCGTCACGTTCTCGATACGGTCAAGGGACGGAATAACGTCTTCATCACAAGACATAACAATAACGGCTTTGAATTCCAGTCCCTTTGCCTGATGCATGGTTCCGATAATTATACAACCTTCTTTCGGATCCATAAAATCGTCGAGACAATCGCATCTTTCCCCGCTTAATTCCACGGCCGCATTTGCTTGTTCCAATTCTGCGGCAGAACGAACAAAAATACCGATTTCGTTTTGTTGTATTCCGCGTTTAATCCATTCGGTTATTTTTGAACTGACGGCAGAGATTTCATCTTCTTTTGTCGCAAAAAGCTGAATCTGCGGCGTCGGACCGTCAAAGATTGAAATGGTACCTTTTCTGGTTTCAATATTTCCGTCAACGTCTGATATTTCATTGGGAAGCAGACGATCAGCCTGCAATCTGATTTGATGAGATGTTCGATAATTGATTTTAAGCGTTGATGAACGTCCTTGAATGCTGATCCCTAATTGTTTCCATGAAAAAGGCGGTTGAAAGATACGTTGTCCTATATCTCCCGCAAAGAATAAACTGTCCGGCCTGTTCTTTCCTAATGCAGACAAGAATTTGAGTTCGGGAATGCTTAAATCTTGGGCTTCATCGACAACTGCAAAATCAACGGGAGAAGTTTTTATTTGATTTAAGAGAGAAAAATCCTTTTCATAAACTTCCGAAACAGTCATTAAATTCCGATTTGATAATTCCTGTTTAACCAATGTAAAGATTTGCCATAAAACTTTTCTTTGCAGTTCCGGAAGACGTGTTTTTCTGCCTAATCGAACAACATCACGATATTCTTCCCATGTTTTTAACCAACGAACGTCCACGATTTCGTTCCATTCGGACAAGACGAAAGCCGGGCTGAACTTATGTCCTTCAACATTTTTACAGGCGGATGCGATTATGTTTTTTAAATCTTCATCAGAAACTATATTAGGTTTTTGTCCTAAACGGGCACGGTAAAAATTCAAAGCATAGCTTTTCAACGGTTGAATTTCAATTTGTTCCCCGATTTTAGGTGCACCTTTTAAGAGCCAGCGCAATCGAACACTTAACGCGTTTGCAAGTTGTTTTGTAAATGTTGTAAGCAAAATCCGAGTATCGGGATTCTTTTTAGCCAAAGCAACCGCCCGATGCAAGGCGACTACCGTTTTGCCGGTTCCTGCCGAACCTGAACCCCGAGCCGGTCCGGAAAAATCTTTTTCGACCAGAGCCTTTTGTGCCGGATGCAGGAAAACGATCCATTTTTCCCACGGGGCGGCAAAAGCCTGTTCCAGTTCGTCCCTGTTATTGATGATTCTGAAGTGTCGTAAAGCGTCCGGATGATTAAACGGATCGACATCGGAGGCGATTGTTTCGGGAAAGGCGGGTGTGTTTCCCGTAGCCAATTCCAACAAAATTTCGCAGGATTCTTGCGGCAGATGATCCGTCAATCTGAACAAGTCTTCTTCGTTTTGAACGGCGCGCACCATCGGCACGGATTCAACCGGAATACCGTATTTAATCAAATCATCATCGGAAACGTGTTCAAACAACGGTTTTTCAGCGGGATTTACAGTGATATATGCCGGTATTTGACGGATAATTTCCTGAATCTCCACAAGCTGGGCCGCGCCGGTTTTAGGGTGGGTTTCCAATTTACGCCGACGAGCCCATTCATACGCATCATCGTGGTGATCGACATAACAGAGAAGCAAATTATTTGCCGTTTTATGAACGATAATTCGTAAATCGCTGCTGACCCTGACGGACCAAAAATTGGGATCTTTTGATTTTTCCATCCTGTGAAAACTGGAACCGTTTCCGGACGGATTGATTTGCAAATCAAAGACCGTTGTTTTGACAAGTTTTTGTTCTTCATTCGTTAAGCGAGCCAAACTGTCCGTAAAGGTATCGGCAATACGAAATTCCATTTAATTACCCCATATTTTACAAAGCAGTTTTACCCGACCTTAAAAATCTTCAGAACTTCATCGCCCAAATGATTGATGACTTTAACGGCGATTCTGCCCGAAGACGGTTTGTCAAACGGACGCGATAAATCGCTATGCAAGGATTCCCAGGCATCTTTATCAATTTCCGCGTTTAATGACTTTTTCAAAGCCGAATAGGGATCGTTTGCGCCCAGAAAATAAGCCTGCCGGACGAAGAAACTTTCTTCGTTATAATCCGTATCGACAAACCAGCATGCGATTTCATCGGGATCGCTGCTTTCTACTATACCTTCATTCGGGCGGAAGACGTCAACTCCCTTCAGCTTTACTTGAATCTGATTATTTCCCGCGTCAACTATTTCTATATCGGGTTCGCCGAAAACGACAAAGAGATTGCCGTTTCCGGTGTTTTTCAGTTCTCCCGCCATATGCAGATCGGCGTTCATGCGCGCTTTTAAGACGGGGATTTTCCCTAATTTATTAAATTCGGAAGAAGCCGCGTCAAAATTGAAAGCACAAGCGACCAGAACATCAAAGCCCGCGTCTGCCGCTTCGCGAACGGCGGAAACAAGGTCGGGTCTGGCAACGGTTCCGAATTCCGGACCGATAAAAATAGCGGCTCGGCGTTCTGTTTCACCTTCTTCATAGCGACCTTCCGCGCAAATATACGTCCCGGGCCAGGGTGAAACCGATAAAAAGTCAATTTTATCGTCTTTATGCGCTTGCTGAATCCCGGAAACCTTTAATGTTTCCAGAATCATGTTAACGAATTTACCGGTTTCGTTTCCTTCATCACTTTTATCATACAAAACCGGATTGTCGTCTTCGTCCACGGGGATATAACGATGCGGAGAAAGACTTTCCACCGTGAACGGCCCGGCGACGCGGACTTTTTTATTATCGACATACGGACGGTCGTAAAGATATTCAAAATCAGCCTTTGCCGCGATGGACGCATCTATTTCTTTTTGACGTTGAACGCGCAGATTCCACCATTCGATCAAGTCTGTAATCGCTTTGTCCTTCCATGATTTATCGGGTTGACGGGGCAGTTCCCATTCTTCAAACGAATTTCCGGTCAAAGCGTTTATTTCCGCACGTAGCGGTTCCATTTTTTGCTGAAACTTATCATAGATCACATCAATTTCGGCGTTGTTGGCGATTGATTTTAATGTGATATGCGGAACACGTTCATAAACAAAACCGTGTCGGATATTGCCCGTTGTCGGTGTTGTTTTAGGGGCGGTATGTGTGATTTCCGCCTCTTTTAATTGTCCTTCCCTGCTGTCGGCAAGCAGATAATAAGGATATTTTGCCCCCATAATTCTGGCGCGGGCCAAAGCCAAAGCGACGCGGCTGGTATCAATCGTTATCCATCGACGTCCCCATTTTTCCGCCACATAAGCGGTCGTTCCCGAACCGCACGTCGGATCAAGAACCAAGTCACCGGGATCTGTTGTCATCAGAATACAACGTTCGATAACTTTAATTGCCGTTTGAACTATATAAATTTTTGATGTTCTTTGAAGAAAATCGAGCCAAATATTATTTACTGGCATAACAGGAAAATCATTAACGAACATAATATATGCTAAATTCTTTCCAGTAGATACAAGTCTATTAGTTTTTATTAGTCTATACATTTTATCTATTGGAACGGACCATTGTCTATCTGCTGGAGGAAAAAATTCTTTCCCTTGAAAAATTAAAGGAACAAGCCTGTGATTGGGATTATCATGTTGTGAACACGGATTGGATAATTTGTATGGTTTCCAATTTTCTGGAAGTATAGTAGGATTCTTTTTTTCTTCTAATGACATTGGACGTCGAATTATACCTGTTGGATCTTCTATTTGATCATACCGTTCCCCTGTTGATTCTCCTTCTCCTACTTTTTTTAAGTCGTAAAGTTCTCTAAATTTTGTATATTTTTTATCTTTTGAATACCAAATAATAAAGTCACAAATATTACTTATTTGGCTTGATGTCGCAGTCCCTCCTTTTTTATATATTATAATACTTATGAAATTATCTTCTCCAAAAACCTCATCCATTAAAGCGCGAACTCTATGGACGTTTTCATCGCCGATTTGAACAAAGATCGATCCGCTTTCCGCCAAAAGAGAACGCGCGACAATCAGGCGGTCGCGCAAGTAGGACAAATAGGTATGAATCCCATCCCGCCATGTATCGCGAAACGCCTTGACCATTTCCGGTTCGCGGGTAATATCTTTCCCGTCTTTGACGTTTGTTGTTGTCGTTGACCATTGAAAATTAGAATTGAATTTAATCCCGTAAGGCGGATCAAGATAAATACATTGAACCTGTCCCTGCATTCCCTCCTTTTCCGCCAAAGACGCCATAACATACAAACTGTCCCCCAGAATCATTCTGTTTTGCCAGTTGCAATCGTGTTGATAAAATTCCGTTTTTGCGTCTTCGTTCGGCAATCCGTTAAAGTCGGCAAACAAATCGGGGGTGGTGTCTTCTTTGGCGGAAGTTTCTTTCGTTATTTTGCGCAGATCGTCGATCAATGTTTGCGGTTTGATTTTTTCCTGAACGAACAAAGGAGGAGCAGTCACATCCAACTGATTGTCGCCGTCATATTTCCCGTGCCAGATCAGTTGCGGATCAAGATCGGGATTCCTTTTTTCATAAGCGACGTGAACCGGTTGCTTATCTTTTTCCGTCATAATCGACTGCATTTCTTGTGTCGGAATGTTTTTTCTTTTTGCCTCTTTGTGCGTAAAAGATGTCACTTCGGTCATCGTGTTGCCCTGTTTAGCCATTTTTATTCTCCGTCAGTCGATGTGATTTCCGTAATAAGCGCGGCAAATTCTTTTTCTAATTGTTGTGATTTCTCTTTGCTGATCTCTTTTTCAAAAGAGGCTTTAAATTCTTCTTCAAAGGTATGGAACTGCCTTAATTCCTTAAAAGCCCACCGTCCGTATTTTTTCAAACGATTAACGCCGGGAATCCAGAACGTTTCCGTCGTTTCGCTTTTGATTTTTACGTCTTCGTTTCTGAACCCTTTGATTTCGACGATTAAATGCAACAAATCATCCGGACCGTGTCCGTCATCAATCAAAACGATAAAATCAGGGATATAAACCTTGTTTTCCATTCCTGTCGTATAAGGGATTTCAAATCCCAGATTTTGATTTTTTACATACGCCTTCACTTGCGGGGTGTTTTCTAAAATCCGGCAAAACTCTCCTTCCCAGGAACTGTCCAGAATCGCATAATTCACATGACACGCCGTTGATTTCGTTTCCCAGCGAAACGTTTTCGTCGTCGTAAAGTTTACATGCCGCGTGCTGTCTTCGGGATTAAACGGATCCGGAATGACTTTTATCGCATTATGCCCTTGTCGGATTTCCTGGCGGGTTATACCGGCTGAAATTTTGTCGCACGCCATTTTTAAAAGGTTCGGCATCGAAACAACCTGAGCCGGATATGTCCCGCCGACACATTTCAAATAGTCTTTCATCCATATTCGTGCGATTCTTTTTAACGCCCCGAACAGATAAGTCGGAGGCTCCTCACCGGCATCGCGCCAATGTTCCATAACCAATGATTTCGTTAACTCAAATAAAATTGAACTTTCCCTCATATCCTTGTTGGTATGAGCCAAAGTCAATTCTACGCCTTTCCCTATTATGCCTTCGTTTTCCGTTTTTGTTGCTCCGATCAACTCCGGTGAAATGACCAATTCGGAATTTTCAGTAAATTCGGCTTCAATTTGCGTGTCGGGCAAATCAACACGATATCCCTTTACCCGCGGGAATCTGATTTCACACGCAGCCCGTTCGGGAAGTGCTTTGACACGAATCGTTTCACGCGGCGTTTGAGGCTTTACGACGACGGGCTTGGCGTTAAAATCAAACGGGATTCCTAAAACGTCCGCATATTCGACATTAAAAAGCCCCTCGTCATTTAATTCATAAGATTGTCTGCGCAATGCTCTTCCGATGACTTGTTCGCAAAGCAACTGTGTTCCGAACGCGCGGACACCTAAAATATGCGTGACCGTGTTTGCGTCCCATCCTTCCGTCAGCATCGAAACCGAAACGACGCATCGCACCGATTCACCTAATCGCCCCGGTTTCCCTACGGTATTCATTACTTCACGAAGGATGTCTTCGTCCGTAATGTTGTTTGCGGCGGAAAGATCGCCCGTTCGTTCGATGATTTCTTTGCGGAAACGATCAATGGCTTCCGCCTGCAGCTTATAAAACTTATCGTCAAATTTATTCCCGGATTCCAATTGCTTGCTGTCGATTAACAATGTATGCGGCGTTCCTAAAGGATTGCCGTTGTCGTCATAATTCCGAAACAGGGGGAAACGGCCGGGAATTGATGTGATGCTTCCGTTATCGTTTTTTCGTTCATATCCGGATATATAATCGTAAACCAGTTTTGACGAAGCCGTGTTATTACACACAATGATAAAACAGGGCGGTGTTTTTATTCCTGCCGTTGCCCACGTTTCAAAAGTATCTTTATAATGACCGTAAAGAGCCTCCATTGCCGTAATCAGTTTGGTATCTATTTTTGCGGGATCCAGATCCTCTTTGCCGCGTGTTTTCTTGGGCATTTTAATATTGTCCCAAAGATTTCTGAACATGGGCATATTATCTCCGGGAATATTATCCGCGACGGGAACGCGGGGTAATTTTACAATGCCGCATTCGATCGCATCCATCAGCGAAAAATCGCTCATTGTCCACGGGAACATCGTGCCTTCCGCATATCCCGATCCCCGCAAAAAGAACGGTGTTGCGGAAAGATCAATCACGTTTGATAAACCGATGTTGCGATTAACGGTTTCCAATCCGGAAATCCATACTCTTGCGGCTTCATTATTTTCTTCCGCTTCTGCTTTTTCATCGCCTTTTAATTTCTCGTCCTGTTTGGGATTGGCACGATAACAATGGTGTGCTTCATCATTAATGGCAAAAATTCTTTTCAATCCCATCAGTTCAGGCATTACGCGCTGTAACATTTGACCTTCGGATTCCTGCGTTGAAATTTCTTCGCCCGTTCGTCCCTGCAATAAAGCCCGTCCGCCTTTTGACAGCTCAATCTGTTCCCGTAATTTATACGCGTGATAATTTGTGATAACGATTTTGGCTTTGTTTAAATCGGGCAACATATCTTCCGGAACAAGCTCTCTGCTTCGATAATAACTGTCCGGATCGTTCGGTTTTAAAACTCTCAATCGGTCTTTAATGGTTAAACCCGGCGTTGTAATCAAAAAGCCGCGGGTAAATTTGTTGCTGGTCGGTCTTCTGACGGCATTTATTGTCTGCCACGCGATTAACATAGCCATAACGGTTGTTTTTCCCGCGCCGGTCGCCATTTTCAAAGCTAATCTCATCAATCCCGGATTGGCATCTTCATTCGCCTTTTTTAAGTGTTCCAGAAAAGCTTTTCCTTCTTTGCTGTGAGGGGCGACTTCTGTTAAATAAATAGCGACTTCAACGGCTTCTATTTGGCAAAAGAACGGGCGGATTCCATTAAATTTATAGTTTCTCCAATGATCCAAAAGCCTGGCTGTTTCAGCGGTTACATTCCAATTTTGTTTTGGTAAAAGACGCCATGCATCAACGGCTTTTCTAACCTCATTGATAATGGAGTTTTGATTGTATTGCTGATCTTGGGAATCCAACTTCTCATCAAAAAGTAAATTCCCTTGTCCTCCGTTTTGTTTTTTGGGTTTTGGAATTGGCGTAAAGAAGTTAGCAAATCTCCGCCTGTCTATAATTTTCTGTGTCGGTTGCCCGAATTCATCAAGTTCCCAATGTTTAGCCGGATATTTATACGGAGAATTTAAGATCGGATGTTCAAAAAACAAATTACCGTCAGCTTCACTCATCTGTTCATTCCCCAAACAATGAAAAAACTCACAAGACTGTCGATCCATCATTAAGCGAACGTTTTACGATCTTTCCCAGTCTATCCTTCGTTAGGTCGGGAAAAATCCGTTCCGCAGAAAACGGCAGAATATTTAAAAGGTTGATATTGCCGGAAACGTTTAGTAAACTTCAGCCTAACGAACGTCAGACTGGGAAAGAAACCTATAAATCGAGCTTTTGCCAACGCCGTGTTTTCTCGCCGTTTGAATGACGGACAGACCGTTTGACAAATCCCTTAAAATCTTATCTTCCTTGCCGTCCAGAACGTGCTTTTTGTTGCGGCTTCCGGTCGCCCGTCCGAGATGTTTGCCCTCGGATTTCAGGCGGTTCAACGCTTCTTTCGTTCGTTGGGAAATCAACGTCCTTTCGACTTGCGCGACCATGGAAAACACGAACGCCAGCAACTGCGATTGAATGTCCGCTCCCAAACGGTAGTTTTCCTTGACCGTCCAGACTTGCACCTGTTTTGTCATACAGACGTTCAAAATCGTCATCACGTCCAGAATGTTGCGTCCGAGCCGCGACAGTTCGGAACAGATCACGACATCGCCTTTTTTCAGCCGCTTTAACGTCCGTCCGATTTTCCTTTTCGCGAAAACGACCGTTCCGCTGATCGTTTCGTTGATCCATACGTCTATGGCAAGATTTTTGTTTTCCAGAAAACGCTCGATTTCAAAGCGTTGGTTTTCCGTTGTCTGTTTGTCCGTGCTGACTCTGATGTATCCGTAAACCGTCATCGTTCGATTCCTCTTTCTTGTGAATGTTCCGCGGACTTGGGACGGTCGGCGGCGGCGCGGGATCGTTTCAGCTGTTCAAGCGTTTTGTGTTTGCGCGGAATGACAACTTGCGACAGGGAAAAGTCCCTGTCCTGAAACCGCGTCGCCTGCAATTCGACGCCGAACCGTCTGGCGATTTCGGACTGGCGCAAGCGCATTTGCTCGATTTCCCGCCGGTTGAACTCCAACCGTTTCAAGCCGTTGTTCAGTTTCAAAATAAAGTGAATGTGTTTATGCCTTTGATGACGGTGCGCCGCGAATACATACGAATATCCGTTTTCGGCGAACGGTCGCATATATTCGGTCGCGAACGCTTCCAAATCCCGCGACGCCATACCGCACCCGTTCGGGAAAGACACGATAAAATGAACGGCGCACCGACCGTTTTTGCGTCCGCTTTCCGGTTCTTCGGTCAGCCGGTCTTTGAACTCCTGCGCCGTCAGACGTGTTTCCGTTTCGTCCGTCAACGTCAGCTTTTCTTCCAAGCCTTTCGATTTTTCCGCGACGTATTCCGCCATCGCGCAAACCGTGCCGACGCTTTTTGCGTAACCGACGATCTTGAACACCGCTTCAAACGGACGGGAACGGGACAGGCTGGCAAAGTGTTTTTGTAGAGGCTCGTAACGAAAAGGAAGTCCCGAACGTTCCCGCCGGATGCCGCGGATATGCTCGTCAAGCCAATCGTATTTGCGTTTAACCATAGTAATACCTCAACAGCCGGACAATCCTTTCCCGCAAAAGCGCAAGACGTTCCAAATGTTCTTTGATGTTTTCCGCTTCCGCTCCGCTGTTCAACGCGCGGGCGATCTGATTCAGATTGACGCCGATCCGGCGCAGTTCTTCGCGGATTTCCGTCAGCTTTTCGATTTCTTTCGTCCCCGGAGCGTTCGCTTTCGCCAACCCCGCCGCGATAAATCTGCGGGCGACGCCCGACGGGTTGTCAAACCTGTCGAGCATCGCTTTGTGTTCGGGCGGCAATCGTAAAGCGATCTTCACTTTCGCCATACCGTTCACCTCTGTTCCGAAGTCGAATGAACGGGCGCGGAAAGCTGTTCCGCCACCCAAGCGTCCAAGTCCGCGACATCGTAAACGACTTGCGTTTTGCCGAACTTGCGGAACTTCGGACCGCCGCCGATCGTCGCGTATTTCGCCAACGTCGCCGGCGTCCGGTTCAATCCCTTTTCCATCAGGTAAGAGGAAGCTTCCTTGCGTGTTAAATATGTTTTCATAGTTTGGTGTCCTTTCGTAAAAATGACCGCCTTTTGACGGAACTCTTCCAGAAAAGACCGATGCCGACCACTTGGCAATTTTGCAAACGTGCAATTTCCGCCGTAAAAGCGCGAAAACGCCTGACAACTCTTTGAAATAAAAAGGATTTAATTTGCAGATTGTCGGATCGAAAGGGACAGGCTTTACCGGATCGGAACAAAGCCGACAGGGCAAAGAGGCGGAAGGCGGGATTCTCCGTGCGATTTTGTCTGACAAATCGCGTATCCTGCCCGCCTCTTTGTCCCTTTGTTTTTCAACGTCTTGCGAAACGTTTTCCCGTGTTTTCCGGGGACGTTTGAATCTTGCGGTCGGACGGGGGATATTGTATGCTTCGGATCAGTCAACCAAAGGTGATTTTATGAACGACATCGAAACTTTCATATCGGCGTGACGCTTGGCAAAATACGGAAAGCCGACGGCAAAAGAAGCGTTCGCCGCGCATTTGTATAATTCGGAGTTGGCGGAAAGCTTTTACCAGTCTTTGAGCTATTTCGAGATCATTCTGCGCAACAAAATCGATGCCGTGTTTTCAAAGCATTTGGGCGAAAACTGGATTTTCAATCCGGCTTACCTGATCGGCAAAAACGCGGACACTTTTCAAAAAATCAGAAAGCGGCTTTCGGCGGAAGCGCAAAAAGACCCGAATAATAAAGATCATCTCATTTCGGAACTGACTTTCGGATTTTGGGCTTATCTTTTTTCCTCCGCCTACAAGAAAGCGTTATGGAGCAAGCATCCGACCTTGTTGAAGGAAATCTTCGACTGCACGAAGGAAACGCTTGTTTCGGGGCGCGTTTACGAACGTGTCAACAGAATACGTATGTATAGGAACAAGGTGTTTCATTACGGTTCTTTGATAACGGTAACGGATGCTTTGAACGAACCGGCGAGAATCCACAATATGATTTACAAGCTGATTCGCGATATGAACGCCAACGCCGTTTTGAAGCAGATCAAAGAAATCGACGACTTCGACGAAAAATACGCCAAAGGAAGAAGACTCGGATATTTCAGATAAAAAAACAGATGGGCGATCAACTGCAATCAGATCGAAATCCTGCTTAAAAAAGCTTAATGCAGTATATATCCCATCTTTCTGATAAAGAATATAAGGTTATCTCCGCCGTTTGTCAAGCGTTATCGTTTGGCGGGTCTGCCTTTGCCGCGCCGTCCGACCGTTTGAAGCCCCCATCCGTTCGCCAGTCGCGCCGCTTCCTGTATCTGATTTTCGGAAGCGAACTCAAATCCTTTTTCTTTCGCTTTTTTAATCAAAGCCCGTTCGACGACTTTGTTTTCGGGGATATTGTCGGCGGTGTAGCCGTTTTCCTCTATCACTTCGGCGACAAGGGCAAGCAACGGCGGTAAGGCGGATTTCTTTTCCGCCTGTTTTGCTTCCTCGTATTTGAACAAAGGCGGATTCACGGGCGGACAAACGCGCATCAGCTCTTTCGTATCGACCTCTATTTCCGCAAATCCCCGTAAAACGCGCGATACTCTGTTGCGATTCAAATCCAGCTTGAAATCGGCGATCGCGCCCATCGTTCCGTAAGTGATGACCGGATAACGCGCGTTTTCGACGGAAGTTTCTTTGCCAAACACTCTGCGGTATCGCTTTAATCGCAAAGTTTGCCAATCGGGAACGGGTATGTCGCCTTCCTCAAACTCGGCAGAGTGATCGGAACACTCGAAATCGAAACGTCCCGCTTTGTGGCAATACCGGGCTTTGAAGTGATACACTTTCCGGCAGACGCCGTTGAAATGAAACGCCTGAAGATTTTCCAACCACCGGTAATATAAAAATCTGACCGGAAGTTTCGTTCTCGGGTGAAACAACCGCGTCAAACCGATCAGGAAGCAGAGCAACATCATCAAAAAGCGCGTGAAAAGCCACATTGTCAGCGTGTCCGCCCCGAAAAAGAAAGCGTAACGTCCGGTTATGGCGACTTTTTGCGTTTTAATCAGCACTTTCAATTTGTCTTTCGCCGCCTGTAAAAGCTTTTTTTGAGACGGATAGGCGTTGCGGTAAACGTTCTTGAATTCCTCGTCGGTCGGCGGATAACCGAACGCCACCCATTCGCACGCTTCCCGCAAAGTGCAGGTTGGCTTTATCGGTATTTCTATTTCTTCAAATCCTGTCGCCATCGTTTCCCTCTTATTCTTTCTCGAGAAAGGATAACAAGGCCGTTGAAGGAAATCAACTTGTTGATTTTTATCGATTTTTTGATTTTGATTGATTTTAATTGATCTAGCTCGGAAACGATTAAAAACGGGATAAAGTTTTTTCTCAAATTGCTTTTTGCTGTAAAAAGACGTATCATTTTTAACGAAGCGGGAACCGGAAAAGGTTTTCGTTTTTCAGAGGTTGCTTTCAAAGGATAAAACACGCTTCGGGATTGTTACCGGGACGTTACCTTGAAAACGGTTTCTAAGAAGTCAAAAAACGAATAAGACAGGATTTTTTATTTAAGTTCAAACGGTTATAAAAACACATTCCCCGAAAAAATTTGATTTTTCAAAATCGGGGAGCTTCGGCGTATGTTCAGAAGCCGTCTCTCTATGTCTTTCGTACATCGGGACAGCTTTAAAGGCCGGAGGGTCATCATGGTATGTATGACTTCCGAACTCTCCGACCGCCTGAAAAGGCGGTCAATTTTTTTTCAGGAGAGTACAGAAGTGAAAAACTTATTCCTTCATTCAGCCTTGTGCTGTTTTTATCGGCCTGCGGCCATTCCGGCCCTCTGCCCGCTCAGATGAACATGTCTTTGCGCCGGAACGATATCGGCGAGGCAAAAAAATCGCTCTGTCCGCAGATTTTTATCAGAACGGTTCTTCCGCGTTGCTCAAAGCAATGGAGCAGGGAAGCGTTTTGTATTTAAACGGTGATTACTTCCAGGCTTTGCAAAGTTTTGATAAGGCCGACGCTCTGGCGGAAAAGCTCTATACGACCAGCGTGTCAAAAACGGCGGCGGCTCAGGTTGTCGGCGACGGCGTTGCAGATTACAAGGGAGCCGCCTATGAAAGGGCTCTGCTGAAGTTTTATCAGTCCATGGCTCATTATATGCTGGCTCAAAAGGGCGAATATGAAGCTTACACACCGACGGAAAAAGAGGCCGAACCGGTCGCGGCCCGGACACTTTCCGAAGCGGAAATCAAAAAACATGTCAGCGGGGCAAAGTCCGTCCTGCTCGCCTGGAATGCCCTGGCGTCAGATCCGGGAATGCAGAACCGGCCGACGCCCGAAGCTCTGGAAAAAGCCTGGGGCGCATATTTGAACCAGAGCGGCAGTGATGTTGAACGCAATAGAAGCGCTTTGCTTTATAAAGCCTGGGAAAAAATGCTGGACGATGCCGAAAGTGTCCTGACGGCGGAACAGAAGAAAACAGTCCGGGCTTATATCCGTGAAAGGAAGCGGAACGGTGCTTCTGAAAATGTCGCGGTTGTTCTGAAAACAGGATTGATCGCACCCAAAAAAGCCGAAAAAGTCGGTTTTCCGATCGTCTCCAGGGATTTCAATGCCGCAACTATGGCCAAACTGCTGGGAAATAAGGACGGCCTGTTTTTCTTTGAATATGCCTCAATGGACAAGCCTGTGCCGGCAGAAGACTATAAGCTGGTCATCAAAAAGGACGGAAAAGAGGTCACCGAGAGACAAATGGCTCTGGTGGCGCCGCTGTCGGAAATAGCTTACCGCGATTTTCAGATGAACCGGAAAGCGCTGACGGCGAAGAAGGGCGCTCGCCTGACCGTCAAATATACGGCGGCTTTGGCGGCGGCGAAAGCGGCCTATGACAAAGCGCCTTCAATGAAGGACTATGCGGCGTCCGGAGCGTTTGCCACGGCGGTGAAGGCGATTGAAGCCTCTGAATATGCCGATCTGCGTGCGTGGTCGTCGCTGCCCGCAAATATCTTCATGCAGTCGTTGAAACTTGGGGACGGAACCTATACGGCGGAAATCGTCCGTAATGAAAAAACGCTATATTCCCATACGTTTACCGTCGGAAAGGGAGCCCCCGTCCTGTTGGATTTCAATCTTCCGGCAGAGAAATAAATTTTTAATTCCTCCTCTTTCTCTTCGGAGAAAGGGGAGATTTCAGAAAGGATTAACGGATGAAAAAAACATTTTTTTTCATGGTCGCCGTTTGCAGTCTGATATCGGCCTGCTCCGGCATTGAACGCGATTACGTCGTCCGAGAGCGTGTTCCCGAAAAAACACCGGTCTGGATGGATCCGTCCCGCGCCCATGAAAGCGATTCAGAGGAAAACGCCGGAAAGTTCCGTTACTATGTGAATGAGGCCGATAATGTGAACAGGGATCTGTGCAAAAGGACGGCCGAGGTTACGGCTTCCGCTCATATCGCGGCTGAAATTGCGCAGGAAATTCTGGCTAATTATGAAAAGGAGATTTCTTCAAAAGGGACGGACGCGGAACAGACGTCAACAGCAAAGCTGAAAGACATTGTTCGTCAGGATATTCAGACAAAACTGCATGGCGTGCAGATTCAGGCGTCCTCCTATGAACGCCGGGCATACCTTGAAGAACGGGGCGCCCGGAAGAACCGCGAATCCTATCATTGCGCGGCCGTTGCAAAGATTTCGCTTAAAAACCTTCAGGAACTGCTGGAGGCTTATAAGTCCGAGACGACGGCGGAGTTGGAACATAAAACGGAAACGTTGAAACTTGAACGCCGCCGGAAAGAAGCGCTGGTCAATGCCATCGACAGGACATCAGAAGGGCTGTCGGCCGCCGTCGGCAGCATGTAACGAAAGGGGAAGCGGATGAAAAAAGTTTTAATCCTTGCCTTTTTCTGGACGGCCTTCTCGGCTCGGGCGGCGGACGAACCGTGTCCCGCATGGGTTTCAAAGCCGGAATCCGTTTGCGCTCCGGAGGAAATATGCCAGACGGGGGCCGGGGACAGTTTTGCTTCCGCTTCCGCGGCGGCTCGTGCGGCCGTCGGCCGTATTTTTGAAACGAAGGTTCATGCGTCGTTTTCCCGAACTTTCTCCCAGTCGGAAGACGAAACGGCTTCTGCTCTTCAGGAGGCCGTGCATGAATCTTCGGAAACCGTCCTTCAAGCCGTGTCGGTTCGGGAAACCTGCCGTGCGGCGGACGGTTTCTATGCCCTGGCCATTCTAAACAAAACAGCGGCGGCGGAAATTCTGCGCCGTGATATGTCCGCCCTTGACGCAGAAATGAAAGACCGGCTTGCCGCGGCGTCGCCGGCTTCGGCGGTTCGGGCGGAAAAACTCTACGCGCGGCGGCATGCGTTGAACCGGCGTTATGTCGTTTTGACGGAAGAGGCCATGCCGGAGACCGTTTCATGGAAACAAATCTCTGAAAACAAAAAAGCAAAGGTCGGGCGGCGTCATGTTTTTCTTCGTATACAGAGCGAGCGGCCGGCTCCTCTGGAAGCCGCCGTCCGAAGTGCGCTTGGGAAAAATGGTTACACCTTTGCCGGTAGCCGTACCGCGGCGGCATCGGAAATCATTGCTTCTCTTGAAGCTGAGCCGGTTGAAATGAGCGCGATAAAAGAGGTCGTGAAATACGATTTTTTCTTTTCTCTCAAAGTCCCGGAAAGCCCGGGGAGCGACATTGAAGTTTTGAGTTTTTCCTTTGATGAAGCCGGCTTGAATAAATCTCAGGCTTTTTCAGAAGCCGCTGAAACGGTTCGGGACTTTCTGGAAAAGCATCTCAATGAAATACCTTTCTGAAAGGGGAAGACAGAAAATGAAAATAAAGACGATCCTTCTGAGCGGTCTTCTGATTTTTACGGGCGCATGTTCCACTGTGGGCGGACGGTTGTCAACGGCCGAAGGCGATGCAATGATGAAAACCGGCAAATGGACAAAGGTTGATTCGGAAACGGCGGCCGCAGAAATCATGGCGCAGATGACCTCTCATCCGGTGTTTGCGGATTATGCCGGCAAACTGGGGCACAAGCCGAAACTGTTTATCCGGGATGTGGAAAATAAGACGGCGGATCCGTATTTCCGGGTTGACGAACTGAACAATGCGCTGCTGAACCGAATCAGCCGGTCGGGGCGCTTTGTCCTGATTGACAGAGCCGCCGCACAGAAAATCAATCAGGAAATCGTCTACCAGATGAGCGGCACCGTGAAAAGGGACGATATTCGGAAAATCGCCGAAACCGGAGCCGAAATGCTGATTTTCGGGGAAATTACGATGGAACCCGTCATACAGGACGGCCTGACCGTCAATGAATACACGGTGAACATGCGTTTAACGGATATCTCTTCAAAAGAGGAAATCGCCCGTATGGACTATACGACAACCAAATATGTTAAAAGGGGGGCTTTTTTCTGGTAACCATGGCGCGGAAGGGAAAGGCTTTTCCTGCCGGAGTCTTTCTCTTCCCGGCCGGAGGGTCCGGGGTAAAAAATCTTAAAAAACGGTTGAAGATTCGGGCCCGGTGCGCTAAAGTGACCGCGCATTGGGGGGATGTTTTCCAAAGGGCTTTTTTCGTGGGAGCTTTTCGGAAACATTCCCTGTTTCGGTAAGGGATGTTTTCTTTTCCCTTTTTTCTTTAACTCTTGGAGGATTTTTTTCCATGGCGGATAAAAACCAGAAAATGAAGATGATGGACGGCAACGAGGCCGCGGCCGGCGTTGCTCATCGTCTGAATGAAGTGGCCGTTATTTACCCGATTACCCCGTCGTCCCCGATGGGCGAATTCGCGGATGCCTGGGCGGCTCAGGGCGTCAAGAACATTTGGGGCAAGGTTCCCGAAATCTATGAAATGCAGTCCGAAGCCGGCGCCATCGCGGCGGTTCACGGTTCTCTGCAGGCCGGCGCACTGACCACGACGTTTACCGCGTCCCAGGGTCTGCTCCTGATGATTCCGAACATGTACAAGATCGCGGGCGAACTGACCCCGTTCGTCATGCATGTGGCGGCGCGCGCTCTGGCGACGCACGCCCTGTCGATTTTCGGCGACCACTCCGACGTGATGGCCTGCCGCCAGACCGGTTTCGCCATGCTGTGCTCGAACAATGTTCAGGAAGCTCAGGACATGGCCGCGATTGCTCAGTATGCAACGCTGAAATCCCGCGTGTCCTTCATGCACTTCTTTGACGGTTTCCGGACCAGCCATGAAATCAACAAAATCAACGTCGTTTCCGATGATGAACTGCGTGAATTCATGAAAGACGTCCCCGTCGATTTCAACCGTAAAAACGCGCTGACCCCGGACAAGCCGGTCATCCGCGGCACGGCTCAGAATCCGGACGTCTTCTTCCAGATCCGCGAAGCTTCCAACCCGTATTACGACGCCTGCCCGGCGATCGTTCAGGAAGCGATGGACAAATACGCCGAAGTGACGGGTCGTGAATATCGCCTGGTTGACTACGTGGGCGCCGCCGACGCGGATCGCGTTGTCGTTATCATGGGATCGGGCGCCGAAACGACGGAACAGACGGTGAAATACCTGAACACGCACGGTGAAAAGACCGGCGTTGCGAAGATCCGCCTGTATCGTCCGTTCCCGGCTGAAGAGCTGGCCAAAGTCCTGCCCGCGACGGTCAAGACAGTCGTCGTCATGGATCGTACGAAGGAAGCCGGATCGCAGGGTGAACCGCTGTATCTGGACGTTGTTTCCGCTCTGACGAACGCTTATTCGGCGGGCGCGATCAAGGCGATGCCGCGTATCATTGGTGGCCGTTACGGTCTGTCCTCCAAGGAATACACGCCGGCGATGGCCAAGGCCGTTTTCGACAACGCTGCCAAGCCGGACTGCAAGACCCGTTTCACGGTCGGCATGAAGGATGACGTGACGAAGCTGTCTCTGGACGTTGATCACTCGTTCGATATCGAAGACCAGGACGTCAAGCGCGCGATCTTCTTCGGTCTGGGCGCGGACGGCACGGTCGGCGCGAACAAGAACTCCATCAAGATCATTGCCGGCGAAGACGGTGTTTACGGTCAGGCTTACTTCGTTTATGACTCCAAGAAATCCGGCGCCATGACGACGTCTCACCTGCGTTTTGCGAAGCACGTCATCAACGCGCCGTACCTGATCAACAAGGCGAGCTTTGTTGCGTGCCATCATTTCCCGTTCCTGGAAAAGATCGACATGCTGGCTCAGGCGGAAGAAGGCGCCGTATTCCTCCTGAACGCGCCGTTCAAACCGGAAGAGGTGTGGAACAACCTGCCGCGTGAAGTCCAGAAGGAAATCATTGAGAAGAAGCTGAAGCTGTATTCCATTGACGCGGTCGAAGTTGCGAAGCAGACCGGCATGGGTCGCCGTATCAACACGATCATGCAGACCTGCTACTTTGCGCTGTCCGGCGTTATGCCGCGCGACGAAGCGATCAAGGCGATCAAAAAGTCGATTGAAAAGACCTACAGCAAGAAAGGTCAGGCTCTGGTTGACAAGAACTTTGCCGCTGTGGACGCTTCTCTGGCCCACCTGCATGAAATCAAAGTGACGGCCGAACCGACGTCGAAGTTTGACCGCCTGCCGGGCGTTCCGGCTTCGGCTCCGGAAATCGTCCGCAAGGTTGCCGGAAAGATTCTGGAAGGCAAGGGCGAAGAGCTTCCGGTCAGCACGTTTGCCTTTACGGCGGACGGCACGTGGCCGACGGCGACGACGCAGTATGAAAAACGCTGTATCGCTTCCGATATCCCTGTCTGGGATCCGAACACCTGTATTCAGTGCGGCAAGTGTGCCATGGTTTGTCCGCATGCGGCCATCCGTGCCAAAGTCGTGCCGAACGCCGACCTGAAGGACGCGCCGGAAGGATTCAAGTCCGCGCCGTACAAGGGCAAGGAATTCGTTGATTCCAGCTGGATCATCCAGGTCGCTCCGGAAGACTGCACGGGATGCACGCTGTGCACGCGCGCCTGCCCGGCGAAAAACAAGGCCGATCCGGAGAAGAAAGCCATCAATATGGAACCGATTGCGGCGCATCTGGAACAGGAAAAGAAGGATTTCGACTTCTTCCTGTCTCTGCCCGAAGTCGATCGCACGAAAGTCGAAAAGAAGATGGTCAAGCAGGTTCAGTTGCTGCGTCCTCTGTTCGAGTTCTCGGGCGCCTGCGCGGGCTGCGGCGAAACCCCGTATGTGAAGTTGCTGACCCAGTTGTTCGGCGATCGTCTGATGATTGCGAATGCGACGGGCTGTTCTTCCATTTACGGCGGCAACCTGCCGACGACCCCGTACGCAAAAGACGACAACGGCCGCGGTCCGGCATGGTCGAACTCTTTGTTCGAAGACAATGCCGAATTTGGTCTGGGCATGCGTCTGTCTCTGGATTTCCAGAAGAACTTCGCTTCCCAGTTGCTCTGCGGCATGGAATCCGAAGTCGGCGGCGACCTGGTTAACGCCATTATGACGGCGGAACAGGTGACGGATGCCGATATTGCGGCACAGCGTGAACGCGTCAAGGCTCTGCGTGAAAAGCTGTCCGGCATGAATACGGCTGAAGCCAAAACGCTTTCCGACATGGCTGACGCTCTGGTGAACAAGAGCGTGTGGATGCTGGGTGGCGACGGCTGGGCCTATGACATCGGTTACGGCGGTATCGACCACGTTCTGTATTCCGGCAAGAACCTGAACATCCTGGTTCTGGATACGGGTGTGTACTCGAACACCGGCGGTCAGCAGTCCAAGGCGACCCCGATCGGCGCTTCCGCGAAGTTCGCGGTGGCCGGCAAATCGTTGCCGCGTAAGGATCTGGGCATGATCGCGATGTCGTCCGAAAACGTCTATGTGGCGCAGGTCGCCATGGGCGCGAACGATATGCAGACGATCAAGGCTTTTGTTGAAGCCGAATCGTTTGACGGCCCGTCGCTGATCATTGCGTACTCGCACTGCATTGCGCACGGTTATGAAATCGGCGAACAGGGACTGGAACACCAGAAAGCCGCGGTTGAAGCGGGCTTCTGGCCTCTGTACCGTTTCGATCCGCGCCGCATTGCGGAAGGCAAACCGGGACTGCAGCTGGATTCGAAAGCGCCCACGAAGCCGATGGCTGAGTATATGGCGAACGAAACCCGCTTCCAGATTGTGAAGAAGCAGGATCCGGAACGCTATGAACGTCTGGTCAAGTACGCGCAGGAGCAGGTTGAAGAACGCCGCCGCCTGTACGAACATCTGGCCAATAACGCCAAGGTCGCCGAATAAGCGTTCTGACGATTTGACGGAAAACCTCCCCTCGATCGAGGGGAGGTTTTGTGTGTGTGCCGAAAAGACTTGATTTTTGTCTAAAAAATGTTTTAAGGTTATATATGAGAGCCAGAGGAAATATAGGATGCGTTTCGGAGGAGATGGAGATAAAAGACAATGAATGTGACGACGTGTAAAGTGCTTTTCAAAAGAAAAGCCCGGGTTTTAAAAGGATACTGAAGGCCGCTTGGAAAAGCGGCCTTTTGTGTTCCAGAGAAGAGAGGGAAACTGTAAAAAGAGCGGCGTTGAGGACAAAACGAAATATTTTTGTCGAAATATTTGTTTAAGGGATTGTTTCGGAACTGTTTTTCTGATATATAAAATACAGGGAGTCTGTTTTTACGGAAGGATTATGAAATGGCGGGATTTATGCAAAAGCTGCTGGCGGGTGTCATGTTGACGTCGGCATTAAATGCGCAGGGAAAGGAAGCGCCCGCGCCGGAGGCTTCCGAACCGAAGCAGGACAATATGGAATTGCTGAAAGAAGCGGCGGCTCACGAGGATGCCGGTGAAACGATTGACTTTGAGGATGCCCGCGCCGCGTATGAAGGGGAGCAGGACGGAAAGAAAAAATCGAAGGGTTTTACACTGGAGCGGGTTCGTTTTGACACGAACGGCAAAAACGGAGGCGTTGTGGTCGGAAATGGGGAGACGCAGGCCACGGTCAGCCGCGTCCGCAACGGAACGAAAACGGTGGACGTCAGAGGTCGGAACGGCAGCAACACTTCGGTTCGCGTCGGTCGGAATGGCAAGGTGGATGTCAAGACGAACGTGAATTCGGGAACCCGGAAAGGGACTCATGTGGACAATGTCAAGATTGACACAGAGAACAAGTCCGGCCGCGTTGTTATCTCAAACGGCGGAAAAAGCGAGACAACGGTGCGTGCGTCGAAATCGAGTCAGTCGGTTGAAATTGGTAAAAACGGCCGTGGCGTGAAAATTGAGCGGCGCAGTGATGGAAAAATCAATATCAGCGGCAATCTGATCGGGCGGAAGCTGGGCCGTGGCCGCTGAGAGAATTTTTTAATACGGAAAGCCCCGGGGAACACCGGGGCTTTTTTTACTGGAAGAAACAAAAGATTATTATCGCATGCAATCTTTCGGGGAACGGGAAATGTGTTTGGAATTTAAGGGAGCGACGGCGGAAGGAAAAATTTATTCCTACAAAAATGTTGCTTTTTATTTTTGTCGCCCGTGACAGAACGATGAAAGGAAAGAAATTTTCTTTTGAACGCTCAGAATCCGGGAGAGGAGGCGAGTAAATTTTTGTTCTGAAGGGCGATTTCTGTTTGAGTATTTTTCGAAGCACTTTTCTTTTTTGATCCGGACAATCAAAGGAGGCACAGCGGAAAGAGGAAATGAAGCATCATTCCGTTTTGTCTGTCCGAGAAAAAGCGGAACAACGTAAACACATTCCCCAGTATTCCAGCCCTCCGCCTTACTTTTTTAGCGAGCCATCTCAAAAGGGCTTAGCAAAAGACGAGGGAGATTTTTAGGGGAGAGCATCATTCCGTTTTTTTTCGACGGTTATGTACATCGGGTATTCCTGTTCTCCTTTTTTTTAGCGAGCCATTTGAAAAGGGCTTAGCAAAAGACGAGGGAGATTTTAGGGGAGAGCGTCATTCCGTTTTTTCGACGGTTATGTACATCGGGTATTCCTATCCCCCTTTTTTTGCCGAGCCGCCTCAAAAAGGCTTAGCAAAAAATGGCGGAGATTTTTAGGGGGGAGCGTCGTTCCGTTTTTTTTCGGCAGTATCTTCCAGCGGCCTCTTCCTGTTTTTTTGCAAAGCCTCCTTAAAAAGCCCCGACCAAAAGAAGTAAAGGATTTTTGGTGACAAGCCCGTCATTCCGATCTTTCATGTGTTGCGGCAGCGATCATCAGTGAGCGGGAGAGGATTGCTTTTCGGATGTTCCCGCAGATGTTTTTATTTTCAGACATCTGAAAAAAAAGATAGAAATATACAGAATACTTTATGAAAGGAAAGGACACATGCAGGGGATCCGTTTTTTTTCAGTGATGGTCTTTATGTTTCTGGGCGGATGTTCCGTCGTTGCCGAAAATACGCTTGATCTGACGTTTGACGGCCCCGGAAAAAGCGCTCTGCCCGTCACTGTAAAAATACCCGAATGGTACGGAAATCCGTATGCTCCTCAAAATCCTGTGCGTTTTTTCGCCGCAGAGCTTGAGACGGACGCTGACGGACATCTGCGCAGGACTTTTGCGGGATGGTATGCTTATCCCAGTTTGGCCGAACAGCTCAAAGGCGTCCGAAAGCCCATCTTCTTCCTTGATTTTCCTCAGGAATCCGGAAAATGCTCGCTGGTCTTGTGGTATCTGGAAGACAAAGAGTTCTTCGTGCCGCGGGCTTTTGAAAACGATTCTTTTTCGTCTCTGCCGCATTCAGACGACGTCTCGGGTTCCTTCACCCGGCGCAATGACGGAAGGGGGTGGGAGGTCAAAGCCCGGATCCTGCGCACGGATCGCCTCTGTCCCGAAAAAGAAACAACAAAATTGTCGGATAAATGAAAACAGAATACGACAATTTTGTATGATTTTGCCGGAAGATACCTCCTCTTTGTTTGAAAAATTCCTGTAAATCCGCCGATTTTCGCGGTTGGCACGGTTCTTGATTTAAATCCGGCGTCGTTTATTCATTTTTACGAGGATTTAAAACCTATGACCCCCAGAAAATCGGCAATACGGAATATTGCTCAGCGCCGTACCGCCAGAGGCGGCCGGGAATGCGCCAAAGAACAGATTACTGAAATTTTCGCTCAGAATGTGTTCAATGAAAAAGTCATGCGGGAACGTCTTCCCGGCGATGTTTTCAAAAAACTTCAGAAAACAATGAAACTCGGCGTTCCCCTGGACCCGATGGTCGCGGACGTCGTCGCCAACGCAATGAAAGACTGGGCCATGGGAAAAGGCGCGACACATTATACGCATTGGTTCCAACCCATGACAGGACAGATGGCGGAAAAACACGATTCCTTTATCGCGCGTTCCAAAACCGGAAATATTTTTACGGAATTTTCGGGCAAAACACTCATTCAGGGCGAACCCGACGCCTCCTCCTTTCCGTCGGGAGGCATGCGTTCAACTTTTGAAGCCCGCGGCTATACCGCCTGGGATCCGACATCACCGGCATTCATTATGGAAAGCGGCGGTTCAAAAACGCTGTGCATTCCAACGTTCTTCGTGTCCTATACGGGCGACATTCTTGACCGGAAAATTCCGCTGATCCGTTCGATCGACGCTCTGTCTCAACAAGCCCTGCGAATCCTACGGGCGTTCGGAAATAAAACAGCGTCCCGGGTCGATACGAATCTGGGCGTTGAACAGGAATATTTCCTGGTCGACCGCGAATTGTTCTTCCAGCGTCCCGACCTCGTGAACTGCGGCCGAACTCTTTACGGACAGAGGCCGCCGAAGGGACAGGATCTGGAAGACCATTATTTCGGCGCCATTCCTCAGCGCGTGCTGGCCTTCATGACCGATCTGGAACAGCGCCTGCTGAAGCTGGGCATCCCGGCGAAAACGCGGCACAACGAAGTCGCTCCGGCCCAGTTTGAAATGGCCCAGCTGTACGAATCCGCCAATATCGCCGCCGACCATAACATGCTGGCCATGGAAGTCCTGCGCCAGACCGCCGAAGACCACGGCTTTGTATGCCTTCTGCACGAAAAACCGTTCGCGGGCATAAACGGCAGCGGCAAGCACAACAATTGGTCCATGAGCGATTCTGAAGGCCATAACCTGCTGGATCCGGGCCGAACACCAATGGACAACGCCCAGTTTCTGGTCTTTCTGGCGGCCGTTCTGCGCGCCGTGCACAAATATGGCGTGGCCATCCGCATCGGTGTCGTGTGTCCGGGCAACGACCACCGTCTGGGAGCCAATGAAGCGCCTCCGGCTATTTTATCCGTCTTTCTGGGCGCCCAGCTGAACGAAATCGTGGAAAGCATCATTTCCGGCGAAAAAAAAGTCTCGGATCACGGCGGTCTGATTAAACTCGGCGTCTCCATGCTCCCGCCGTTGCCGAAAGACACTTCGGATCGTAACCGGACATCGCCGGTTGCCTTTACCGGGAACAAGTTTGAATTCCGGGCAGTCGGTTCCTCTCAGGCGATCGCGCAGACAAACATCGCTATCAATCTGGCCGTGGCAGCGGCTTTGGAAGACATCGCCGATATGCTGGAGGAAAAAATCGGAAACGGCGCCGACGTCGGAAAGGCCGCTCAGGAAATCCTGCAGAAGCTGTACCGGGAACACAAGCCGGTTATATTCAACGACGACAGCTACAATGAAGCCTGGGTTGCGGAAGCCGCAAAGCGCGGTCCTCAATGGAAAATACCATCGCGGACGCCATAAGGGTTATGCAGATACTCAATCCCGCCCTTGACGTGAAGGGCGACGGCGAGGTTGAAAAGGAAATAGAAGAAATAGAACATACAAAATAAATAAGCCGGAGGAACAGCGATGATAACCGTATCCGTATGCATTGGCAGCGCATGCCATAAAAGAGGCTCCTACGCCATACTGAACCGCTTTAAGCAGCTTGTGCGGCAGCACGGCGCAGAGGACAGGGTGAACGTTGCGCCCGTGTTCTGCCTGGGCGAATGCGCAAACGGAGTATCCGTAAAGATAGACGATCAGCTTGTGCTTGGCATGTGCGAAGATAACGTGGACGCAACATGGGAGCAGCTTGTGCTGCCGCGCATAGGATAAGCGGGTAACACGGCAATGGGTATACTTCAGTTTGAAAGCGTAAACTGCAAGGATTGCTGCAAATGCATAGGCGTATGCCCCGTTAAGGCGATAGAGGTCAAAAACCACCGCGCCATGATAGTTGAGCGGGACTGCATACTGTGCGGAAACTGCACGATAGCCTGCCCACAGCATACCAAGCACGGCACTGATGAATCCGCCTCCGTAAAGGAGCTTATACGCTCCGGCAGGAAGGTGATTGCAAGCGTTGCGCCAAGCTATGCGGCGTATTTTGACGGCTGTGGCTTTGAAGCGCTGCGCACCGCGCTGAAGGCATTAGGCTTTTATGATGCGCGGGAAACAGCCGAGGGCGCATATATAGTAAAAAGCGAATACGAAAAGCTTATTGCTAACGGCATAAAAAAGCCGGTGATATCATCCTGCTGCACAACGCTGAACCTTTATATTCAGAAGCATTATCCGGACGCGATAGAGCTGCTGGCCCCCGTGCTTACGCCCATGCAGGCGCATGCGAGGGTGATACACCGCGACGAACCCGGCGCGGCGGTGGTTTTCATAGGGCCCTGCATATCCAAAAAGGCCGAGTGTGAGCAGGAAGAGAGCGAACTCGAATACGCAATAACGTTCGATGAATTGGACGACTGGC